>CAYQEG010000258.1:0-10783 GCA_964416435.1 uncultured Rickettsiales bacterium
GACGACGACGCCACCGACGACGACGACGACGACGACGACGACGACGATGACGACGCGTCCGACGACGACGACGACGATGATGATGACGCCACCGACGACGACGATGACGACGACGACGGTGGCGGCCGAAGCGGGAGCCGTGGTGGCGCCCGCATGGCCTGCAACTCCACCGGAGACTCCGGCTCTCCTCTGCTCGGCTTCCTTGTCCTGTCCACCCTTGGGCTGGTCTCGAGTCGCTGCCGCAACTCTCGCCGAGGAGCATAAGAGCCAGAACCCTCCCCCTCGACCCGCCCCGTTGTGCCATTTCGGGTCGGGTCAGCGCCCGGGGGGAGAACAGGCGACGCGTTCGAGTCGGGCCGGCTCGGGTGCGTCGTCTGCGTTCTGGGTTCCGGCGGCTATCCTGCTGCGCTGTGAGCACGAGGGTCCCATCGCTCTTCCCCGACCGGGATGACGTCAAGGTCGACGAACCGACCCGTCCCGGCGACGGACGACCGGGCCGGGCGAGCGGCGGGCTCGCGCGCCGACTGCTCAAGCGGGGCGCGAAGCGGATCCTGAGCCGCGGACGACCCTCCCCCCCGACCCCCGCGGCGCCCCCCCCGCGGCCCCCGACCCCGCCGCCGAAGACGCCAGGGGTGGATCCCCGCTCCGCCGCCGCGATGAAGCGACGCACGTCTTCCCGGGACGACTGGGCGGACCGCAAGCAGGCCCACGGGCCGCCCCAGTCGGACCTGCCGACCATCCCCCACACCGGCCACCTCCCCGACCTCGTCGGCGTGCCCGCCTACCTGCTGCCGGACGGCGCGGGGGCGGACGACTACGAGGGACGGCTGAGCTGCGGCTACTGCGGCGTGGGGGACAGCGGCAAGGTCCGGGGCCCGGCGGTCCGCGAGGTCGACGACGAGACCGCCGACGCCGCGGCCCGGTCGGGCGGCCGCGTCGGGGTCCGTTCGCCCACGAAGGGGTGCGCCAAGCTGCAGCTGGCGACCGGCCACGCCGGCACGCTCTACCCGCTGCACACGAAGCCGAGCATCAAGGACCGGTTCAGCGGCAAGCGGCGCTCGATCGACTACCGCGCCGCGGTCAACCGCCTGGCCGACCTGTGCCTGGACCACCGCGACCCGGACACCCAGGTCCTGGTCTACGGCTGCGGCCAGATCGACTACTTCACCATCTTCGCCGCCCAGGAGGTGTTCCGGCTGCTCGGGGTGCGCAACGTCGCCGGCAACGCCGAGCACTGCCTGAACGCCGGCGCGGTGCACAACGAGATGCTGACCGGGCAGGAGGGGCCGTTCCTGACGTACGACGCGGCGCTGGACGGGCCCGACCGGTTCTTCCTCCTCAACGGCTGGAACGGGCGGGTCAGCCACCCCGGCGCGTGGCACCGGCTGATGAGCCGGGACGGCGGTTTCGACGGCTACCTCGTCGACGTGATGTGGACGGAGTCAGCGGAGCAGGTGGCGGAGAAGCTGGGCGAGGAGCGCGTCCTGCTCATCCGCACCGGCGGCGACCCCCACCTCGCCCTGGGCGTCTGCCACCAGCTGCTCGCGGCCCACCGGGGCGCGGTCGAGGGTCGCTTCCTGGACGCGTACGCCGACCACGCGTCCTGGCGGGCCTTCCGGGACCTCGCCCGGGAGGAGCGGTTCGCGCCGGCCGAGGTCGCCGCCCGCATCGCCCCCGAGCCCCGCTTCGGGGAGCGGATTCGGGCCGCCATCGTGCACATGGCGGAGCGGCTGGCGGACCCCGAGGTGGTGCCGATCAACATCCCCTCGGTCGGCATGAGCCAGACCAAGGGGGCCGTCGGTCATTGCCTGTGGGGCGGCACGCTGGCGATGCTCGGCAAGTACGGGCTCAAGCCCGACGGCGCGGCCGCGGGGGGCACGCTGCGCATCCCCGGCCAGATCAACGCCGAGTCCGAAGTGCAGGCGCTCAGCCGGCTGTTCTTCCCCGGCCGGGTGCCGGTGACGGACGACGGCGCGGTCGAGGCGGCCCGGCGCATGGGGCTGCCCGACGACAGCTACGAGCTCGCGGTGCGGGACGAGCCCCGGCCGGTCCTGGACTACTCCGACAGCGCCAACCGCTACGACCGCGAGCTGATCATCGCGATCGGCACCCAGTTCGAAGCGAACATGATGGACCGGGAGCGGTGGCTGCAGAAGCTGAAGGACCCGCAGGTCACGCTGGTGGTCATCGACCCGGTGCCCGACCCGTGGAGCCTGGAGCACGCCCACCTGGTCATCCCGACGCCGCCCCACGCGGCGGCGCCGAAGCTGTATCAGAACGGCGAGTGGCGGCTGACGATGTCGGTGCCGCGCAAGGAGCGGCCACCCGAGACGCGGAGCGACGCGACGCTGCTGTACGACGCGATGGCGGAGATCAGCCGACGCATCCGGACCGACTCGATGCTCCGCATGATCCACCCGGACCTGGGCTTCCACTCCCAGTCGGGCTACCTGCGGAACCGGTTCGAGGGGACCGACGCCGGCGGCGGCCTGCCCCGCGTCGACGGTGAGGTGAGCCGCCCGCACCTGTGGGCGCGCATCCAGGATTACCACCGCGGCGGCGACGACCGGAGGGGCCCGCTGTACTGCCGGTTCGTGCACGCCGACGGCTCGGAGATCGCCTGGGAGGAGCTGCTGGAGCGCGACTCGATCGTCTACGGCGGGGTCGGGGTGAACCGGTTCGTGCTGGACTACGAGTCGGACGCGATGCCGTTCCGGGACGTCTTCGAGCAGCCCCACGGCTTCCGGTTCTTCCTGCCCGACGAGGACGACCTGCGGCTGCCCGTCGGCCTGGTCCTCAACTCGGGCCGGTCGTCCCTGTCGGACGATCCCGGCAAGCGGCGCTGGGCCGTCAACACGTTCAACAGCGGCAAGGCGACGCCGGACAAGGACCTGCCGGACGAGCACCCGCTGTACCTGTCCCCCGCCGCGGCGACGGCCCGGGGGCTGGCCGACGGCGACGGAGTGCGGGTGGTCAATCCGTCCACCGGCCAGGGCCTGGCGATGACCGTCGCGGTGAACGAGCGGCTGACCGGGGAGCTGGCCTACGTCCCGTTCCACAAGGACAGGCTGCAGGCGCAGGGGCGCCGCTACATCAACACCGTGACCTCGCAGGCGGGCCGCTGCCCGTACACCGCGCAGACGTCGGTCAAGGCGACGATCGTCGAGCTCGAGAAGCCGTAGGCCCGGTCAGGTGGCCGCCTGGTCCTGGAACACCAGGATGTCCAGCGCCTGCTCCAGGCTGCCCGGGTTCATGGCCGACGTACCCGGCAGGTCGGACTGCACGGTGATGCGGCTGCGGCTGACGTCGACCCGCCAGCGGGCGCCGTCCGGCATCGGCACGTCGAACCAGTAGCTCTCCCCGGCGAAGTCCGCGCCGAAGCTCGTCGTTTGCCGCGAGCCGTCGGGCAGCTGCAGCAGGATCTCCGACCGCCAGGGCCGCCCCTCCTGCATCGACTGCGCGAACGCGAACTGCAGGTCCTGGTACTGCGACCCGGTCAGCGCCTGCAGCTCGTCGGCGCGGGGGATGCTGCCCCCGCCCAGGCTCGGCATGCGGCGGTTCAACGGGTACTCCCCATCGGCGTCGGGCGGATGGTAGGTCTGCAGGCAGACCCATGCTCGTAGGGGTCGTTCCCGATGAGGATCGACGCCATCCGCGAACCCCGGATCGGCGGCTCCTGCACGGGCGGCGCGGGCGTCTGTTCGACCTGCGTCTCGGCGGGGGTGGGGGTGTGCGCAGTTGCACTCATCCCGTCCAAGGTGCGCCCCGGCAGCCCCACCGACAACGGCATCAGTCAGGTGTAAGCGAGATGTAGGTCAACCGGTGCTATAGCCCCGCG
Source organism: uncultured Rickettsiales bacterium (assembly GCA_964416435.1). Classification (GTDB taxonomy): domain Bacteria; phylum Myxococcota_A; class UBA796; order UBA9615; family UBA9615; genus CAYQEG01. The sequence goes on from CAYQEG010000258.1 coordinate 3,839, forward strand.
ATGCCGACCGACACGACGCTGTACTTCGAGCAGGCCGGGACCGGCCCCGACCTGGTGCTGCTGCACGGGCTGGGCTCCAACGTGGGCGACTGGTTCCTGCAGCGTCCGGCGTTCGAGCCAGCCTTCCGGGTGACCGCCTTCGACCAGCGGGGGCACGGCAAGAGCGCCACGACGCCGCCCGGCTTCTCGACGGAGGACATGGCCCGCGACGTGCTCGCCGCGCTGGACGCGGCCGGGATCGAGTCCGCCCACGTGCTCGGCATGTCGATGGGGGGCATGGTCGCCCAGCACCTGGCGCTGCTCGCCCCGGACCGGGTGCGCTCGCTGGTGCTCGTCGCCACGGCGGCGTCGGTCCGCCCGCTGTCGTGGGCCGGCCGCAAGCAGCGCTGGCTGCGACGCTGGGTCGTGCCGTTGATGAGCATGGAGAAGGTCGGCGACCTGATCGGTGAGCGGCTGTTCCCCGACCCGGGCCAGGAGCACCTCGCCGACCATGTGCGCGCCGGCTGGATGCGCAACGACAAGGCCGGCTACGTCGCCGCCACCCGCGCGGTGCTGGCCCACGAGGTGGCCGATCGGCTGGGCGAGATCCGCTGCCCGACCCTGGTGGTCAACGGCTCCCTGGACGCCACGTTCGACCCCCGGCTGACCGACGAGCTGGTCGCCGGGATCGAGGGGGCGCTGCACGAGGTCATCGAAGGCTCGCGCCACGCGACGCCGGTCGACGCAGCCGAGCGGTTCAACGAGGTCGTCCTCGGGTTCCTGGGGGAGCAGTAGAGCCGCCCCCCAGCGGCCGAAGGGCGAGGCCGTCGTGACACAATGCGAACCCGACATGCGCCCACGCTGTACGAACCGCCGATCTGCTCCCCCCTGGGCGTCCGGTCGACCCGGGTCGGCGTGAGCGAACCCGCGCGCCCGGCGGCCGACCCCCGCGCGGCCCTGCTCGTCTTCGCCGTCGTCGCGCTCGTCTGGGCGATCGCGGTCGTGCCAGCCACCGAGTTCGTCTTCGACGACTTCGTCTTCATCGTCGACGCGCAGGTCGACCCCGTCGGCGTGTGGACGACCGACAGCTACTCGGCCGTCGGCTACACCGGCTCTCCCGCCACCGTCTACCGGCCCCTCGGGGTGCTCGCCCACGCGGCCGAGCGCGCCCTGTTCGGCACCGACAGCGCCCGGCCCTGGCACCTGGTCTCGGTCCTGCTGCACGGCCTCGCCGCGGTCCTCCTCTTCGGCTGGCTGCGGGGGCTGGGGGTCCGTGTCGGGGCCGCCGCGGCGGCCGGCCTGCTGTGGGGGCTCTCGCCGCTGCACGCCGAGTCCGTCGGCTGGGCCGTCGCCCACTTCGAGCTGCTCTCCAGCACCCTCGTCCTCGGCGCCCTGCTGCTCGCGGTCCGCGGCGCCTGGCCCGCCGCGGCGGCCTGCTTCCTGCTCGCTCTGCCCATCAAGGAGACCAGCCTCGTCGCGCTGCCCGCCTTGCTGGCCTCCTGCTTCATCGCCGAGCGCGCTCGGGACCCCGACCAGCGACCGCGCGCCACGCTCTGGCTCGCCGGGCTGACCGGCGTGGGCGCCGCCTCGTTCCTCAACCTGCGGGCCGCGGCGGGCGTGGAGCAGTCCCTGCCGGCCGACGGCTCGCTGATCTCCCTCGCCCTCAGCGTCGGGGGGGCCGTCCTGCGCGGCCTGGGCCTGGGCGACGTGCTGCGGACCGCCGGGCCGGCCACGGATCCGCCGACCCTGGCCGGGTCCATCGGCCTGGTCCTGCTCGCCGCGGCGCTCGTGCTCGCCGCACGACGGGCCCCCCGCTACGCCATCGGGACCGCCGCCCTCGGGCTCGTGTGCGTGCCCGGGCTGCTGTACGGCCAGCGCGCCCACAGCGTCGTGAGCGATCCCGACCGCTACTTCTATCTAGCCTCCTGCGCGGTCCCGGCCCTCCTCGCCCTGGCCTGGCCGAAGGACGACCGCGAGCGCCGCTGGGCGACCCCCGGGGCCGTGCTGCTCGGCGGCTGGCTGGCCTTCGCGGCCATCGGGGAGGGGCGCACCTTCAAGACCTTCGAGGCGAACCTCCTCCGGCACGTCGAGCTGGGCCGGGACAACGACTACGTGGCCTATCTCCTCGGCCAGGAGCGCCTGAAGGCGGGGGATCCCTGCGGCGCGGCCGAACACCTGGCGCGGGCGGCGGAGCTCGCGAACTCCCCCGGGCGCCGCGCGGCCGCGCGTGAGGCGGCCGCCGCCTCGGCCGACCTCTGCTCCGGCGGGGCCGTCGTGCCGTCACCCGGCCGCTGAGGCGCCATCCGGGCTACCTGCGTCGGGCCACTTCTACGACCTCTGGCAGTAGGGCAAAGTGTCGCCTCCCTCGCCGTCCCCGGAGCCGCCTTGAACGATCCCGCCGCCCCGGTCCTCGTCGTCCCGCCTGGTGGTCCCGCTCCTCGCGATCGTCGTCTGCGGCGCCCTCGTGGTGCAGATGCGCAGCGACAAGGCGGCCTACGAAGCCGACCTGGAGCGCCTGCAGGGGCAGATCGAGCCGGCGGTCGTGCGGGACTGGAGCCAGATCCCCGAGGACCTGGAGAACCGCAGCTTCACGATCGACTACTTCGGGATGACCTGGGAAGGCGAGACCAGCAACCTCATCGACCAGCGGATCCTGTACTTCGGCGCCTGGGAGCACGAGGTGCTGCGGTTCCTGTCCGACGCGTCGGCCGCGCTGTGGTCGGGGGAGACGGTGTTCGTCGACGTGGGCGCCAACGTCGGCTCCCACACCCTGTACATGGCGAAGCACGCCGCGACGGTGCACGCCATCGAGCCCTGGCCGCCGGTGCTGCGCCGGCTCCGCCACCTGGTCGAGATCAACGAGCTGTCCAACGTCGTCATCCACCCCGTCGGCGTCGGCTCGGAGGAGGGTTCGATGCCGTTCTTCGAGCCGCCCGAGGACAACCTCGGCACCGGCAGCTTCGCCGCCGACCACGGGCAACAGGAGCAGGGCGAGGACCTGCCGATCCGTCCCGGCGACGCGCTCTTCGCCGAGCAGGGCATCGACGAGATCCACCTCGTGAAGATGGACATCGAGGGGTACGAGAAGTTCGCGCTCCAGGGCATGCGGGCGACGAACGAGCGCGACCGGCCCGTCTACGTGATGGAGCTGAACGTCAAGAACGAGGACGGCTTCCACTCTCGCGAAGAGCTGGAAGGGGCGTTCCCCGAGCGCTATCGCTTCGACGAGCTCCGGGAGACCGGCGTGGCCGGCTCGGGCGACTACGAGGTGGTGCCCTACGGCTTCGGCTTCGAGCGGTGGGCCGGTACGACCCTGGTCATCTATCCCGAAGAGCTGGCCGACCGGCTGCCCCGCACCAGCAGGTAGATCGGCACCGCGACCGCCAGGGTCAGCCCCGCGACGAGGGCCGACGTCGGTCGCTCCGTGAAGGTGTGCACGACCACCCAGGTGGTCAGGACGAGGAACAGGATCGGCGTCACGGGGTAGCCCCACGCCCGGTAGGGGCGCTCCAGCTGCGGCTCCCGCATGCGGAGCACGATGACGCCCGCCACGGTCAGACCGCTGGACAGCGACAGCGTGACGCCGACGTACACCAGCAGCGACTCGAACGTGGACGTCAGGGCCATCGCCAGGGCGACCCCGCCCTGCACCAGGCAGGCGACCACCGGCGCGCCCCGCGACGAGCGCCACGCCAGGGAGCCGAGCCGCGGGTGGTCCTCCGCCGCCGCCTGGTAGACGCGCGGACCGGTCATCACCATCGCGCTGACGGACGACACGAGGGCGATCGCGATGCCGATCGACAGCAGCGGCCCGGCCCGCTCCCCGAACAGCTCGACGGCGACGAGGTGGCCCACCTCGACGACGCCCGACAGCTCGGCGATGGGCACGCTGGACAGGAAGACGACGTTGACGGCGAGGTAGAGCACCATCACGACGCCGGTGCCCGCGAGCAGCGCCAACGGCAGCGTCCGGGACGGCTCCTTGACCTCCCCGGCGATGTAGGCCGCGCCGTTCCAGCCGGCGTAGGAGAAGGAGACGTAGATGAGCCCAACGGCGAACGCCGGGGTCATCGCGGCGCTGAACAGGCCGGCCCCGTCGGTCGCCTGGGCGGTGAGCAGGCTGCCGTCGAAGCCGGAGAGGCCGCCGAGCACGAACGCCGCCACGATCAGGACCTTCAGCCCCGCCAGGCCGGTGTGGATGCGCCCCGCGAGCGCGACGTCGAGGCAGTGCACGGCCGTGATCGACACGATGAGCCCGGCCGCGAGCCACGACCCCGAGAGCCCCGGGGAGACGGCGGTGACGTACTTGCCGAACGCGATGGAGGTGGCTGCGATGGGGGCCGAGAAGCCCACGATCAGGGAGATCCAGGCGGCCAGGAAGCCGATCGAGGGGTGGTAGACCCGAGACAGCAGGTGGTACTCGCCGCCGTTGCGCGGCAGGGCGGCCACCAGCTCGGCGTAGCAGAGCGCCCCGCAGAGCGCCCAGACGCCGCCGATCGCCCACATCGCGAGCAGCGCGCCGGGGGAGGAGACCGAGCCGGCGAGCAGGCCGGTGGTGGTGAAGATCCCCGAGCCGATCATGCTCGCGACGACCACCGCCGAGGCGGGGCCGAGACCCAGTTTGCGCTCGAGGGCATCCGCCACGTCGGCTCCGTTCAGCGAACGGCGAGTGTGCCACAACGCTGGCGGGGGGGCCTTCGGCGGGGTCGCGCGGCCGCGCGGCTACGCCGTCACAGCAGGTTGAGGCAGTCCAGGATGTCGCCCTGGTACCGCAGGTCGCAGGCGACCTCGCCCTGGTGCGTGCTGCCGATGATGCCGTCCTCGTAGTCCTGCTGCACCTGGTCCAGGCACGCGTTCTTCTTCGCCCGAGCGGTCGCGAGGCAGGCAGCGAAGACGATCGGGCTCACGATCTCGATGCACTCCTCCTCGGTGAGTCCGGTCTCCAGGCACTCCTCCATCGCCGCGGACCACGCGAGCCACTCCGGGTCGATCTCGCCTTCGTACGAGTCCTCCTCGCCGTAGTCCAGCGCGTCGCCTTCGTAGAGCACCGCCTGGACCTCGCCGATCTGGTGCAGGCTGGGCATGGACCCTTCCACCGACTCCACCTTGGGATCCCCAGCGACGGCGGGACCGGCGAGGGAGGTGACGAGGGCGAGGGCGATGAAGAGGTTGGTGGTTCTGGTCATGATCGAGTCCTCCTGGGATCGGGTTCAGTCCTGAGGACGACCCCACCGTCGGAGGTGAGCCAACAAAAAGAACGGCGCTACTCGAACGGCTCGGGGGAGGCCAACACCTCGAAGTCGGCGGAGGAGTCGTCGGTGTCCTGCCGGCGGTCGCCGTCGCGCCGGCGACGGACCGACTCCCCGGTGTAGACGTCCGAGACGTACACGAAGCCCGCGTCGACGGAGTCGGGGAGCCGCTTGAAGTCGGCGCTGTCCGCGTCCATCAGCGCCTCCACCGCGTCTACGACAGAGCCCACGGGGGCGCGGCGAATCTCCCCCCAGACGCCGTCGAAGGGCTCGAGATCGTCGTCGTCGTCCAACTCCAGGACGACGATGGTGGGCCCGAACACCGTCATCAGCCAGTCGTACCCGCCCGTGAAGTGCAGGGACTCGAGGTTGGCGACGGTCGGGTGGTCCTCGTCGCCGCCGCTGACCTCGACGTACGCCTCCCAGTCGGCGCCGGACAGGTCGATGGTGGAGAACGGCACGTGGTTCGTGCCGTCGTGGGCGATCACGATGCTGTCACCGGGCTCCAGGATCACGTCCTCGGGCTCGCCCGGGATCCGCCAGGCGTTCTCCAGGTAGACGTGGTCGGGGTCATCGGCGTAGCCGTCGGGGACCATGCCGGGGTTGATCTCCCCGGCCGCGCCGCTCGCGTCGCCGACGACCAGGCCTCCGATCATTACCGGCTCCGCGGAGTCGTTGAGCAGCTCCACGAACTGGTCGGAGAAGTAGTGATCGGCGCCTGCGGTCTCCGGCGCTCCGGCGTAGTAGAACTCCTCGACGACCAGCCTGCCGCGGGGGGAGACCGGGTCCAGCGGCTCGGGCTCGGGCTCGGGCGTACAGCCGGCGAACGCGAGGACGGCGAGGACTCCATGAAACGCGCGCATTGTCCCTCCCGGACCATCGGTAGTTCGACGCTTCGAACGATCGCATCCTGCGCGGGCGCGCTGCTGCTGTCGAGCGGGTGCTCGGGCGTCGCAGCCGACCTGGAGGAGCCCTGGATCGAGCTGGGGGTCGGACGCCAGGCCTGGGAGCCGGTCGAGGCCGACGTCGAGCTGGTCTTCGGCTCGCAGGGAGGCTGGCACGTCGACGTGGCGCTGCGCTTCGGCGGGTGGGAGCCGGACGGCCTGGCCCTCGAGTACCGGGCCGTCGACCCCGAGACGGACGAGCCGATCAGCTACCTGACGACGGCGGTGCTCACCGAGGCCAGCGTCCTCGCGGGCGAAGATGGATGGGAGCGCGTCGGCGACCGCGTGGTCTTCGACATCGATTCGGACGCCGAAGTCCTGGCCCGCGCGGTGCGGTTCGAGGTCGGCGCGTCGCGCGGCGAGGTCGAGCTCCGGGACTCGGCGACGGCGACCGTGGTGGACGAGGTCCCGTAGCCGGGCCGCCCGCCCTCCCGGCCTGGGTCCCGGCGTATGCTGCCGCTCATGCGCCACTTCCCCCTCCTGCTGGTCCTCGTCCTCGGCCTGATCACGCTCCCCGGCTGCCCCGATCCAGATGACGACGACTCCTCGGCCGACGACGACGACGCCACGGGCGACGACGACGACGCGACCGACGACGACGACTCCTCCACCGACGACGACGACAGCGCTCCGGTGGACAACGACGGAGACGGCAGCCCCGCGGACGAGGACTGCGACGACGAGGATCCCGAGAACTTCCCAGGCAACCCAGAGGTCTGCGACGGCGCCGACAACGACTGCGACGGCGTGCTGAGCGCAGCCGAGACGGACGA
>CAYQEG010000259.1:0-10712 GCA_964416435.1 uncultured Rickettsiales bacterium
AACGCGCAGGCCATCACGATCAACTCACCGAATTCCCTGTGCAGAACCACTAGCCAGCCCGCCCCGAAGGGCGCCGTGACGGCTACTCGGCGACGAAGCGGACGCTGAGATCGTAGGCGCCCGTGCTGGCGGTCCCGCCGACCACCACGACGTAGTCGCCGGGCGGCAGCACGCCGTGCCACGTCGCCTCTTCGCCTCCCTGCACCGCGCGACCGCCGAGCCCGAGCCAGGGCAGGGAGGTCTCGAACTCGTCGTCTGGGTACTCGGTGCTGTCCAGGTCGATGAACGCCGGCCCGAAGAAGGGCGCCGTCGCGTCGACCGGCAGCAGGTCGTCGGGCACCGCGTCGAACAAGGCGTAGAAGTCCGGGTCGACCGCGAGGTGCTCGGCCTGGCGCTGGAGGACCTGGGCGGGGAATGTCAGCGGCATCGCCTCGTCGATGTCCAGCACGCCGTCCTGGTCGTGGTCGTACAGGCAGTCCCAGGTGCCGAGGGCCGAGCCGGGCGGACCGGCCAGCGGCTCGAAGCCGACATCGATGGAGGGGTCATCCGAGAGCAGCCCCTGGTCGAACAACCACTGGGGCACGACGTACGGGTAGTCGTACCAGTCCGGGTCCCCGCACGGCCCGTCCGCGCTCGTCGGACCGAAGCCCCACGCCTCGTAGGCCCAGGGATCGGGCAGGTCCGACGCCGGCACCACCGCGGCCCACGGGTCGGCCAACGCAGCCTCGCCGCCGAGCCCCGAGTAGCGACGGTCCACCTGGATCCCCAGGTGCGTCGTCGCGGCGAGGGTCAACGTGAAGCCGTCCGTGTCCGCCACCTCGGCCACCGTGTAGGCGACGACCGCGCCCGCCGCCTCCGGGTCGATCGACAGCGCCACGTCGATCGGCTCGGGCGGATCGATCCGGCCGATCACCCGCCGCTCCCGCGTCGGATCGAGCTCGCCCAGCGCCCGAAGCGTGGTCAACAGCGCCCCGTCCACGTCCTCCAGCGTCAGCGGCGGGGCCAGCGGCGAGCCGTCCTGGATCCGCACGACGCGCCCCACCAGGTCGGCGCCCGAGGACGTCTCCACGAGCAGGTGGTTGATCGGCTGCTCCAGCCCGTCCACCAGCACCACCACCACGCCGTAGTTGGCGGCCACGGTGCCGAAGAAGTCCGCCTGGGGGTGGAACACGAGCGGGTCGAGGTTCTCGGTCCGCACCCGCAGCTCCGGCAGCTCCGTGGGGCCGTCCGGGTCGGTCCCCCCCGTGAACGTCAGGTTGGGCCCGCGCACGTCGAACCCCTGCTGGAATCCGTGGGCCCCGTAGGGGTCCCCGGCCAACGGCGGGTCGGGCACGATCATCGTGCTCGGCTCGTGGAAGTTGGGCACGACGTCGTCGCCGACGAGCTGCGCGCCCTCGCTGTCCAGCCGCCCCGACGTCGCCATCGCGGTCGCCCAGTCGAGCAGCAGCGCCTCGAACGGCCGGCCCGTCACCTCCTCCAGCGTCGCCGCGCCGGTGGTCGGCGAGTCGACGATCGCGGCGATCACCTCGTCGCCGTACAGGTCGTGCAGGTAGCGGGCGAGCAGGTACTGGCCGCCCCGGTCCTCGAACGCCCCCAGCGACGACGGCCGCACCAGCGGCAGCAGGTGCGAGCGGTCCAGCTGCACCCAGGCGTCCCGGTACGCGACCGAGCCGAACCCCGCGACGTCCGCGGCGAGCAGCCCCATCGCGTCGGCCAGCCAGTCCTCCTCGGGATCCCCCGCCGGCGTGCCTGTCGCCATCAAGGTGTCGGTCACCCCGACGTGGTGCGCGTACGAGACCAGGTCCTGCAGCGCGATCGCCATCTGGCCGGCGAGCGAGAAGTCCAGGTAGGCCGCCAGCGGCACCTCCTCGTCGCTCCAGAGGCCCGCCGGGTCCGGCGCGTACAGGTAGATGATCTCCTGCTCGTTGCTGCCCGGGTTGTCCGCCAGGCTCGCCTCCCACAGGTCGATCTCGGGCTCCGCGAACGACTTCACCGCGAACGCGTCGTTGCTCGGGTCGTCGTCCGTGCTCGTCAGCCGGTTGACCCGGTGGCTCAGCAGCACCGTGACCCGGCAGTTGGCGTCGACGTCCGACGGCGCCCCGAACCGGTCGGTCACCCGCGGATAGACGTTGATGTCGAACACGTCGACCACCGCCTGCAGGTCGCAGCTGTCGAACCCGAACGCCGGGTTGCTGTCCTCGGGGAACGGATCGTCGCTGGCGCAGTCGGGGTCGATGTCCAGCGGCGTCTCGTCGTCCACGTAGATGGCGACGTGCTCGCCGAGCGCCCGCAGCGTCGCGCCCCGGGTCGTGCGCACCGTGTCGGACTCGATCGTCTCGCGCATCTGGAAGGTGCGCGTGTCCTCGTGCACCGAGTCGGCGCCGAGGTCCGGCTCGCAGTCGTCCGGCAGGCCGTCCCACTCCAGCGACGTCCCGCCCGCGCCGGCCGTGCCCGGGGGGAGGACCACCGGCGGGTTGGCGGGCAGCTCCGACGTCGGGGTGATCGAGAAGGACTGGGCCGACGCCTCGGGGTTGACGAGCACCAACAGGAAGCGGGCGGCGAAGTCGTCCGGCTGCGGCGGGTCGTGCACCACCCGGTTGACGCAGTCGCCGTCCGACAGCGGCACGTAGGCCTGCCCCCCGGACCACGCCATGTCCTCGAGCGCGCCCTCGTCGCAGAGCGAGCCGGTCGGCGGGCTCGCGCCGGGGTTGAGATCCAGGTCGCCGACGTCGATGCAGGAGCCCTCGTCTCCATCCCCGTCGGTCGGGCAGAGGCGGAGCGTCGCGCCGAGCGCCGGGACGTCGACGTCGTCCGCCGCCTCCCAGGTCGTCTGCGCGGTCGCGTTCAGCGGCGCCGCCACCGTCGCGACCCCGGTCTCGCCGGAGGTCGACGCGGGGTGCCACTCCGTCCCGTCCAGCGTGTACTCGACCGTCCAGGTCACCTCGGTGGAGTCGGCGTCCGTGACGTTCAGGTTCAGGGTCACCCCCTCGGTGATCCAGCCCGCCGCGGGGACCCGGCTGACCAGCTCGAGGACCGGCGGTTCGTCCACCGGCGTGGCCGTGTCGTCGTCGTCGTCGTCGTCGGGCGGGAGCGCCGAGTCGTCGTCGTCGCCCTCCCCGAACGGGAACTCGACCACCACCGGCGGACAGCCGGTGAGCAGCAGCGCGGCGAGCAGGCCGAGCGTGGGGCGGAGGGGGAGCACCGTCAGCGGGGGCTCAGTTGGCCTTGCGCAGCGGCATGACGTTGCCCTGCGTCTCCAGGTAGGCGAGGGACTCGGTCACCTCGAAGCGGAGCGCCTCGGGCAGGAACGGGTCGTCCAGCGCGTCGCTCAGCGCGATTCGGGCCTCGTCGTCCAGCCCCTCCGAGACCGCGCAGAGCCCGCGGAACGCCCGCGCCCGGGCCTTGCGGGAGCCCCGCGCCTTCTCCGCCAGCACGCGGTACGACGGCAGCGCGACCCGGCAGTCCTGCAGGCCGTTGCGTGCGACGTCGGCCCGCATCTCGAGCAGCCGCAGGAACTGCGCGTGGTCGGGGTGTTCGCTGATCCACGCGTCCAGCGCGGACAGCGCCTGGCGCGGCGGCGCCGCCTGGGCGAGCAACTCGAGGCGGAGGATGGTCGCCTCCTCGGCGAGCTCGCTGTCGGGGTGGCGGGCCAGGAACAGTTCGGTCAAGCGGAGGGTGGTCGCCGGCGCTGAGTTCATCTCGATCGACTCCTGAATCCGGGTGAAGTTGCGGACGTCGTCGGGCAGGACGTCCGGAGCGGGGTCGGCGTCGTCGGACGGAGCGAGGACGGCGACCGGCTCGGGTTCGGGGTGGGGAGGGGCGCCGGCGGAGGAGGCCGGCGGGACGGGGGCGGTGGTGATGGGGGACGTCGCGGGGGACGTGGTGGCGCGGGCCACCGTGGGGGCCTGCTCGGGCTCGGGCACGGGGGACAGCCGCGGCATGGGGGTCGCGGGCGGCGCGGCGGCGAGGCCGGCGTCCGCGGGCCAGGCGGCCGAGTCGCCCGCGCCGAGGAGGCGAGCCTCGTCCGGGGAGACGTACCGAACGCGGCCCCGCTCGACGGCGACCTCCGCCCGCTCGCCGTCCCAGGCGACCGAGAAGACCGTGCCGACGACGCTGGCCGACACCGGACCGCTGGCGATCGTCAGCGCGCGGTCGCGCCCCGTCGGGTCGACCGTGGCCCGGACGGTGCCTTCGACGATGTCCAGGTGTCCGGGGGCGCCGAACCGCACGTCACCCCGGCCGGTCAGCTCGATGGACGGGCCCAGCCGAAGGGGGCGGTCGCTCAGCGCCACGACCGCCCCGGGCTCCGGCCAGCGGTTCTGCGAGCCGGGCAGCAGCGCGACGAGCAGCAGGGCGGCGACGGCGGCGACGCCGGCCCAGACGAAGACGGGCCCGACCGTGTGTGCTCGCTCGGGCCCGCTGGCGAGGCGGCGCACCAGGGCTTCGACCTCGCCAGAGGTGGGGGTGGTGGCGTCGGCGCACGCCTCCAGCAGGGCGCCGTCCAGCGGGTTGCGCAGCCGCTCGACCTCTTCGTCGGTCGGCGTGACGGCGGTGACGACCCAGCCCGGCATGGTCATCGGGAGACCTCCGGGGAGCCGACGACGGATTCGCGGGTCAGCCCCTGGCGCTGCAGGGCGACCGCGAACGTGCGACGGGCGACGTGCAGGCGGCTGTAGACCGTGCCGACCGGCACGTCGAGCAGCTCGGCCGCCTCGGGGGCGGCGAGCCCTTCGAGGTCGATCAGCACGATGACCTCTCGGTGGGGCCGGCGGAGCTTGTCCAGCGCGGTCTGCACGAGGCGTCGTCGGCGCAGACGGTCGACCACCTCATCGGCGCCGGGGGTCGAGGAGACCAGCTCGGCGACCTCCCCCAGCCCCACCATCCGTCGGATGGCGGCCTTGCGGCGCGCGTTGGCGACCACGCGGCGGGTGATCCCGAACAGCCAGGTGCTGGGGAGGGCTTCGCCGCGGAACTCGGGGAGCTTGCGGAGCGCGATGGCGAACACGTCGTGGGCGATGTCTTCCGCTTCGACGGCGGGGCCGCCCAGCCGGATCGCCCAGCTGAGCACCCGGGGCGCATGGTCCCGATAGAAGGAGTCGAGCTCTGCACTTGGATCGCCGCCCACACCTGTGTGGGTGTCGCGACTTCCGGAATCCTTCGGACTTTTTCTTATCGCGCGCCCCCGATGGAGACGACGACCTCGGCGTACAGCGTCACCGGGGACAGCAGCTCCGGGTCGAGCTCCGGCCCCAGCTGCACGAAGATCGGCGACGCGTCGATGCCGATGCCGACGCCGCCGCCCACCCCGACGAGGGGCGAGACCCGCCCCAGGAGCCGCAGCCCGAGCAGGAACGAAGCGAGCCGCACCGTCGTCGGGTCGACCGGCAGCTCCTTGGCCCGCAGCACGACCAGGCGCGCCCCCACGCCCAGGAAGTTCTCCACCTCCAGGGGGCCGATGGGGGCGGTGAGGGAGACGCTGCCGCCGACGAACAGGCGCGTGATCGCGACGCTGGAGACCCCCGTCCCGGCCGTCTCACCCAGGGTGCCCGCGGTCGCGATGCCGATCCGGAACCAGGGCCACGCGATCCCCCCCGACAGCATCAGGTGGCCCGCCGGCGAGGCCGGCCCCAGCCCCAGGTCCCGGCTGATCGTCGGCAGGCGGGCCCCCGCTCCGCCGGACACGGTCGCGAAGCCGGCCATCTTCGGTTGGGCCCGTCGCGGGATCCAGCCGGGGGTCGGGGCGGCGTCCTCCCGCAGCCAGCTGCGCACGAGCGCCACCTGGGTGGGGAACTCGGGGCCGGTCGCCTGCCAGCGGACGCGCTCGCCGGCGACCATCACCAGCTCGCCGCCGGCGTACCAGATCGCGTTGCGCTGGTACGTCGGGGAGCCGACCTTGATCGTGATGTCGTGCCCCGGCCACCAGGTCTGCAGCGCGTCGTTCAGCTCGAGCCCGTCCTCCTCGCTCGCGACCCACCAGGTGAGGGCCTGCGCCGAGCTGGGCAGGAGCACCAGCAGGACGGTCAGCAGCAACGGTCGAAGCGCAGGCACCCGCATCATGGTGGTCCCGTCCGGCCGCCCGGGCAAGGGCGACGCGCTTCCCGGCGTGGTATCGAGGGCCATGTCCAGCTTCTCTGAGCGGGTCCGGGCGCTGCCCTTCCTGGGCATCGGGGTGTCGACCGAGTACGGCGCCGCGGCCGCGACCGGCAGCCTCGACGTCCGCCGCCTGGTGGCCGAGCGGCCGGAGTTCGCGGGCTTCCTCGAGCTCGGCCTGGAGGTCGGCAAGGGGCTGGACGCCGACAGCGAGGCGTGGCTCCGCTCCGGTCGGCCCACGACCTACCACTTCCTGGACATCAACCTGGACGAGCCCGAGGACTTCGACCGGCCCTGGCTCGATGGCCTGCGCGCGCTCGTCGACCGCTGCGATCCGGCCTGGCTGTGCGGCGACGCAGGGGCGTGGCACTTCGGCGAGCGGGAGGCGGCCCACATGCTGCTGCTGCCACCGATCCTGACCGACGACTCGGCGACCGCGCTGGCCGACGGCATCGTGCGGCTGCGCGAGGAGACCGGTCGGGAGGTGCTGCCCGAGAACCCCCCCGGCTCGGTCTACGTCGGCGACCTGCACCTGCTCGATTTCTTCGCCCGGGTCTGCGAACGCGCCGACACCGGGATGCTGCTGGACTGCGCCCACCTCGCCATCTACCAGCGCGCGGCCGGCCACGCCCCGACGGCCGGCCTGGACGGCTTCCCGCGCGAGCGGGTGGTGGAGATCCACGTCGCCGGGGGCGTGGAGCGGGACCACGAGGGGCACGCCTGGATCGAGGACTCCCACACCCTCGACGTGCTCCCCGACACGTGGGAGATCGTGGAGAACGTGGGCCCCGCGGCGACGGAGCTGCGAGCCGTGGTGCTGGAGGCGGAGCGCAACCCCTTCGAGGTCGTCGTGCCGGGCTTCGAGGAGCTCGAGCGCCGGTTCGCCGGTACCCCGTTCGCCTCCCGACGGAGCGCCTCGTGACCGCGCTCGCCCTGCAGCGGGTGGTGCTCCGGATGCACCACGACCCGGCCCTCGTCGCCGCGGTGTACGCCGATCCCGAGGCCGCCCTGAGCGGTGAGGAGCTGACCGCGGCGGAGCGGGCGATGCTGGTCGCCCCCGACCCGCGGGCCTGGGGCACCGATCCCGCCCGCCGGGACCGCGTGCTCGAAGCCCTGCGCAAGGAGCTGCCGGCGAGCTGCGCGGTCGCCGAGCTGGCCGCGGGGCGGCAGGCGCTGATGCGGTTCTTCCAGAGCGCCGACTTCCACGGCTGCGTCCGCCGGCGCGGGGTGCTCGTGCACGCGATGGCGGCCTGGCTGGACGCCGAGGCGCGGGCCGGCCGCATGGGCCGGGTGCGCCTCGCCGCGGTGGTCGCCATCGAGGCCGCGGCGGCTCGCCTGCGTCGGCGCGGCCGGCCGCCGCTGGGGCCGGTGCCCGAGCGCCTCCCCGAGGTCCTGCGACTCGCCCCCTGGGTCGAGCTGCTGCAGCTCCCGGCCGGCTCGGTCGCCCTCTTCGGCGCACCCACCGGGCCGGGCCGGGTCGAACCCCGGGCCGCCGAGTGGGCCCTCGTCGAGCGGCTGCCGGGGGCCGAAGCCGAGGTCGCCGTCGGCGTGCTGCCGGGCGCCCTCGCGGCGCTCCTGGACGCGGCTCGGGAGCGCCAGGACCTGGCCGAGCTGCTGGCGATCATCCGCCGCGAGGGGGTCGAGCCGCCCGAGGACGAAGAGGTCCTGCTGGGGCTGCTCGGCGACGGCCTGCTCGCCCCCTGAGCGCTAGAAGTTGCGCCCCCGGCTCTGCTCCACCATCCGGGCGAGCTGCTTGAGCGACTCCACGACCGGGGTCAGCTGGTCCTTGTCTTCGTGGATGCCGACCAGCGCGAGGCCGTTGAGGGTGGCGAACACGAAGCGGAGCGCGACCTTGTAGATCGCGTCCTCACCGGAGTCCGGCGGCGGGAAGAACCCGGACCGGATGTCGCCGGCCCGTCGATCGAAGCGCTCGTCGATCGCCTTGAGCCGCCCGAGCAGCTCGGGCTCGGTGCGGGCGGCGACCAACAACTCCAGCCAGGCGTAGTAGGTCGGTCCACAGACCAGCTCCCAGAGCAGGTCGATGGCGGCCTCGGCGCGGCTCGCCCCCTCGGGGAGCTCGAGGTTGGCGAACGCCTCGCGGTAGGCGGTCAGCCGCTTGTCGAAGACGTACTCGACCGCCGCCGCGACGAGGTCGTTCTTGGTCGGGAAGTGATGGAGCAGCGCGCCTCGCGAGATGCCCGTGCGACGCAGCACCTCGGGCGTCGAGGTGCGGGCGAAGCCGACCTCGATCAGGCTCTCGAACGTCGCCTCGAGGAGGCGTCGCCGCGTGCCCGCGCTCCGCTCGTCCCGCCGCCGTCCGCTCTTGGATGGTCCCGTCACGCTTCCGCCGTCCGGGCGCCTGCCTAGCACGGTCCGCGGCCGAGCGGCTAGGCTGCGTCGCTCATGTCCATGATCGTCATGTTGTTGAGCGCCGGCGCGATCATCCTGTTCGTGCGCTACGGGCTCGTCTCGGGCATCGATCAGCTGGCCAAGGCCCTCAACTGGAACCCCAAGCTGCGCGGCCAGGCGACCGGCTACGCCACGTCGGCGCCGGAGTTCGTGACCCTGGTCGCCGCCGGACTGGCGGGGGTCTGGGAGGCCGGGCTGTGGAACATCGCGGCGTCGAACCTGATCAACGCGGGGCTCTTCATCATCGCCGTCACCTGGTACCGCCAGGGCGGGGACCTGAAGTACACCCGCTTCATCGACGAGCTCGTGTTCGCGGGGCTGGCCATCGCGGCGCCGCTGGTCCTGATGCGGTTCGACCTGGACGAGAGGTGGATCGTGGTGCCGATCCTCCTCGGGTTCTTCGTGATCTACCGGATCGTGGACAAGCTGATGAACCGGCCCCCCCACGAGCGCGCGGAGAAGCTGGTCGGTAGCGTGCCGCTGGGGCTGATCCTGGTGGTGACCGCGCTCGTGCTGATCGCCGTCGCGGGCATCTTCCTGGGAGGCGCCACCAAGGAGGTGGTGCGCCAGCTCGGCATCCACCCGGCCATCGCCGGCTGGATCCTCGGCTTCATCACGAGCCTGCCCGAGATGGTCACCTTCTTCGCGGTCTACGGGACCGCCAAGAAGGAGGGGAAGCTGCGCCTGGTGGATGATACCCAGGAGGCGCTGGACAACCTGACCGCGTCCAACATGGCCAACACGGGGCTGATCTACCCGATCGGCCTGGGCATCTACCTGGGCGTCGCGGCCCTGCTGGCCGGCGGGCTGTAGCCCCGGCTAGCCGGTGGCTAGCCGGCGGGGGCGACCAGCTCGATCGTCATCGCGACGTTGTCCTTGATCAGGTCGTCGGGGCGACCCGGGTAGGTGACGTCGAAGTCGCGGCGGTCGATGACGAACTCCGCCTTGGCGCTCACCGCGCCACCCTCGGTGGAGATGGTGACCGGGAAGGTCAGGCGCTTCGTCTTGCCCGCGATGGTCATGTCGCCCTCGACCATGTGGGTCGCGCCGACGATGTTCGTGCCAGCGGTGACCGACGTGCTGACGAAGGTCGCCGTCGGGTGGCTGGCGACGTCGAAGAAGTCGTCCGACTTGAGGTGACCGGTCAGCTTCTCGGCGTCGGCCTCCAGCGTGTTCATGTCGACCGTCACCGACAGGCCGACCACCTGGTCGCCGTCCAGGGTCAGGGAGCCGTCGAAGCCCTTCCAGACGATGTCGTGCTGCTTGGTGACCTTGGCCCCCAGGGCGTGCACGCGGGAGGCGGAGACGTCGATCGCGCGCTCCACCCCGGCCGCCGCGGCGGGGGCTTCGGGGGCGGCTTCGGCGGCCGCTTCGGGCGCGGGCTCGGCGACCGTGGCGGGCGCGACGCCCTCGCCGGGATCGGCGGCGCAGGCGGCCAGGGAGAGCAGGGAGAGGGCGAGCAGGGAACGGAGGAGGTGCGTCATGGCGCGCACAATGCCCCCGCGGATCGGGAACGGCAACTTCCGGGCCGCTCCCCGGGCGATCAGCGGCGGGACGGGCGAGTGAGGATGAACTCGACCCGGCGGTTCGCCGAGCGTCCCTCTTCGGTGGCGTTGTCCGCGATGGGGCGGGTCTCGCCGTAGCCGCGAGCGGTCAGCCGCTCGGGGTCGACACCCTTGTTGATCAGGTACTCGCGCACGGTCTCGACGCGGTCCTGGCTCAGCCGCATGTTGGAGTCGTCGTCCCCCTCGCTGGAGGCGTGCCCCTCGATGGCGACGTTGAGGTCCGGGTAGCGCTGCAGGGCGCGGGCGGCCTTGTCGAGGATCGGCCGCGCCGAGCGCTTCAGGTCGGCGCTGCCGACCCGGAACTGGATCGCGGGGATGGCGCCGGCGAACTGCGCGAGGTCGTCCGGCACCTCGTCGGGGCAGCCGTCGTCGTCCAGGTAGCTGTTGAACGTCTCCGCCCGGGTGGGGCAGTCGTCCTCGGGGTCCATGAACCCGTCCTGGTCGTTGTCCAGCTCGGGGCAGCCGTCCATGTCCTCGAAGCCGTCCTTGTCCTCGGGGTCGTTGGGGCAGCGGTCGTCGTCGTCGCGGAAGCCGTCCTCGTCGTTGTCGAGCTCCGGGCAGCCGTCGCGGTCCTCGAAGCCGTCTCGGTCTTCGGGGTCGAACATGCAGTCGTCTTCGTCGTCGACGATGCCGTCTCGGTCGTTGTCG
>CAYQEG010000260.1:0-4015 GCA_964416435.1 uncultured Rickettsiales bacterium
CTGGTTTCCGCAATCAGGGCGCGACGTCCGAGCGCATCAGGGTGACCAGCGCGATCGCGTCCACGTTCACGCGGTACTGCACGTGGACCACGCCGTCGTCTCCGTCGAACCGGTCCCAGGCGCCGGACTCGCCCAGGATGGGGTGGCTCGAGGCGCCCCCGCTCCTCGACGGCGCGCCGAAGCGAGCCAGGACGTCGCCGCGCCCCGTCGTGAAGGAGATGTCGGACACCGACTCGTCGACCCCGGAGTGCAGGAAGATGGTGGCGATCCGGTCGCCCTCGTCGCAGACGAACTCGACGTGCTGGCCGTCGAACTCGTAGGTGACCTGGTCGCGCTGAGTCGACCGGGTGACCGGCCAGGTGCAGAAGGGGGCCGTCGCCAGGAGGTCGGCGGCGGGGGAGCCGAGGAAGGCGAGCAGGTTCATGGGGCCATCTTGCCTCGGCTGAGCGAGGGGCGACGCCGGCCTGACCGGTGCCGCTATCCGATGACGAGGCTCCGCTAACGTCGGGCTCGATGTCGTGGCTCGCCTGGCTCTACTTCGGCGCCCCGATCGTCGTCCTGCTCGGCGTCTTCCTCTGGACCACCGGGGAAGGCGCGCGCGAGGCGCGGGGGGTGACGGCGGGGCGTCGGCTGATCGACGCGGTCCTCGGCGAGCTGTCGGCGGAGCGCGTCCAGACCGACGGCGGGAGGACGAGCGCGTGGATCGACGGGGTGCCGCTGAAGCTGACGATCTGCGAGCGGCACGACCAGCCGAGGCTGGAGCTCGAGCTCCCGCTCCGGTCCTGTCCCGTCTCCCTGGTGGTCGTTCGCCACGGCGACCGCCTCGACGAGGACGTGCCGCTTCCGGAGCCCGGCTGGCGGACCGGGGACCCCGCGTTCGATGACGCCCTCACGTTGCTCGGCGACCGCGAGGACGTCGCGACCGCGGTCACCCCGCAGCTCCGGGAGGCGGCGCGGGAGGTCGTCGGGGAGCTCGGCTGGAAGATCAGCAACTCCACCCTGCGGTGGGAGGAGACCGCTGCCGAGCAGGAGGCGAGCGACGTCGCCGGACGGGTGCCCGCCGCGCTCGCGATGGCCCGGGCGATGGCGGGCGACGACGAGGAGTCTGCGCCGGGCCGTCGGATCAGCGATGAGACGGCGGCGCCCCTGGCCGGGCTCGCCGCGGAGCAGTTCTTCACGCGCCGTCCCCGCGGGAAGAAGGCGCGCCGGGTCGCCCGGGAGCTCGCCGACCACCCCTCGGGCCGGGTCCGGCTGTACGCCGCCCTGGCGCTGGCGCCGGGCGGGGCCCAGCGGCTGGAGTCGATCGCCGGGAGCGACGACGGAGGGGAGCGGGTCTTGTGCGACGCCCTCGCCGCGGCGTCCGACCTCCTGCCGGGCGAGCTCGTCGCCGCGGCGGCCCTCGAGGCGCTGGAGTTCCCCGACGAGGAGCTTCGGATCGCCGCCTGCTCCGCCCTCGCGAAGGAGGGGCACCTCGACACGGTCGGCGCCCTGCACCGGCTGGCCGCGACCCGGCACGTCGGACGGAGCGTCCGCGACAGCGCGAACGACGCGGCCGCCGAGATCATCGCCCGGCTCGGCGGCGACGCGGTCGCAGGGGGGCTGGAGCTCGCCGTCGAGGACCCCCAGGAGGGAGGGCTCAGCTACCCCGTCAACGACCCGGCCGAGGGCGCCCTGTCGCGGGTCACGACGGAGCCCGGCGACGGGGGTCTGTCGTACGCCAGGGAGGAGCCGGCGGACGAGTCGTAGTTGGCCCCGACCTGCCGCGCTACTGGTCCTCCCGCAGCTCCACCACCGCCTCGAAGACCACGTCGTTGTAGTCGGAGTCGGCGCCGTCCTCGTGCTCGAGCAGCCAGTGGTTCGGCGAGGTCTCGTTCACGTGGAACGCCGCCGGGTCCAGGGTGCTGAACTCCGTGCTGCACGACGTCGACGTGAAGTGCATGACGCTGCAGGGGGTGACCGGGCCGACGTCCACCTCGGTGCCGACCGTGGCGTGGACCTCGCCGACCATGTCCGCGATGACCACCGGGGCGTCCATCGCCAGGTAGATGTCACAGCCGGCGTCCACGCTCAGGATGGTGACGTACAGGTTGCCCCGCTCGTAGATGAACATCTCCTGGGGGGCGCCGGTGGGGATGTCCTCCGGCGCGCCGTCGCAGTCGGAGTCGACGCCGTCGCAGGAGTCCTCCGCGCCCGGATGGATGCTCGCGTCCTCGGGCCCGCAGTCCGCGTCGTCGGGCACCCCGTCGCCGTCCGAGTCCGGGGGCGGGGGCGTCGTGTCGTCGTCGTCCACCGCGTCGTCGTCGTCCGGCGTAGCGTCGGAGTCGTCGTCGTCCGCAGCCGCCGAGTCGTCGTCGTCCCCCAGGTCGGGGAACGAGTCGTCGTCGTCACCGCTCCCCAGCTCGAGCCCCTCGTAGCAGGCGGCGCTCAGGAGGAGGAGGGCTGGGAGGAGGAGGAGCCGGCGCACCCGGCCATCATAGGCGGTGGTCCGCATGATCATGCGGCTGACGGGGTCATCGGCGGGCCGCACTCTGGGGCCGAGCGAGCGGAACCCAGGAGAACGACACGATGGCCCCGACCCCTCTTCACGACGCCGCCCTCGCGGGTGACCTCGACGCGATCGACGCCTGCATCGGCGCCGGCGCGGACCTCGACGCCAAGGACGAGCACGGCTTCACCGCGCTGATCAACGCCGTGCACGGCGGCCACCTCGACGCCGTCCGTCGAATCCTCGCCGCGGGCGCCGACGTCCACCTCCGCCAGGGCGCCGACGGCGACACGCCGCTGCTGCGCGCCGCCAAGTACGGCGCCTTCGGGCGGGGGGCGTCGAGCGAGGCCGAGCGCACCGTCTTCGTCGACATCGCGGACCTCCTGATCGCCGCCGGCGCGGACGTCCAGGCCGCCGCCGACCGGGGCACCGTCGCCGAGGTGGCGTGTGAGCTGGCGTCCGCCGCGCTCCTCCTCCGCGTGCTCGACGCCGGCGCCTCCGCGACCGCGACCGCCCTCGAGACCGCCCTGGAGAGCAACCGCGGCCGAACCGACAAGGTCCGCGCGCTGCTCGCCCACGGCGCCGCCCCGACCGCGCTGGCGATGGTCCGGGGGGCCGACTGCCGCCCCGACGGCGTCGAGCTCATCCAGGCCATGTTCGCCGCCGGCGGTGACCCCAACGCCGCGTTGGACAGCGGCTGGACGCCCCTGCACCAGGCCGTCTACGCGTTCGAGCCGGAGACCGTGGAGGTGCTGCTGCGCGCCGGCGCCGACCCCGACCGCAAGCTGACTGGGCACTACTGGCCCGAGGACTCGAAGATCAAGAAGGGCACGACGCCCCGAGCCCTCGCCGACGAGGAGCCCGACCTCAAGCCCCTGTTCGACCGGGAGCACCCGGCGTCGCCGCCGCCGCCGGCCCCCGTCGCCCAGGCGTTCGCCATCCGCGGCTTCGACGACGCCGTCGCGGCGCTCCGCACCGCCCGCCCCGACGCGTCGCTCAACGAGGGAACGGTCGATCACTACGACAACGTGCGCGCCGCCTCCTTCGAGCCCGTCGGCGAGTTCCCCCGGTCGGGCCCGGCGAGCGCCCTGTACCTGCAGGGCGACGGGCTGAGCGACGCGACCGTCGGTGACGCGGCGTCGTTCATCGACTACGCCAACTTCCAGGCCGTCGGCACGTGGAACGCCGCGGGCGATGGTCGGTTCCTGCACCGCCCCGGTGAGTTCGCGCTGCTGCGCGCCGAGCTGCTCCAGGAGCAGGACGAGGACGAGATGGACCCCACCGACGTGCTGTTCGCCGCCTGGCGCGTCACCGAGGGGTGGGCCTGCGCGGTCTGGGAGCCGTCGGACGCCACGACGCTCGCCGCCGTGATGGGGATCGGCGCGATGCCGGATGACGGCTGGTCGCCCTGCGAGGTCTGGTACGGCGAGTGAGGGCCGGGGGGCCCGGCGCGCCCCCCCCCGCGGGGGGGGGGGGGGCCGCCCCCCCCCCCCCCCGCCCCCCGCCCCCGGCCCGCCCCCCCCCCCCCCC
>CAYQEG010000260.1:4025-10680 GCA_964416435.1 uncultured Rickettsiales bacterium
GGTGGGGGGGGGGGGGGGTGGGGGTGGGGTGGTGGGGGCTGGGGGGGGCGGGGCCGGGCCCCCCGGGGGGGGGGGGGGGGGGGGTCTGCCCACCAGCACGTCCGCGGCCCGCCGCATGTGCGCGACCACGTCGACCCCGTGGGGGCACGCCGCGTTGGCGCCGCTGAAGTCGATCCGAGCCAGCTTCTTCGCCCCCTCGGGCAGCTTGCCGAACACGCGATGCGCCTTGGCCGGCTCGCGGTAGACGTCGTGGTACATCAGCGCCCGCATCGTGGTGCCGATCTGCACCGGGGCGTCGACCGCGGGGTTGCACAGGTGGTCGCAGCCGTCGCAGGCGTAGGCGCGGGTCGCCTCGGCGTACCGCTGCAGCGACCGCCGGTCCAGGGCGCCCAGCTTGGACGTGTCCGCCGCCGCGGCGACGTTCTGGGTCAGCTGGTCCATGTTCTTCATCGCCGAGATGGCGGCGGTGATCCGGTCGTCCTCCAGCACCGCCTTGATGACGGCCTGGTGCTTGTTCCACTTGCCGGTCTGCTCCCAGCGCGTCCAGCCGTCCTTGAAGCTCGCTTCGCTGCCCTGCGTCTTCATCGCGATCAGGCCGACCCCCTCGCCGTGGGCCGCGTCCATCGCCTCGTTGAGGGCCTCGTCGCCGTACTTGCGGAAGTTGTATCGGAACATCACCGACTCGACCCACGGCGTCTCCGCCGCCTTGCGCAGCAGCGCCGGCACGTTGGCGCCGTGGGTGCTGAACCCGAAGTGCTTGAACTTGCCCTCGCCCTTGAGCTTCTCGACCTTCGCCAGCAGCTTGTCGTTGAGGAAGTTCGGGTCCTCCAGCATGTGCAGGTAGTACAGGTCGATGGTCTCGATCCCGAGCCGCTCCAGGCTCCGGTTGACCACCGTCTCGAACCCCGCCGGGTCGTGCAGGTCGGACTTGCTGGTGATCCAGAGCTGGTCGCGCAGCCCCGACTTGGCCAGGAAGCTGCCGACGCACAGCTCGCTGTCGTCGTAGCAGTCGGCGGTGTCGATGTAGGTCACGCCGTGGCGCACCGCCTCGGCCAGCTTCGGGTCGAAGCGCCGGTCCAGGTCGACCGCGCCGCCGAACACGAGCACCGGGATCTCCTTGCCGGTCTTGCCGAGCACCCGTTTCGGCATCGTCGCCGGCTCCTCGAGCGCAGCGAGCGCGGAGCCCGGGGCGATGGAGATGAGGGCGCCGCCGGCGGCGCCGGCCAGGACATCACGACGGGTTGGCTTGTTGCTCACGACTCGTTCTCCTTCGATTTGCTCGACGTCTGCAGGAGCAGCGACCGCTCCTCGGTTCTCGTCTCCCCCACGGCGCTGACGCGGACGGCGCGCAGCCCGATCACGGGGCACTCGTGTTCACAGATCCCGCACCCGATGCACAGCTCCGGGCGCATGTACGGCTTGTTCAACAACACGGTCGTGCCGTCCCACCGGACGACCTCCTCTTCGTAGTTCCCGATCGCCTTCGGGGAGGTCGGGCAGACCTCCTCGCAGACCACGCACGGGGTCTCCATCGACCACGGCAGACAGCGGCCCCGGTCGAAGAACGCCGTACCCAGGGAGATCGGTCCCTCTTCTTCATACTCTCCCAGACCGAGCTTGCGCTCGACCGAGGTCTTCTGGATGGCCCCGGTGGGACACACCTCGCTGCACAGCGTGCAGCCCAGCTGGCAGAAGCCCGTCTCGAAGTCCATCACCGGGGTCCACAGCCCCTCGATCCCCGACTCCCTGAACGACGCCGGCTGCAGCACGTTCGTCGGGCAGACGTTGATGCACTGGTCGCACCGGATGCACCGCTCCAGGAACTCCCGCTCGGACACGCTGCCCGGCGGCCGGATCAGCTTCGGCTCGTGGCTGGCGTCCCCCTGGGCCGTGTCCAGCCTCACGAACGGGAACACCAGGGCGCCGGTCAGCACCGAGAACACGACGCGTCGGCGGGGCACCTCCGGCCACGCGATGGCGCCGCCGGGGACCTTGCTGATCGTGTCCGGGGTCGGCTTCTTGCGCGTCGGCATCGGCACCAGGCTGAAGGACAGCGCGTCCTCCGGGCAGTCGTCGATGCAGTTGAAGCAGACGAAGCACTCCGACTTGCGCAGCTCCGCCTGGGGGTCGCTCGCCCCCTCGCAGCGACGCAGGCACAGGTCGCAGTCGGTGCACTTGTCCAGGTCTCGGTCGATCCGCCACAGGCTGAACCGCGACAGCCACCCCAGGAACGCCCCCAGCGGGCACAGGAACCGGCAGAAGAACCGCGGGATCACGAGGTTCATGCCGACCAGCCCGACGAGCATCGCGCCGACGAACCAGGCCCCCGCGAACAGCCGCTGGTCCGGGGCGCCCGGGGACGTGCTGAGCAGCAGCAGCGGCTCGGGGTCCATGCCCAGTCGGACGCGGGCCGCCTCGGCCAGGTTGGTGGCCGCCAGGTCGCTCGCGGGGGAGACGAACACCGCGAAGCTGCGGACGAGCAGGCAGATCGGATCGAGCAGCCCGATCTGCAGCGAGCCGAACGACGCCATCACCAGGAAGACGATGAGGATCAGGTACTTGAGCTGCTGCGACCGCCGGTAGCGGTTGGCCCCCAGGTCGTCCTTGTTCGACCGGATGTTGAACAGCCAGCCGACGAACTGGTGGATCGTCCCGTAGGGGCAGATCCAGTTGCAGAAGAAGCGCCCCAGGATCAGCGTCGGGATGAGGATCAGCAGCCCGCGCCACAGCCAGCGGTAGACCGTGCCCGTCGACAGCGCCGTCGCGAACCCGACCAGCGGGTCGAGCTCCAGGAACAGGCTGACCGGGTACCCGCCCATCCGGCTGAACCAGGTCGCCCAGAGCAGGAACCCGAACAGCGCGAAGAAGAAGAACTGGCTGGCGACCCGGACGTTGGTGATCCGGAGCAGCCTCACCCACCAGGCGGAGCCGTCCTTGCCGGGGTCGAACAGCTTCATCCGACCACCACCTCCTTCAGGCGGAGGGAGGTCCAATCGGAGCGGCCGAGCCCGCGGGCGGCGACCTGGGCGAAGTAGTCGGGCAGCGCCTCGTCGCGCCGCGCCAGCAGCTCGCTCCAGCCCCACGCGTCGGCGGCCAGCGAGTCGGTCGACGCGACCACCGTCTGCATCTCCCGCACGTCGGACAGGCTGCCCCCGGTCGGCCCCGAGCGGACCAGCACCCGGGTCCCGTCGAGCACCACGAACGTGGGACGGAGCATCAGCGCGAGGTCGCTGATGATGCCGTGGATGTCCTGGTGGAACTGGTTGCGACGCCCGCCCAGCAGCCCGTACCAGTTCTTCGTCGTCATCGACGCCCGGCAGAGGTTGTGGTCCTTGCAGGGGGCGATGCCGATGACCTTCGTGGCGCCGATGAACGGCCGCCAGAAGAAAGGCCAGTGCTCGATCCAGGTCGCGCCGGGGGTCGTCAGCTCCTCGAAGTCGCCCGGGCCCGGCAGGTAGACGCGGGCGCCGCCGTCGATCGCCGCGCGCTGGATGCCCGACCGCACGAAGCACGACTCGGGCGACTCGATCGGGTTGTCGCAGACGCGGACCTCGGCGGCGCCGGCCTCGATCAGCAGCCGGATCAGCGCTTCGAGGACCGCCGGGTTGGACGTCGCCCCCAGCGCCGGCGCCCGGTCGAACGCGACGTTGGGCTTCACGACGACGACGTCGCCCCGCTCGATGAAGCGGCCGATGCCGCCGATGGAGTCGACGGCGCCGCGGACCAGCTTGCGCGGGTCGGCGCCCCGGGCGACCCCGAGGTCGGCGTGCACCGCCGACGGCTCCACCGCGTAGCCGCCCTTCGGCAGCGAGATGCGCCGCTTCTTCGGCTTGCCGAGCTCGCCGTCGGGGTCTTGCAGCGACCCCGGCCAGGACGGCGGCGCAAGGGCGGCCCAGCCGGCCACCGCGGACAGCCCGGCCACCGCGCCGGCCCCCTTGAGGAGCTCGCGCCGGCGGAGCAGCTGTTGCTGGACGTCGCGCTCGTCGCTCACGATCGACTACTCCTCGTACTCGTCGTACGGGTCGCTCTCCTCGGATTCCGGTGCGGGGCCCTCCGCCTCCTCACCTTGGCTCGACGGCGGGGCCGGATCCACCTCTTTCGGGAGCTCCGCCAGCGCGCGGTCGCGCAGACCCGGCGACAACAGCGCCAGGGCGCGGAGCAGCGCGTCCAGGCGCGGGGCGACCGACTCGACGTCCCTCGCCGAGTGGACCCCCGCGACGAACGGCGGGGCCGCCGCGACCGCCGTGCTGACCCGCTTCTGGTAGCGGTCCTGCACCCACGTGCGACCGTCCGGTCCATCGATCCGCTCGCCGATCACCGAGAAGCCGTCGAGGAACGCCGCCGCCACGTCGTCCGCGGCGTCGCCGGCCACCGTGACGAACAGCGTCGTGCCGTCGGCGTCCAGCTCGGCCGCGTGCACCCGCTCGCCGGCCGCCAGGCTGAACGCGTCCTCGGGGATATAGGAGACCTGGCCCGGGTCCAGCCCCAGCTCGCCCACCAGCAGGCCGAACGCCCAGGGAAGCTCGCCGGCCTCCAGCGAAGCGACGAGACGGGCCTCCAGGTGGTCCAGGGCGGCGTTGCTCGCCTCGGAGTCGTCCGACGCGATGAGGCGCAGGTAGATCCGGTCGCGCGCCAGGAACCGGGCGTTCGGCTCGATCCGGATGAGCGCCCCGTCCCGCACCGTCGGCGGTCGGTCGGGCCCCGCCTCGGCGGTCAGACAGCCCACGGCGTTGGCCGCCTCCCCCAGGTCGTACGCCTCGATGTCGACGCCCCGGGTCTCGTCGTCGGGGTCGAGGTAACTGGCGAAGCTGAGGCTGACGAACCCGAACGACTTGTAGAAGCCCTCCCGGCCGTTGATCTTCTCGTAGACGTTGTCCGGGCCGAAGCTGGCGACGCTCCGCTCGGTCCAGCCGTCGGGCGCGATGCCCTCGGGGAGCACCCCCCGGTCGACCTCCGCCGCGGCGCCGATCTGCCCCGGCGCGGCCTTGAACAGCTCGGGATCTGGGTGCGCCCCCATCCAGCCGACCCAGGCCGCCACCCCGCCGAGCAACAGCGCCACCACCCCGCCGACCTTCACTTCGGTGAGGGAGTAGGTCTTCCGGTAGTGCCGGCCGACCTTGCTCGTGAGGACCCGATCCTGCTTTCGACGCTTCGACATCGGTGCCGGCGAAGCATGCCACGGGTATCGTCGATCCAACCGCCAGCACTGGAGTCAGCCGTGCGCCGACGAGATCACACCCTGCCCGGTCTCTTCCTGTTCACGATCTTCGCCCTCGCCTTCAGCCCGGGGATCGCCCGCGCGCAGGTCTGCGGCGACGGCGAAGTGGAGGCGCCCGAGGAGTGCGACGACGACAACGTCGCCGACGGTGACGGCTGCGACTCCGGCTGTCTGGTCGAGGAGGGCTACCTCTGCGCCGACCCGACGTTCGAGATCGACTTCTTCGAGGACTGGTCGTCCCAGGGCTTCCTCGCCGGCCCCACCTCGTGGGCCCTGAGCGCGGACAACCTGACGGTCAGCCAGACCCAGAACTCCGGGCCCGGCGTGGCGATGACCAACCTGCCCGCGGTCGGCGTGACGATCGAGTTCGAGCTGGAGGTGGAGACGATCAGCGACGACGACTTCATCGGCTGGACGGTCGGCTACCAGTCCGGTGACCACAGCAACGCCCAGGCCGAGTACATGATCTTCGACTGGAAGCAGGGCGACCAGGAGTGCGGCGGCTTCGCCCCCCGCGGCCTGGCGATGAACCGGGTGACCGGCATCCCGACGCTGTCCGGCGGCTGCTCCCAGCTCGGCAACTTCTGGACCCACACCGGGGCGGTCTCCGAGGAGGCTCGCGCGCTCACCCTGGGGAGCACCGGCTGGGGCGACAACACCGCCTACCTCGTGGAGCTCCAGTACGAGACCGACCGGGTCCAGGTGTGGGTCGACGGCGTGCTGCAGTTCGACGTGAGCGGCAGCTTCCCGGTCGGCAACTTCGGCTTCTACACGATGTCCCAGGCGGAGGACCGGTTCACGCTCGTGTCTCCCACCGACAGCGCCAGCGTCTGCGGCCTCGACCCCGACGCGGACGTGGACGGGGACGGCGTGAACTCGGGCGAGGACCCCGATCCGTGGGACCCGCTGATCTGCGGCGACTCCGACGGCGACGGCATCGACGACTGCGCTGACGCGGACGGTGACGGCGACCCCGACGCGTCGGACTGCGACGACGGCGACGCCACGATCTACAACGGGGCGCCGGAGTCCTGCGACCTCGTCGACAGCGACTGCGACGGCAGCCTGCTCGACGAGTTCGACGACTTCGACGGTGACGGGGAGGCCGACTGCACCGACGCCGACGACGACGCCGACGGCGACCCCGACGTCACCGACTGCGCCGACTTCGACGCCGCCATCTTCACGGGAGCCACCGAGCTGTGTGACGCGGTCGACAGCGACTGCGACGGCAGCCTCGTGGACGAGTTCGACGACTTCGACGGGGACGAGCTGCCCGACTGCATCGACGAGGACGACGACGGCGACAGCGTCAGCGACGACGACGAGGCGATCGCCGGCAGCGACCCCCTCGACCCGGACAGCGACGACGACGGCGACGCGGACGGCGACGAGATCGGGGACCCCTCGAACCCGGACGACAGCGACGGCGACGGC
>CAYQEG010000261.1:0-397 GCA_964416435.1 uncultured Rickettsiales bacterium
GTGCCAGCCCGCCACAACGTGCCCGAACGAGCCGTTCCGGCCCGCTGCGGCGGTGCCGGCCCGCCACGACGTGCCCGAACGAGCCGTTCCGGCCCGCTACGGCGGTGCCAGCCCGCCACAACGTGCCCGAACGAGCCGTTCCGGCCCGCTGCGGCGGTGCCGGCCCGCCACGACGTGCCCGAACGAGCCGTTCCGGCCCGCTACGGCGGTGCCAGCCCGCCACAACGTGCCCGAACGAGCCGTTCCGGCCCGCTGCGGCGGTGGCGGCCCGCCACGACGCGTCCGAACGAGCCGTTCCGGCCCGCTACGGCGGTGGCGGCCCGGCGGCCCGCCACATCGCGCCCGAACGAGCCGTTCCGGCCCGCTACGGCGGTGGCGGCCCGGCGGCCCGCCACAT
>CAYQEG010000261.1:497-10593 GCA_964416435.1 uncultured Rickettsiales bacterium
CGCGCCCGAACGAGCCGTTCCGGCCCGCTACGGCGGTGGCGGCCCGCCACATCGCGTCCGAACGAGCCGTTCGGGCACGTAGTGGCGGTGGGTCAGTCGGCCGCCCCCGCACGCGGGTCCGTGAACGACTCGCCCGCCCAGAGCCGGCCGTCGGGGTGGTTCTGCTGCCACGCGAACCAGTAGACGACCTTGCCGGGCACCGGCTCCAGCGCTGCGCCATCGCCGCTGGGCTCACCCGTGGCGGCGTCCCAGGTCTCTCCGGTCTCACGGTCGACCAGCGTCCAGCCGTCTTCGCTCAGGGCCAGGTCCCGCAGTCGCCCGGCCGCGGCGTCGGTTCGGTGCCACACCCGCGCGTCGTCGCCCCCGGGCAGCGGGTGGGCGAACACCGGGTCCCCGCCGACGCTCATCGCCGCGCCGCCGGCCGCCACCAGGCCGGGCACGCTCAAGGCGTACGCCGACTCCGGCCGCTCGAACCCCAGCACCAGCGTCTTGCCGGGGAGCGAGTCGTCCGCCAGGTGGGTGCCGAAGATGCCCAGCTGGTCGGTGCGCTCCAGGTAGTCGTCGTAGATCGTCGCGGCGCCGCCGCCGAGGAGGTCCGACTTCTTCTTCAGCACCAGCCCGTCGGGGTGCCGACGCCGCGCGTCCGCCCACGTGCTCCGAGTCGACGGCACCATCGCCAACTGTCGGCCCGCGTCGCGGGAGCGGCCCTGCAAGGCGCGGCCGTCGTGCTGCGTCCAGAGCGACTTCGTCTCGCGATCCCACATCACCAGGGCGTCGCGCCACAGCTTGCCCGACGCCTCGAACGTCAGCGCTCGTCCGTCGACCTCCCGCTCGAACACCACCCCCGCCTGCACCAGCGGGCACCACGTCACCGCCAGCGCCTCGCCGGCGACCACGTCGTTCACCACCTCGTGGCCGTCGAGGTACCAGGTCGAGTAGATGCGGGTCTCGCCGCCGTGCTGGAGCACGATGACCGGCTCGTCGTCCGCCATGAAGGACGACGCGTCGCCCACGGGCACGAACGACGGCCGGTTCACGGCGCTGATCCAGCCCCGAGGGATCAGCTTGTACATCGGGCTGCCCTCGACCATTTCGAACGACGTCGAGTCCCGGTGGTCGGCCCGCGCGACGTAGCTGCGGGGGATCCAGGCGCAGCCGGAAAGGCTGACGGCGACGACGAGAAGCAGGGCGGTACGGAAGCGGCTCATGGTTCGTCTCTCCGCCCTTCAGACGGTCGGTCGCCGCTCCACGTTACGATCGACGCCCATGCGCGCGTGCCTCCCGTTCCTTGCGATCGTCCTGCTCGGCTGCCCGACGGCCCCGCCCCCGCCGGTGCAGGAGCCCCCGCCGGACGACGACGACAGCGGCTCGGTGCCCGACGACGACGACAGCGGCTCGGTGCCCGACGACGACGACAGCGCCCCGCCCGACGACGACGACGCGGTCGACGACGACGACGCGGTCCCCCACACCTACGAGTGCGTGCCCATCGGCGCCTCGGACGCCGACGGCTTCTTCGCGCTGCGCGGCTTCCAGGGCCGGCTGTACGCCGGGCAGTTCGGCTACGGCCACGAGGGCGCCTCGATGCTCTACCGCACCGACCCGTGGGAGCTGGTCACCCCCGGCCTGCTCGGCATCACCGAGTCGGTCTGCGCGATGCGCGTCTTCGGCTCGTCCCTGTACGCCAACACCGAGTCCAGCGGCGATATCTTCCGGTCGTCCGACGGCAGCACCTGGGAGCTCGTGTACGACGGGCCCGGCTCCACCATCGGCTGCGGCCTCGAGGTCTTCGGAGGCCACCTGTACGCGGTGCAGTACGGCAACCAGGCGCAGGACCACGGCGTGATCCTGCGGTCGGGCGACGGCGCGGCCTGGGAGACCGTGTGGGACAGCGGGGACGACTCGATGTACCTGCGGGAGATCGTCGCCCACGCCGGCGTGCTGTACGCCTTCGCGGTCGACGAGGACGACGGCCAGGGCTGGCAGCTCACCTCGACCGACGGTGTCGCCTGGACCGCGACGCAGACACCGTCCCGCTTCTTCCGCGGCTTCTCGACCGGCGACCACCTGTGGATCGGATCCACCGAGCGCGGCAGCGCCGGCGGCGTGACCGGCATCTGGCGGCACGACGGCAAGGAGCCCAACCTGGTGCAGGAGATCGACGCCGCCTACGTGACCGAGCTGCGCAGCTGGGACGACAGCCTGTGGGCGGCCACGTCCGACGGCTGGAAGTACGACGAGGGCAACGCCCAGCTCCTGCGCAGCGACGACGGCGGCGCCTGGGAGACCGTCTGCACCTTCCCCGAGCTGGCCGCCTGGTCGATCGCGGTGTCCGGCGACCACCTGTACGTCGGCACCTGGGAGTTCGAGGTGACCGGCAGCGTCTACGAGGTGCGGATCATCGAGTGACGTCGGCGCTGAGGGGGGCCGCCGGGAGCAGCAGCTCCGGGGAGACGCGCCACCAGCGCACGCCGTCGGCGACCCCGTCCGGCACGACCGTCACCGTCCGGCGGTTGATCCGCTTGACCCGACCGGAGATGCGGCTGCCGTCGTGCTGGAAGCTCACGCGCTGACCGATGCGGAGGCCGTCGAACCGGGCTCGCGGCCGGGTCGGCAGCACGCGCGGCGCCGGCGCCCGCCCGACGGGCTCCTCGGACCACTCCAGGGCCAGCCCCGCAGCCGCGGCCCGGTCCCGGAGGTGGTCGCGTACGAGGTCCGCCGCGCCGTCTGCGTGGAGCTGCTCCAGGCGGCGGTAGAAGCCCCGGTTGTGCACCGACCGGTACCGCCGCTCCCCGTCGACCACCTGCAGCAGGTGCGCGAACTCGTGGCAGACGGTGTGGGCGAGCAGGTTCAGGAGCGTGAGCTCCCCGCCGAAGAAGCGTCGGCCCGCAATCTCCCGGGCGGACAGCCAGGTCGCGGCGCGACTCGAGCTCGCCGCCTTGTCCTGGACCATGCGCCAGCCGTAGCTGATCACGTGTCGGCTCGCCCCCTGCAGGCGGTGGTTGGTAGCCCGCCCGTCGGCCACGCGAACGGTCAGCGTGGCCGACGGCTTCTCCGCGCGCCCCTCGTCGCCGTACAGCTCCCAGAGCACGTCGACGGTCGTCTCGCCCATCCAGCGGGCGACTTCGGAGGCGGCGGGGCGATGCAGGTAGCTCATGACGTGCCTTTCGGATGGTCTCATCCCAGGACGCGCGGGCGGCGCAGAAGCTTCACGATGGCCTCCGGCCGACCTCCCGATCCGCCGCTACACTCAGGACCGATGGCCGACGTCCTGCTGATCCAGCCGCCCCCGCAGACCAAGAACAAGGGCGGATCCCTGGCCGAGCCGATCGGCCTGGAGTACGTGGGCGCCCAGCTCCGCGCCCACGGCCACACCGCGGACATCATCGACGCCTGGGTCGACCAGCTCGACGTGGAGCAGGTCGCCGACCTGGTGCGTCGCCGCAAGCCGGACGTGGTCGGCATCACCGCCACGTCGGTGCTCATGCCCAACGCCTGGCGCGTCGCCCAGGAGGTCAAGAAGGTCAGCGCCGACATCCCCGTCGTGTGCGGCGGCGCCCACGCGATCTACGAGCCGGCCTGGACGCTGCAGGACCCGGCGATCGACGTCGCCATCGTCGGCGAGGGTGAGGACGCCATCCTGGAGCTGATCGACCACTGGAACGGAGGTCGATCCATCGAAGAGGTGCCCGGCATCGCGTACCGCGCCGACGACGGGGTGGCGGTCAAGACGAAGCCCCGGGAGTACACCGCCCACCTCGACCGGCTGCCGTTCCCGATCCGCAACGACCGCCACATGGAGGGGTACACGCTGTACGAGGTGGTCGGGAAGCGCGGCTGTCCGTTCAAGTGCACCTTCTGCGGCGCGTCCGCCGACCACCGCAAGGTCCGCTTCCGCTCCCCCGAGAACGTGATGGAGGAGGTCGCCGAGCTGTTCGGGCGGTACGGCCGCAAGAAGCTCTACTTCAACGACGACGTCTTCACGATCAACAAGCAATGGGCCCACGACTTCTGCGACCTGCTGCTCCGTCGCGGCCTGGACATCGAGTGGGAATGCCAGACCCGCGTCGACCTGGTGGACGAGCCCCTGCTCCGCAAGATGAAGGCGGCGGGCTGCGAGTCGGTGGTCTTCGGCATCGACGCCGGCAACCAGGAGAACTTCGACCGGCTCCGCAAGGCGATCACGGTGGAGCAGGCCTACGTCTCGGTGCGCCTCGCCCGGGAGGCGGGCATGGCCGTCTGGTGCAACTTCATCATGGGC
Organism: uncultured Rickettsiales bacterium; assembly: GCA_964416435.1. GTDB lineage: Bacteria > Myxococcota_A > UBA796 > UBA9615 > UBA9615 > CAYQEG01. The sequence continues at coordinate 4,759 of CAYQEG010000261.1, forward strand.
TACCCCTGGGAGACCGCCCGCGACCTTCGGGACACGATCGACCTCGCTCGCGGCCTGGACCCCCACTTCGCCCGCTTCTTCATCGCGACGCCGTACCCCGGCAGCCCGCTGTACCAGTACAGCAAGGAGCGCGACCTCATCCGGACCTACGACCTGGCCGCCTACAGCCAGGACAGCGGCGAGTCGATCCTGAAGCTCGAGCACCTCAGCGGCGAAGAGCTGAGTCGGGCCGTGTACCGGGCCAACCTCCTCTTCTACCTGCGGCCCCAGGCCTTCTGGAAGGCGATGGCGGGGTACCGCCGCCAGGGTCGCCTCAAGGCGCTGACCCGGGCCATGCCGGCGTTCGCCGAGTACGTGGGGCGGGTGCGCAAGCGAAGCGGCTCCGACCTCAGTGGCGCTCTTCCGGGTGACCTTCCGGGGGAGCGGGCGCGGCGCCGGGCAGACTGACCCGGGTCCGGGCGGCCAGCTGCACCGCGTCGCCGCCGGACGTCTTGGCGCGGTACATCGCCCGGTCGGCAGCCTCCACCAGAGTCCTCGGCTCGGCGCCCGGGAGGTGCTGAGCGACGCCGCAGCTCGCGGTGAGGAGAGGGCCGTGGGGCCCCTCGGCGGTGAGCTGCAGGGAGCGGATCCGTTCGGCCATCTCCGCCCCGCCATCCAGGTCCGTCTCGGGCAACAGGATGGCGAACTCGTCACCCCCCAACCGGAACATCAGGTCGGACCGGCGGAGCACCGCGCTGATCGCGGCCACCGCCGCGACCAGCGCGCGGTCGCCGGCGGGGTGCCCGAGCGTGTCGTTGACCTCCTTGAAGTTGTCGATGTCGAGCACCAGCAGCGCGAGCGGGCGGTGGTAGCGCGTCGCCCGCGTCGCTTCCCGAGCCAGGAACGAGTCGAACGCGCGACGGTTGTAGATCTGCGTCAGGGCATCCGTAATCGCCATCCGCTCGAGCTGGCTCGTCAACTCCCGCAGCCGACCGATGACCAGGAGCAGCATCCCGAGCATGGGTGGCGCCGCGGTCAGCGCCGCGACCGCCCCGGTGAGCAGGTAGTCGGCGCGGACCTCACCGAACAAGGCGAGCGAAATGACGATGCAGACGGCCCAGGAGATCAGGACCGCGCAGCCGACCATCGCGAGCAGCACGCGGCCCAGCGGCCGCTCGCGGACGATGAACTCCAGCACGGCGGTGCGCAGCGCGGTCCTGGGGGAGGAGTTCACACCTCCCCCTTCGACGGTTCGGCGCTCGGCTTGAGGCGCTTCAGCGGTCGGTCCGGTGGAGAACCACCCCCGGGCGCGCGAGGGGGCCGGCGACGTAGGGCGGCGGCGCCAGGAACAGGTCGAGCGTCAGCTCCAGCCCCGGCGCGACGTCCCGGGGCGTCGGCGTCGCCACCAGCAGCAGAGGCGGCGGCTGCCCCCCGTCGGGGGACCAGGTCGGCAGGGGGGCGTCGTCGGGTTGCGCGCTGGGGGGCTGGGGCACCACGGACTCCCGGCCGCCCTGCGCGGCGAGCCAGACGTCGCCGGCGGGAGGGAAGAGCACCCTGACCTGCTCCCCTTCCGTCCGGAGCAGGTACAGGTAGTCGGCGCCCTCGGTCTGCACGTCGATGACGTAGCCGCCGTCTCGAGGGGCGAGCTCGAAGGAGCCGGTGGGGGTGAAGGGACCGGCGGGATCCGCCGACGCGGTGCAGCCGACGAGGCCCAGCGCGACGAGGAGCGCGAGCGAGCGACTTGTTCCGCCGACCGAGTTACCTGCCCCGATCTCCTCGGCCCATGGGTCCGATCTCGTCGTCGCTCCTCGGTTACACGGGAGCGACCGTGCGCCCTCGTCGCTCCTGGACCTCGGACGCCTGGACCTTCGGATTGTCGGGTCATCAAACTCGGTCGGCGCAATCAGAACCGGGCTCCGATTCCGGCCCCCGCGGTCAGGAACAGCTGGGCGCCCGAGATCCCCGCTCGGTTGGTCACGCCCGCCGCGACGTCGACGTTGATGAAGAAGCCCTTGTCGCCGCCGGGGGTGATGTCGAAGCCGACGACCGCCCCGCCGCCGCCGATCGCGAGCACCTCGGTGCTGGTCGTGTCCTGCTGGTCGTGGCTGAAGCCGACGAGCCCCCGGCCACCGAAGTACATGTGGAACGGGCCGCCCTCGAGCCGGTAGCGCAGATCGAACGTGACGGCCGGCAGCAGGATGGTGCCGGCGACGCTGTCCCGGAAGCCGGCCTGGCCCCCAACGCCGAGCTCCAGCCCCTTGACCAGCCGGATGTGCAGGCGCAGCGCAGCGACCCCGTAGGGGTTGCGCCCGGCGACGCCGAGGCCGCCGTTGACGACGACGCCGACCCGGCCGGCCCGGTTGTCGTCGTCGACCGCCGCTCCGCCGCCTCCGGCGCCTCCCTTGCCCTTGCCCTTGCCCTTGCTGTCCTCGTCGAGCAGCGCGGCGAGCGCCTCTCCGTCGACCGCCAGGGGGAGCATCGCCCCGCCGGCGACCTCGAAGCTGAACGCGCGGGGCGCCGCGTCCGCAGCGCCGAGCACGATGACGATGGCGCGGTCCGCCCCACGGTTCCGGGCCAGCTCGGCGAGCGCGATCTTGCCGGCCGACGTCCCGACCCCGCCCCAGGCGAGGTTGAGGACCACCGCGCGCAACGCCTCGCGACTCATGAGCGCGCCGCCGTCCTCACCCACGTCGACGAGCGAGCCGTGGGCGTTGCCGTCAGCGTCCACGTACCGCACCAGGTGCCGGCCCCGGTAGAGCGTCAGCTCGGCCGCCGAGCCGATCGGGACCTCGCCGCCGTCGACCGACAGCGACTTGAGCCCGGCCCCCGTGGGGTCGATCCCGAGCGTCGTGGTGCCTCGACCCAGCAGCTCGGACTTCGCGTCCAGGAACACCGCCTGGGGCGCCGGCGGGTACTCCTTCTTCCAGGGCATGTCGATGTTGACGGCCAGCGCGGCGAGGAACCCTCGCTTCGCCTTCGCCTGGTTCCCCAGGTCGTAGTGGGCCATGCCCTGGAAGAAGTGCAGGTCGATGAGCGTCTGGCGTGACACCTCGAACCGGGTGCAGGGCAGGGCCTTGAGGCCCGCGTCGATCTCGAGCAGGGCCTTCTCGTAGTCCAGCTCGTCGACGTGGGCGATCGCCAACTCCAGCCGCTCGGCCGGGTCGACCTCTGCCAGGGTGCTGTCGGCGCAGGGAAGCTGGAGCAGGTCGCCGGCCATCCACAGGGGGTCCTGGGACGGGAACGGGAGGTCCAGGACGTGGGCGACGCCGCCGGACGGCGGCTCCTCGGAGCTGGTCGCGACCCGGTAGGCCGCCTGGGCGGTGGCCGCCGCGTCGGGGGAAGGCGTGCCGGGGCCGTAGATCACCACGTCCCCCGCGAAAGCCGGGGAGACGGTGAGGATCAACGTCGAGAGCGTCAGCGCGGCCGCAAGACGGCCGAAGGGCAACCGCATGGTGAGCACCATACCAGTCCGGACCCGCGGGCTCAGGGCGATGGGAAGTCGATCCGGGCGGCTCAGCCGCCGCCGGGGCCCGAGCCGGAGCCGCCGAGCCCGGCGACCGCGCCGATGCTCGTCAGGTCGAGGTCGGCCAGGTGCACGACGCGGAACCGCTTGCCTTCGGGCTGCGTGGTGTCCATCGCCACCCAGACGAGGCGGACCGTGGCTCCCATGGCGACCAGGGTCGGGTCCATGTTGTCCTTCGTGTCGACCAGCGGGCGGGGGTCCTCGCTGCCGTCGGACGGCGCCACCACCAGCGGGTAGCCGGCTTCGGCGTCGTCGACCACCGCGATCAGGTAGCGGCCCAGCGGGTCCCAGCTGTATCCGCGGCTCTTGTCGCTGCGCCGCACGTTGCGGATGACGGGCTGGGGCAGCGAGTCGCCGGGCTCCCACACGAACAGGTCGTAGCGGAGGCCTTCGGGGTCGTCCTTGTTGGACAGGAACGCGATGCGGTCCCCGGCCGGAGCGAACGACGGGCGGGTCTCGTCGCTGATCCCCATGCGAACCACGGGCTTGTGCTCGAACGTGTCGAGGTTGAACTCGTAGATGTCGCCGCCCAGGGGGTTGCGGAACTCGTGGATGATCCGCGGCTCCTTGGGGTGCCAGGACGGCGAGACTTCACTCTCGGGGGTGAAGGTCAGCTGCAGGATCGGCGCGCCGTCGGCGGTGTCGGAGACCCACAGGTTGCTGTTGCCGTCATCGTTGGAGACCACCACGAGGCGCGTGCCGTCGGGCGCGAAGGCGGGGTCGCTCTGGGAGCCCGGGCCGGTGAACCGCACGTCCATCGTCTCGAGCAGCACCTCTTCGCGCTTGCTCTTGTGCAGGGCGACCATCGCGTTGTGCTCGCCGTCGCCGGCCCACTCGAAGCCGACCAGGTCGGTGAACGAAGCGGTGCCCTCGCCGTCCGCGAACGAGGGGTGAGCGTTGGGCCAGACGGAGCGGAAGAGGCCGCCGTCGATGTCCCGGGCGTAGTAGGAGGTCTTGAAGGTCCCCTTGACCTCCTCGCGCACGCCGTAGGCGACCCACTTGCCGTCGGGTCGGATGCGCGGGCCGAACGCGTGGCCGTCGTGCAGTCCTGCGGCGACTCGGCGGATCTCGACGGGTGCGGGCTCCTCGGCAAACGTCGGCAGCGCGCAGACGGCTGCGCCGACGAGTGCGATGACCACGATTCCCACACGCTTCACCAGGGTGCCTCCTCAGCAAGGCTGGCCCACGATCCCCTCATCCAGCTCCAGCATACCGCGGGACCAGGGGGCGCGCGCTCCCGATCGGACGGACCGGGTAAGGCCTCTGTTCCGGTCGTGTAGTCTACGCGCGTGACTGCCCAGATCGAGCTTGAACTCGCTGTCGCGAGGGACCGCGACTACCTGGTTCGCGCGGTCTTCCGCCCCCCCGCGATCGTCTCGATCGGCACCAACCCCCGGGCGGCGATCACCCTCCCGGACGACCAGCTCCCGGACTACTTCGAGCTCGTGCACCTCGGGGCCATGGCGAACATCCTCCGCTTCGAGCGCGGCATGCACCTGGAGTGGCAGATCGGCGCCGCCAAGTGCACGACGGACGACCTGATCCGCTCGGGCCGGGCCGACGAGGGGCCCGAGGGGTTCCACTACGGGCTGACGGCGGGCAGCAAGGGGCTCGTCCAGTTCGGCCCCCTTCGAGTCCTGATCAAGGTCCAGAACGCGCGGGACGCGACCATCTGGAGCGCCACCCTCGACGGTGGCCCGGTCTGCGGCGGCTGCGGCGCCCCCCTGAAGTGGGCGCTGGCCAGCCCGGGCGCCCTGTCGCCCTGCCAGCGGTGCGGCGACCTCAACCGGGTCGAGGGTTCGATCGCGGATCGGGAGATGGGCCGCACGGCCCAGGTCCCCGCGTTCGGCGCCCCGCCCGACTCGTCGGACGAGGTCACCGCGGAGCAGCGACTCCCGCCGCCCGTGTCCCCCAGGGGGCCGAGCGGCGACCTGCCGACCTACGACGGCATCGTCGGGCCCAAGGGCGCCGGGTTGCCGACCTTCGACGCCATCGAGGTCGGGGCGGCCGCGGAGCTGCCGCCCACGGCGGACGTGCTCAAGGCCCAGGTCGCCCCCCCGCCGCCGACCCCGGCGGCTCCGGTGGCCCCGCCGGTGCCCGGCGCACCCGGAGATCTCAAGGGTGCGAGCCTGCCGACGTTCGACGCGATCTCGGCCTTCAAGGGCGAGGTCGACCTGTCCACGAAGGCCGCGATGTCGGTGATGCGCGGCGGTGGCGCCGGGGAGCCCCCGGTGCAGTTGAGCGACGGCGCCCGGGTCCACCAGGATCCCGTGCCCGTCGCGCCGCCCCCCCCCCCCCCCCCCCCCCCCCCCCCCCCCCCCCCCCCCCCCCCC
>CAYQEG010000262.1:0-10585 GCA_964416435.1 uncultured Rickettsiales bacterium
GGTCGCAGTTGCTGTCGATGTCGTCGCAGTACTCGGGGGAGGTGGTGTAGATCGTGTCGTCGAAGTCGGCGCAGTCGCTGGTGTCCGGGTCGCCGTCGTTGTCGTCGTCGAGGTCGGTGCAGTCGGGATCGTCGTCCCCGTCGTTGTCCGGGTAGTCGTCGGCGAAGCTGCCGTCGCAGTCGCTGTCGATGTCGTCGCAGTCCTCGGGCGCGTTGGGGAAGATGGTCTCGTCCAGCGGGTCGCAGTCCAGGGCGTCCGGGAAGAGGTCGTTGTCGTCGTCCGGATCGACGTCGTTGCACAGGCCGTCGCCGTCGTAGTCGCAGTCGAGGATCGCGATCGCGTAGGTGTTCGACAGGGTCGCGGAGTTGAAGCTGACCGACAGGTACTGGGCCGCCTGGGCGTTGCCCGCGTAGTCCTGGATGCCGACCGTCGCCGAGGCGCCGAAGTTGTAGCTCGCGTCTCCGAAGTCGACGTCCTCGTAGTGGAACTCGATCTCGCCGCTGTCGTACAGGTGGACCTGCAGCGTCGCGGCGCCGATGCCGGAGAAGTGGGGCACGCCGACCCAGGAGACGATGAAGCGGTCCTCCTCGTCGTCGTCGTAGTAGTAGACGTCGCCGGCAGAGCTCGGGTGCAGGTCGTCCCAGAAGGGGGCGATGTCACAGGGACCGTCGAACCCCGACGTCGGCGTCCCGCTCGCGGTCGGGAAGTCGCTGTTGGAGTAGCCGACGTTCCGGCTGTCGTCGCCGTTGCTCAGCGCCAGGGCGCCGTTCGTGCCGATGCCGACCGTGTCGTAGTCGAGCCCGTAGAACGGGAAGTCCCACGGCAGCGACACCCAGTCGGTGCAGTCGTCGCAGTCGGTGCCGTCGGTGAGCGTGCCGACGGCGGTGATGTCGACGAAGTCGTAGGCGGCGACTTCCGCCTGATAGCCGAACGCATCGGGGCCAGCCAGCACCTGCGCGGACGCGGCGGCCGGGATCGAGAGGGCGAAGGCGAGAGCCGAAACGAAAACAACGCGGGACATGAACCCTCCATCGCGTCCGCGGACGCGTCAGGCCCGCAAGCATACAGCCGTGTGCGCCCACGTTCACGTGGGGGCACTCATCGACCCCAACGAGCGCGGCAAATAAGGCCGATGCGGTACGCTTCCGGCCCTTGGCACCCCTGCATATCGGAGTGATCGGAGACGTCCATCTGCGCTGGAGCGACGCCGACGTCGCCTGGTTTGACGCCGCCGATCACGACCTGTTGCTGTTCGTCGGCGATCTCGGGGGCTACCGCCACCGCGATTCGCTCGAAATCTGTCGATCGATCGGCAAGCTGCGCAAGCGGGCCCTGGTGATCCCGGGCAATCACGACGGCCCGTCGCTCGCCGCGCTCGCGGCGGAGGTGCTGGGCCGCCGGGGGCTGCTGGCGCGCCTCAACCGGGGGCAACGATCGCGGGTCGACGACCTGGCCGGCGCGCTGGGGGCGGCCGAGGTGGTCGGCTACAGCCGTCACCCGATCGCTCCCGATCTCGACCTCATCGCCGCCCGCCCCCACTCCATGGGCGGGCCCGACCTGCACTTCGCCGGCTACCTCCGGGATCGGTTCGGGGTCAGCTCCCTCGCCGAGTCGGCCCGACGGCTCCGGGCCCTGGTGGACGGGTCGTCCGCCTCCCGAGTCCTGTTCCTGGCCCACAACGGCCCCACCGGGCTGGGGGATCGCCGGGAAGACATCTGGGGGTGCGACTTCCGGGCCGAGGAGGGGGACCAGGGGGATCCCGACCTGGCGGACGCGGTCGCCTACGCGCGCGAGGTCGGCAAGACGGTCGTCGCCGTCGTCGCCGGCCACATGCACCAGCGGCTCAAGGGCGGGGGGCTGCGGGCCTGGCAGGTGCACCGCGAAGGCACGCTGTACGTCAACGCGGCGCGGGTCCCGCGCGTCTTCTCCCAAGGGGGGCGCGCCCTTCGGCACCACGTGCGGCTCACGATCGACGGCGACCAGGCGCTCGCCGAAGAGGTGCTCGTGCCCGGGTGAGCTTGAAAGCCGGCGCGCCGCGGCTACACTCCGCGCCCTCGGAGATTCAGACCATGGCGATCGACCCCGCGTTCAAGACCCGCATCGACACCCTCGTCCACGATCACAAGGTCGTGTTGTTCATGAAGGGCAACCGGCGCATGCCGCAATGCGGCTTCAGCAGCCGGGTCGTCGGCATCCTCGACGGCATCGTCGACCAGTACCAGACCGTGGACGTGCTCTCGGATCCCGAGGTGCGCAGCGGGATGAAGGACTACAGCGACTGGCCCACGTTCCCGCAGCTGTACGTCGACGGCGAGTTCCTCGGCGGCTGCGACATCGTCACCGAGATGGCGGGCACCGGCGAGCTGCACGAAGCGCTCGGGGTCCAGCTCGAGGAGGTCGCGGTCCCCGAGATGACGATCACCGACTCGGCCGCGGCCGAGCTGAAGGGCGCGCTCGCGGACCTGCCCGACGGCGAGTTCCTGCGGTTCCGCATCGGCCAGGGCTACCGGTACGAGCTCAACCTGGGTCCGCGCGCGTTCGGCGACATCGAGGTCACGCTGGCCGGCTGGACCGTGCTCATGGACCGGGGCACGGCGAAGCTCGCCGGGGGCACGGTCATCGACCACGTCACCGGCCCGATGGGCTCCGGCTTCAAGATCAGCAACCCGAACGAGCCGGGCCCGGTCCAGCAGATCCAGCCCGGCGCGGTCAAGGCGATGCTGGACGGCGGCGACGCCTTCCGCCTCATCGACGTCCGCTCCGACTCCGAGCTGGCGGCGGCCAGGATCGCCGGCGCGACGCAGCTGACCCGGGACGTCGAGCAGGAGATCCTGGCGATGGACCGGGGCACCACCCTGGTGTTCGTGTGCCATCACGGCATGCGCAGCCAGCAGGCGGCCGAGCACTTCCGGGGACAGGGGTTCACCGACGTGCGCAACCTGGTCGGCGGGATCGACGCCTGGTCCCAGCAGGTCGACCCGTCGGTGCCCCGCTACTAGCCGCCAGGCTGATCATGGCTGTTTCCACCTGGAAACCGCCGTTTCCATCCTTCGCCCCAGCCTGGTCACGACCCTGACCATGCGGACCCCACGTCAGGACTGCGTACAGCGTTTCTGATGTTGGCATCGCGCTTGCTTCTCCTCGTCATGAAGGAGAACCGCCGTGTCCGCTTCCCGCTCCACCGTCGCCCCCGCCCTCGCCGTCCCCTACGGCCTGACCCTCTGCGTCGTGGTGCTCGCCGCCGCGCTGACCGGCTGCGTGGAGTCGGCGACGGAGCCGCCCAGCGGCTGGCACGGCCCCACGGGGGACGAGCTGAACACGGTGCACATGGCGGTCACCTGCTCGCCGCACCTCGAGTACTACCCCATCGGCGGCCCCCACAACGGCGGCTGGGACAGCAACGCGACGACGTTCACGTGCCCCGACCACCCGAGCAGCTCGCCGGACAACAGCGACTTCATCGCCGGTGACCACTACGGCAACGACCTGTTCGCCGAAGAGGGCACGCCGGCGATCGCGGTGGTCAGCGGCACGATCTACAACTCGGGCTACAGCGGCATCGGCGGCAACCGCGTGACCATCGAGGACAGCTGCGGCTGGCACTACTACAGCGCCCACCTCGAGACGATCGCCCCCGGCATCACCGCCGGCGCGACGGTCACCGCGGGCCAGGTCATCGGCACCGTCGGTGACACCGGGAACGCCGCCGGCACCCAGGCCCACATCCACTTCTCGATCTACCCCGAGAGCTACAACGCCGGCATCGACCCCTTCGAGCTGCTGCAGGGGGTCGACTCGGGCTCCTGCTCCGGCGACGGCTCCTGGTCCGAGGGCGACACCCCCGACCCCGGCTTCAACCCCTGCACCGACGCCAACGTGGCGGTCAGCGAAGAGGACGGCGCGTTCGCCATCACCACCGGCACCGTCGAGTCGGCCGTCGAGGCGGGCCGGTCCGAGGGCGGGAGCTTCGTGGTGGCCGGCTCCTTCAGCGGGGCCGAGTCCCTGACCGTCGGCAAGTGGCAGCCCTACGTGCCCCACCCCGGCAGCTGGGCCCTGGACGTCTACGTGCCCGACACCGACTTCGAGGCCTCGGCCTTCGCGATGTACGACGTCGCCTTCCAGGGCGGCCACGCCATCGAGCTGGTCGACCAGGAGGCCAACGCCGGCAGCTGGGTGCCGCTGTTCGGCGGCCAGCCCTTCAAGTTCCAGTCCGGCGCGCGCGGCTACGTGACGCTGAACAACCTCGGCACGATCACCGACGGCAAGCCGGTGGCGTTCGACAGCGTGCGCTGGCGCTTCATCGGCCCGCCGTCGGGCGGCGGCGTCGGCGCGACCTGCGAGCTGAGCGTCGACTGCAGCGGCGACCTCATCTGCGGGCCGTCGAACACCTGCCAGCAGGAGTGCCAGGACACCGGCTGCGACGCGAGCGAGACCTGCGACCTGGCGACCGGCTCCTGCGTCGCCCCCTTCGCCGGCGACGGTGACCTGCTCGACGAAGCCGCGGTCGACACCGACGGCGACGGCGTCCCCAACTACCTCGAGGGCGACGGTGACGCGGACGGCGACGGCATCCAGAACTCCTGGGACACCGACAGCGACAACGACGGCGTGCCGGACTCCGCCGAGGGCGCGGGCGATGCGGACGGCGACGGCGTGATGGACTCCCAGGATGTCGACAGCGACGGCGACGGCATGCTCGACGGCGACGAGGCCGGCTCCTGGCCGGACGAGCCGGTCGACAGCGACCTCGACGGCATCCCCGACTTCCAGGCCCCCGACTCGGACACCGACGGCCTCCCCTACGCCATCGCCTGGTACTCCGACAGCGACGGCGACGGCCTGCCGGACTACACCGACCTGGACAGCGACAACGACGGCATCAGCGACGCCTTCGAAGCCGGTCTGTTCGCCGAGCAGCCGCGGGACACCGACGGCGACGGCATCCCCGACTACCTCGACCTCGACTCCGACGGCGACGGCCTGTCCGACGTGCAGGAGGGGATCGTGGACAGCGACGGCGACGGCACCCCCGACTTCCGCGACCTGGACAGCGACGGCGACGGCACCCCCGACGCGTCCGACCCCGACGCCAACGGCGACGGCCTGCTGGACGAGCCGGACTGGCTGGAGACCAACGAGGTCGGCGACCAGGCCTGGCAGTACGGCTGCTCGTGCGACGCGGGCGGGGGCGCGACCGGCGGCTTCGCTGGCCTGCTCCTCCTGCTGCCGGTGCTCATCCGACGCCGTCGATGAACCCCCGGACGGCGTCGGCCCACTCGGCCGGCGCCTCCGCCATCGGGAAGTGACCCAGGTCCGGCAGGCGGGTGAGCGCCGCCCCCGGGATCTCGTCCGCCAGCCGGTCGCCGATCGCCGGCACCGCGACCGGGTCCTTCTGCCCCCACAGCACGTGGACCGGGACGTCGAGGCGGCGCAGCGCGCCGTGCCAGCGGGTGGCGAAGCGGGCGCGCTCGTGGATGTACTTGATGATCGCGGGCACCCGCAGGTTGCCGTCCTGGTAGCACACCGCGGCCCACTGGGCCTCGATCTCGGCGTCGTCCAGGGATCCCGGGTCGCCGACGATCTTGCGCAGGCGCTTGCCGAAGAACCCCTGGCTGGCCGCCTTGCCGACCGTCGGCCCCAGGGGGCCCAGCAGCAGCTTCTGTGTCGCCGTCAGCTTCGCCATGTCGATATAGACGCTGCCGTTGCAGAGCGTCAGTGAGCGAAGCTCCAGGGGGATGCCCAGCCGCTCCCGGCGGGCCAGGATCTCCGTCGCGACGGACGTGCCCATGTCGTGCGCCAGCAGGTGCGCCTCGGCGACGCCCAGCTGACGCCACAGCGCCAACGCGACCTCCGCCTGCTCGAGCAGCGAGTAGCTGTAGTCGACCGGCTTGTCCGACAGCCCGAAGCCGAGGTGGTCGTGGGTCACCACCCGGTAGCGCTCGGCGAGCCGGGGCAACGCCTCACGGAAGTCCAGGCTGCAGGTCGGGAAGCCGTGCATCAGCAACAGCGTCGGCGCGTCGGCGTCCCCCGCTTCGCGCACGAACACCCGGTGCCCCAGCACCTCGACGTGACGACCGGCGTCGCGCCACGCCCCCAGGCGGGCCGGCAGGTCAGGCGTCGTCGTACTCGTCATCTTCTTCGGCGAACGTGCCGAGCGCCTGGACCCCCCGCCCGCCGACCATCAGCAGCTCCATGGTCAGCGCGTGGTTGGGGTCCCGCTCGAACTCGCTGCCGACCATCGTGGCGAGGGTGTCGATCAACTCGTCCCCCTCGAGCTCGAGGATCAGCGTGAAGTCCCGGCACGGAGCGATGGCCCGGATCGGCCAGCCGAGGATCGGCTCGACGGCGTCCTTGAGCGACGGGGCGAGGAGCAGCGACGACTTGAACAGGGAGTTGCTCGCCACGAGACCGACGGGGTGGCCGCCGATCTGGTGGGTCATGATCTCGGCCTGCTCCAGCAGCGCGTCCAGGTTGCTGCGCGCCGTCTTGATCGCCTCGTCGATCTCCACCCCCCACGTCGCCAGGTCGGCGGGGGTCAGCCAGACAATGCGCTCCTCGTCCGGCCGACACCACGTCAGCACCGCGCAGGTGCCCCGGGTGACGGGGAGGGTGATCGAGTCACCGAAGTCGCGCCAGTTCCCCTCGAGGGAGAGGCGCAGGCCCGCGCGCGCTACCAGCCAGCCGGGGAGCGCCATCAGTCGGTGAGCCGCACGACGTTGGTGACGGCCAGCGCGGTCGCCTCCGACCACGGCTCCATCGGCGCGTCGCCCCGGGCGATCGCGATGACCCAGCCGTCCGACCCGTCGGCCGAGATGTGGGTCTCGATCCGCCAGGTGCGCAGCCCGCCTTCCACGGTCTCCTGCAGGCCGGGGGAGCCCGCCGTCCAGGTGCCGAGCGACCAGGCCGCGTTGCCGACCGGGTCGCCGCCGAGCAGCTCGACGGTGTCGACCGGCATCCACGCCGGCGCGCGCATCGTCACGACGACCTTGTGGTCGACCGACGAGGGGGCCGCCTCGATGTCCAGGAACGGGCCGGTGGTCGCGGTGGCCCGTCGCCGCTCGCGCAGGTTGCTGACGACCGCGTCGACGCTGGCGTCGTCTCCGACGTGCACCCAGGTGCGGGCCGAGCCCCGGGGCTGGTCGACCAGGCTGTGGCTGTCGCTGTTGCCCAGGATCGTGGCCTCCTTGCCGGCGTCGACCATGCGCAGCCACGACGCGAGCACCTCCTCCGCTTCGGTGGTGTCGGTGCCGTTGAGCACCTCGACCGCGTCGACGTCGTAGGTCGCCCCGGTGGGCGCCCCCTCGTCGTCGGCGTCCCGAAGGAGGCCGGTGCGGTCGTCGATGCCGACGATGTCCCACATGCCGATCCGGCCCCAGCGGGGGTGGTTGATCTGCACGACGGCGTCCGGCGCGGTGGCCCGGAGCAGGGTCGCGACCTCGGCTGCCGACTTGTCGAAGTGGTCCGGCACGCCGAGGGCGGGGTCCCACGGGAAGACGTTGAAGTGGCCGACCACCTCGGAGGTCACCTCGACGCCGGGCAGCCAGAGCACCCGGTCGGCCAGCCCGCTGGCCTCCAGATCGGCGGTCCAGTCGGCCACCGCGTCGTGGTCGGTGGTGGCGATGCAGTCGAGCCCCTCGGCCACCGAGGCGATGATCCCGTCGATCGGGGGGACCGCGGAGTCGGCCGAGTAGGCGGCGTGCTGGTGGAAGTCGCAGAGGCGCCAGCCGTCGGTCGGCACCACCTGGGTCAGGGTGGAGTCGAAGGCCTGCACCTCGTCGTCCCCGGGCTGCCGCTCCAGGACCTCCACGCGCTCGGCCCGCAGCGACCACGCGGGGCCGGCGGTGACGGACACGTCGTAGGTGCCCGGCGGGAGGAGCAGCGTGATCGGCCCCGTGGCGTGGGCCCGGTTGCCGCCGATGGCGAAGGAGGTCGGGCCGAAGTCCGGGTCCGGCGTGCTGCCGACCCCTTCGACCCGGTACCGGGCCGGGATCTCGATGCCGTTGGCGTCGTTGGTGCTCACCGCGAGGCGGCCTTCGCCGGAGGCGACGACCGGAACCTCCGCCTCGTCGCCCGCGGCCAGCTCGAGGCGGCCTGTGTGCAGGGGGCGGCGAGAGGCGCTGGAGCCGATCACCTTGTACTCGCCCGGCGGCACGACCGTGGTCAGCGTGCCGTCGGCGCCCGTGGTGCCCACCACGGCGGGCGCCTCGACGGCGGTCGTCTTGTCGATGGAGCGAAGCTCCACCCGCGCGCCGGCGATGGGGTTCTGCTGGGCGTCGCGGACCTGCACGGTCAGCGTCGCGGTCGGCGCGTTCTGCAGCGCGGCGGCCGCGGGCAGCAGGTCGGCGATGCTCGCCCCGACCAGCACCTGCCGGTCGTAGGTGGCGGCGCCTCCGGCCGCGATGGTCTCGGCCCGCCACACCGGGTCGCTCCACGACGAGCCGTGGGGGCCCGTCATCGGCCCGGTCGACACCACGAGCACCGCGTGGTCCGCCGCTTCGCCGCCGACCCACGGCAGCAGGGGGTCCTTCTCACCGGCGAGGTGCCGGCCAAAGCCCGGCGCGAAGTGGCGCAGGCCGCCCCAGCCGACGATGTCGCCCAGGTCGAAGTCCTCCAGCGGCGCGTCGCCGCCGTTGGTGATGGTGGTGCTGACGCCCAGGCGGGCGAGCACGCGGTCGTCGTCCTCGGGGAGGATCCGCCAGGTCGTCGACACGGCGACGGCGTCGTCGCCGGAGTCGGTGCCCGACGCGGTGACGGCTCCGGCCTCGTCCAGGCTCAGCTGGGTGTAGGCGCCCTGGCGCGGGAAGGTCCGGTCGAACCAGGTGCTCATGCCGTCGAAGACGTCCTGGCCGCCCGGCACGACGATGTCGACCAGGTTGCCGCCCGTCTCCTGGAAGCCGGTGCGGTGGCCGATGTCGGTCACCACGAAGCGCACGCCCCGCGGCGACGTCAGCACCACGTCGCCGTCCCTGCCGACCGCGGCCGGCCCGGTGGGGGCGTCGCCGGCGCCGATGCGGGCGACGCCGGGAGCGACCGCGGGGGTCTCCGGCTCGGCGACGACGGCGGAGTCGTCGTCGTCGGCCGCCGCGGCGTCGTCGTCGTCGGCCGCCGCGATGGCGGGCGTCTCGTCGGTCGGCGTCGCCTCGGCGGGCGTGTCGACCGTGGCCGGCGTGTCTGGCTCGGCGACGGGGGTGGGGTCGTCGGAGCTGCAGCTGCGGAACAGCAGCAACACGACGGCCAGGGCGATGATGGCGACGACGATCTGGTCTTGCTTCATCGGTCGAATCTGCTCCTGATGATGACGAGCACGGCGCGCACGCCGTCCCGCCACGTGATCTTCTTGCCCTCGGCGTAGTCCCGGCCGGAGTACGAGATCGGCACCTCGTAGACCCGGAACCCGCCGGCGGCGACCCGGGCCGTGAACTCCGGCTCGAAGCCGAAGCGCTCCTCCCTGAGCGTCAGGGCGTCCAGCACGTCCCGACGGAAGGCTTTGTAGCAGGTCTCCATGTCCGTCAGGTTGAGGCCCGTCAGCGTGTTGGACAGGAAGGTAAGCCCCTTGTTGGCCAGGTAGTGGTGGAAGTTGTGTACGCGGTGGGGGCCGCCCAGGAATCGGCTGCCGAAGACGACGTCCGCCCGCCCGTCGAGGATCGGCCCGAGCAGCTCTTCGTACTCCCGCGGGTCGTACTCCAGGTCGGCGTCCTGGATGACCACCACCTCGCCGCGGGCGGCGGCGAACGCCGTGTGGAGCGCGGCCCCCTTGCCCCGGTTGACCTGGTGGCGCAGCAGCCGCACGTCGGCGTGCTCCCGGGCGAGTCGCTCCAGGATCGGCAGCGTGCCGTCCGTCGACGCGTCGTCGACGAGCAGGACCTCCTTGCGCCAGGGAGTAGCGAGCACCCGGCGGACCGACTCCTCGACGAAGACCTCTTCGTTGAAGACGGGCATCGCCACGGTGAGCAGCGGGTCCTTCAGCGGGCTCGCGTTCATCGAGCGCGCCGGATGCGGGTGACCCAGCGATCGGGCTGCGCGTCGACGCCCAGGTGCTCCTGCCGGTTGGCGCTGCACCAGTCGACCAGGTCCAGCTCGGCGCCCGGGTCGTCGGCGAGCACCACGAGCACCTCGCCGACGTCGATGCGGCGGATCGCGCGGCCCGTCTTGATCACCGGCACGGGGCAGAGCATGCCCAGGCAGTCGAGCTGCCACGTGCCGTCGGACCGACGGGAGAGGGGGAGGGGGCTGGCCAACGGTTCGGCAGTCTAGACGGGATCCGCGGCGGTCGCGGTCGCAGCCGCGACGGGGGCCGGCCGGACCCCCTGGTAGGCTCGCCCGGTGAGCGCCACCCGCCTCCTGTCCTGCGTCGCGTTGCTCCTCGCCGCCGCCTGTACGCCGATCACGGTCAACGTCGCGCCCGAGCGGGAGGGGGACGAGCCGGGCGAGTGCGCCGATGGCGCGGACAACGACGGCGACGGCGACTTCGACTGCGCCGATGAGGACTGCGACGGGGCGCCCGAGTGCGCCGGCGACGACGACGACGCGGCGGACGACGACGACTCGTCCGGGGACGACGACGACGCGCCCGACGACGACGACG
>CAYQEG010000263.1:0-10432 GCA_964416435.1 uncultured Rickettsiales bacterium
GGCGGACGACGACGACGCGGCGGACGACGACGACGCGGCGGACGACGACGACGCGGCGGACGACGACGACGCGGCGGACGACGACGACGCGGCGGACGACGACGACGCGGCGGACGACGACGACGCGGCGGACGACGACGACTCGGCCCCCGTCGACTGCAGCTCCCCGCCGAACGTCGAAGCGACGGTCACGCTCACCGACGGCGCCGGGAACCCCTCGACCAGCCTGTCCAGCGCCGGCCTGACCCTCACGGTGTCGGTCGTGAACAACGGGGGCGGCACCGAGTCGCAGACGTACAACAGCGGCTGCACGTTCGGCTGGGAGCTGGACGACGGCGCAGGGGGCTGGTTGGGCGGCGGGCCGGACTGCACGGCGGCGCTCATGGACGTCGACTACGTCTGCGGCGAGGCTCCGGTCGTGCAGTCGACGATCCTGTACGACGTCAACCAGAACACCGGCTCCCAGCTCGCCTCGGGCGACTACTG
Organism: uncultured Rickettsiales bacterium; assembly: GCA_964416435.1. Taxonomy (GTDB): domain Bacteria; phylum Myxococcota_A; class UBA796; order UBA9615; family UBA9615; genus CAYQEG01. Next base: position 487 of record CAYQEG010000263.1, read on the forward strand.
GCTGAGCGTCGACACCTTCTTCTACGGGTCGTCGTCGACGATGGTCACCGTCCCCTGATCACCTCGCCGAACGGCGTGGCCGGACGAAGGGTCGCCTGCCACCACCCTGCGACCGAGCGCGCTCGAGGTTGTGCGACGATGGCTCCATGAAGCGAATCGCATTGTGCTTGGGGCTCGCGACGTTCCTGGCCCCCGGGAGAGCCGAGTTGGGACAGATCCACTACGAGCCCGTCGGCCTGGACGAGGTGCTGGCCGCCACCCCCACGATCGTCGTCGTGCGGCCGACCGCGACGCGGGACTCCAAGGCCGTCGACCTCGGCGAGGGGATCGAGCCCTTCGGGTACGCGGACTCGCGCTACGAGGTGGTCGAGTACCTGCGCCCGCCGCGGCCCGCCAGGGAGGGCGAGACGCTGGTGGTGTCCGGGTTCGACGAGGGGCAGTTCAGCCTGCACGTCGCCTACCACGCGATGGGGATGCACCGGAGCCCGATCTGGGCGATGTACACCAGCGAGCACCCCCCTGCGGCGGGGGACGACCTGATCCTCTTCCTGCGGCGAGGGACCTTCCTGCGCTACGACCCCGCGACGAAGACGCTGTCGGGCGCCGGCGACACCTACATCCCCTCCGTCGGGAACGCCGTGGAGGGGATCGGCGCGAAGCCGACGCTGGCGCCCCGGGCCAAGGAGCCCTGCGGCTGCGTCGACAGCGTCAACATCACCGTCGGCGCCCCCGGAGTGACCGACGCCATGCGGGAGACGATCGGCGAAGCGATCTCGGCTCGGTTCGCCGACGAGTCGGCGCTCGGCTGGCAGGTCGTCGACACCAGGCCAGCCCGGGGGCCCCGGTAGCGCTCGCTCAGAAGCCGAGGTTGGAGGAGCAGCGCCCGGACCACTCGTCCCCGTAGGACGTGATCTGCAGGCGTCCGCTGTCCCCGACCCCGGGGGTCGGCAGGCGCACCGGCCACGACGCCGTCTCGCCGCAGCCGCCCTCGTACCGCAAGTCCCAGCTGGAGGTCGCTTCGCCCTCGGCGTCCCAGGCGTCGAAGTAGACGTAGTTGTTGCCGGTCCCGGGCAGCGGGGCGGGCACCAGCGTCGGCCCGTCGGCCCACGCCCCGTCGACCGCGACGGTCGGCGCCGGGGGCGACGTCGGGATCGTCAACACGTCCGGCGGGAAGACCGGATCGAGCGTCTTCCAGGTGCGGGCCGTGTCGCAGGCCGGCTCGTCCCAGGTGAGGTCGACCTGGTACTCCATCACGTCGAGGCGCCCGTCCAGCACGGGCAGCTCCACCGGCTCTCCGGTGGGCTCGACGCTGGCGACCTTGACGTACGCGGCGCTGCCCCAGACCTCGATGCGCTCGCGGAACTCCACCCGCTGCACGCCCTCGGGCGCCACGCCGTCCCAGGTCTGCCAGCTCGCTTCGACCCGCTGCAGCTCCAGGTCGACCGTGATCTCGTCGTCGACCAACAGCGGCTCGGTCGACTCGGCGCGGGCGAAGCCGAGCTGGTCGTAGGCCCGCATCTCCGCCGCGATCACCGTCCAGCGGGCGGCGTCCGGGAGCCAGAAGGTCGCGCTCGCCGAGCCGTCCTCTGCGACTCCGAGGGATGACCCGCCGAACGACCAGGTGCTGAGCCAGCCCCCGTCGGGGTCTTCGTAGACCCACAGCAGCGTCAGGTCCGCCAGGTCGTCCCAGGAGGAGATCCGGATCTCGACGTACGCGTAGTCGCTGGAGGACCCGCCCTGCCAGATCCACCAGACCAGCTCGTCGTCGCAGGTGATTCGGGAGGAGACGTCGACTTCGCTGACCGTGCGGTCGACCTGGATCGGCGGCCCGTCGGGCGCCTCGAACTGGAACAGCCCCTGGGCGTCGGTCAGCCGGAGGACGTCGCCGGACGCCACCTCCATGCCCGAGACCGGGGCGCCGTCGTAGGTCATCGCGCCGCCGTACAGCGTCCAGGGGGGCTCGGGGGTGGCCGACTCGGTGGCCGCGGGTGGCTCGCCGTCCGCGGGGCAGCCGGTCAACGCGGCGAGCGCGACGACGAGGCTGGACGTTACAGCGGCGGCTCGACCCACGGTTCCCCCTGCGACCCGGCCACCCTACCGCAGCGCCTCCCTGCTAGCGTGGCCGCGTGAGGGTGGGGTTCATCGCAGTCGGTCTCGTCGTCCTTGGCCTCGCCGCTGCGCCCGCGTGGGCGACGCCGCCGGCCCCGACGGTCGACGCCGAGCGGATCGACCCCCTCCTGCGCTACGCCGACGCCCCCGACCTGCCGCCGCTGCCCGACCTGCAGCCCGGCGCAGACCTGCCGGTGCTGCTGCGCCCGGCGGGCCCCTGGACCGACGCCCACGTCGCCCGCCTGACCGCCGACCGGGTGGTGCTCCGGCTGAACCGCTCCGGCGAGCCGGCGGACGTAGGTGGGCTCCGGGCCGCCGACGGCCCTCGCGCCGCGCTGCTCGGGCTGGCCGACGAAGGCTGGTACGTGCGGGTCGCCCGCCCCCTGGACGCGGCCTGGGCGCCGACCGCGGTGACGGGCCCGCTGTCGGAGATCGACGCGGTGCTCGCGTCGGGTCCCTCGCCGGTCGACGGCCCGCTGGGCGAAGGCCTGACGGTGATGGACGTCGACAGCTCGATCGACCCGTTCCACCCCCACTTCTTCCGCGCGGACGCGGGCGTGAAGATCTGGTTCGACGCGGACGAGGACGGCCTGCTCACCCCCGGCATCGACGGCCTCGACCGGGACGGCGACGGCGCGCTCGCGGCGGACGAGGTGCTGCACCTGGCCAATGGTCGCAAGCTCTGGACCGACCCCGCCAGCGGTGTCGACCAGGTCGTCGGCGACGACGCCGTGCTCGATCCCGAGCGCGACTGGCTGTGGCTCGACAGCAACGGCAACGGGGTGCGCGACTACGGCCCCGAGGCCGGCTTCGACGACGACGACCCGGCGTTCGGGGAGCCGATCTACGTGCCCGACGACGTCGACGGTGACGGCGCCATCCGGGTGCCCGAGCGGATCGTCCGGCTGGGCAGCTCGCGCATCGTCGCGGTGGCGAACGGGCTGAGGACCTACCGCCGGGGTGAGGACCTGACCGACCTGTACTACGTCAACGGCTACCGCTTCGACCACGGCACGGCGGTCGGCGGGGTGCTCGTCGGCGGTCAGCTGTACCCGCAGCCGAGGCCCCGCGGGTTCCTCCCCGAGGCGGACCTGTACCTCTTCGACCGCTCCTTCACGGACGAGGCGGGGCAGCTCGTGGTGCTCGACGAGGCGATGGAGGACGGGGTGGACGTCGTGCTGTGGGAGTACGGCCGGTGGGTCGGCGACCACCTCGACGGGGGCGGTCCGGTGGAGCTCGCGGTCGACGGGATGTCGGCGGACGGCGTGGCGCAGGTGTGCCCGGCCGGGAACCTGGCGACGAGCGGCAAGCACGGCGTCAGCGAGGCGGTCGACGGGCGGTTCGACTTCCACATCCGGTTCAGCCCGTGGAGCAGCTACGACTACCTCTGGCTGGACCTCCACACCGACGCGCCCGGGGCGGTGCTCGAGTGCGAGCTGACCGCCCCGACCGGGGAGGCGCTGGACCTGTCGTTCGACGGCGGCGGGGAGCCGATCGCGGGGATGTCGACCTGGGGGTTCAGCTGGATCTCCGAGCGGGACACGAAGCTGTGGACGATCACGCTGCAGTCGGCCACGGCCGAGCCGGGCACCTGGGTCCTGCGGTGCGAGGACGTCGGCAGCGAGGACGACCGCACCTTCCACGCGTTCCTGTCCGACGGCACGGGCTGGAGTCGGGCCACGCGGTTCCTCCAGGAGTCCGACTTCTCGACGCTGTGCCTCCCGTCGACGGCCGACTCCTGCATCTCGGTGGCCGCGTACGGGGGCGACCAGGCCTACTGGGACGGCGAGCAGCCCGGCGAGCGGCACCTGTACAGCTCGATGGGGCCCCGGATGGACGGCGGCAAGACGATCGACGTCGCCGCCCCCGCCGACCCGTTCGTGCCCGCCCCCCTCGCGGACGACGAGGACGGCGCGACCCACCCGGTCTACCGGCGGTTCAGCGGCACGTCCGGCGCCGGCCCCCACGTCGCGGCCGCCGTGGTGCTGCTGCGCGAGCTGTACCCCGACGCGACCGCGGACGAGCTCCGCCAGATGGTGCGCGACGGCGCCCGCATCGACGCCCACGTCGAGGCCGACGGTGAGCCCGTGCCGGGCGACGGCTGGGGGTACGGCAAGCTGTCGACCCACCGCTCGGCGTTCGGAGGGGCGCCGGCCCCCCGCCCGGCGTACCCGCTGGACGTGACCGCCGCCGTCCGGGCGCGCGCCGAGGACGGCGTCTGCGTGGCCCGGGCGATCGGCTCCGTGGCCGGCCGCGCCGACGCCCGGTTCCGCTGGGACGTCGGCTACGACGGCGCCTGGGACAGCGAGTTCGCCAACGCCGGCCACCCGTTCGAGGTGACTCCGGGGGAGGTGGTGGTGCTCCGGGGCCAGGCGTCGGTGGACGGCTGGTGGGTCGGCGGCGCCTCGCTGATCTGGCGCGCCCCCGACCGCTGCCCCTCGCGCTACGCGTGCTCCGGCTGCGCCTCGACCGGGGGCCGGTCGGTCGCCCCCCTCGGGCTGTTGATCCTGCTGGGGATCCGCCGCCGCCGCTGACCGGAGCCCCTACTCCTGCGGGACAGGCTGCAGGCGGCGGGTCGGCACGCAAACGAGCGGTGCGTTCAGGCTGAGTTCGGCGTCTTCGGGCTCGATGGGGAAGCAACTGCGAGCGGGGTAGTCGTACAGGTCGAGCTCCGACAGCGGGATCGCTTCGCGCGCGTGGCCGGCGCGGGCACCCGAGACCCATCGAAGCGGCGTGCCGGCCGGGAGGATGAACTCGACGGGGTCGGCGTCCTCCGGCCGGGGTCGTGCCTCGGGCGGGCTGCACGGCCCGGAGGCCGCTCCGAGCTTCGAGTCGAACTGGAAGATCGCGCCGACATGAGCCGCCGGCAGCCCGTCGCCGTCGGTCACGGGCGTCCCGACCGGGATCGCCGCTACGTCGGGCCGCTCGACGGCGCGGACGACGACCGGGTGGAGCTCGGACCGGTCCACCCACAGGTCGATCCCGAGCGCGGGGTCGATCGCGGGGCCGGTCCCGCAGGACCAGGCAGCGGCGGCCCGATCGGCGGGTCGCACCCGCAGCCGGTCCCCCCGCTCCTGCATCACCTCGTACAGCCGGAGGCGCGAGTCCGAGTGGTCGAACCAGAACTCCGTCCTGTCGCTCGAGCGGCTGCGGACGTCGAGGACGGACCAGCCGGGTACGTAGGCGAATCGCCGGACCGCTTCGTCGCTCGCTCCCGGGGCGGCAGCGGACAGGGCCACGCCGCCGAGCAGCGCGAGCACCAGCGTCGCCGAGCCCCAGGCCTGCCTCACGTCCACCTCCGATGCACCGCCCCGCTCGGCACCACACCGCCTCGCGGACCCGGTGTCAATTCGGCGGCAGAGGTCTCGGGACGGCGCGGCGCCGACCCGCGGGGCCGAGAGGATCGGCCGAGGGGTGGCGTGTCGGCTTGTGGTGCGAGGAACCCGACGCGAGGATCCACGGGTGACTGGCCCGGACCGCCCGCGCCCGCGCTCGATGATCCGCGAGTTCTCCCTCGCGGACCTCATCACGCTGGGCAACGGAGCGTGCGGGGTGGTCGCGATCTTCCTGTGCCTGCAGTTCCTCGCCGAGGACGAGCGGCGGTTCCTGTGGACGGCGTTCCTGCTCCTGCCGGTGGCGTTCGTCCTCGACGCCGCGGACGGCTGGGTGGCGCGGCGCGGTCGCAAGCAGTCGCGGCTCGGGGGGGACCTGGACTCCCTGGCGGACATCGTCTCCTTCGGGGTCGCGCCGGCGGTGCTCGGCTACACGCTGGGCCTGCGCGGCGGCTGGGACGTGGTCGTGCTCGTCTACTTCGTGCTGTGTGGGATCTCGCGGCTCGCCCGCTTCAACGTCACCGCGGACCAGCTGGCGACCGACTCGGGCAAGGTCGCCTACTTCGAGGGCACCCCCATCCCGACCTCGCTCGTGATCGTCGGCGTGCTCGCCCTCGCCTTCTGGCAGGACGCGGTCCTGCTGGAGCTGTGGGGGGGCGGCCACCGACTCGGGCCGGCGGAGCTGCACCCCCTGGTGCTGCTGTACGGCCTGAGCGGGACCGCGATGATCTCGGCGAGGCTGAGGATCCCGAAGCCGTAGAGCACCGACCTGGTGGTGACCGGGCGCCGGCGCCCGACCATTCGTGTGTCGGTGAGACTGCGAGGCGATGTAGGCGCTGCTCCCGCTGCCGTCCTCGGGCTGTGCCGTCAGATTCCTGGCCCACCTTCATTGCGGGTGTCGTCCTCCGAGTTCAGGTGACCCCATCGGGTCGCGTGGGAGGAAGTCATGCCCCGTTCCAGTCGCCGCCGTTGCCTCGCCGCCACGTCCCTGATCCTGTCGATCGCGCTGTGGTCGGCCACGCCTCGGGCAGATGAACACCCAGCGGGCCCTGCCCACCCATTGGAGGTGGCGGACGCGGTCCTCTTCGGGGTGGAGTTCGGAGCGCGAGTGGGCGAGGCGCTCGCCGCGCCCGGTGACTTCGACGGGGACGGCCTGGACGATGTCGTCGTAGGCGCGCCGGTCGCCGCCGACGGCGCGGGTCGCCTCTACATCGTCTCGGTCGACGAGCTGCAGCTCGCTGACGTCGAGCTGGACCACGCCGCCCAGTTCCTGGCTGCACCCCCGGGAGTTGTCGGGTTTGGCAGCTCCCTGGTCACCATTGGGGACGTGAACGCCGATGGTTGGCCCGATCTCCTCGCAGACTGCCGGCCGGCCGTGCCCGATGGCGGCTCGGCCCGGCTGCTGCTTGTCCTTGGGGGCCCCGAGCCGAGAACGGTCGAGCTCGACCTCCCGCCTGGCTGGGGCGTCGACGGTGCGGCTCCGCTTGGAGACCAGGACCAGGACGGAGCGGGGGAAGTCGCCCTCAGCGTCGCCCGTGAAGGCGACGCAGCCGCGGTCGTGGTCATCGGCCTCGATCCGGACCAGGAGGTCGCCGACGTCCTCTCGCTGGCGGCGCTGGAGCGGTGGCGGATCACCCTGGCCGGACCCGCTCCCGCCAGCCTGGTCACCGCGGCTGACACCGGTGACGACGGTCTGCCCGAGCTGTGGGTCGGGCTCTCGTCCGACGCCTCGGAGTCCGGGGTCGCCGTCGCCCTGGTCCGCTTTGGCCCGGACGCTGCGCCGGTTCGTACGCTCGAGTCGGCGACCCTCACGCCCATCGCATCTCACCTCGCGGCTGGCGGTCACCCGCGCGGGCTCGCCGAGATCGCGATGGAGGACGGGGACCGGGGGCTCATCGTCGCCTCCGCCGAAGACGGCGGAGGGCGCGCCGAGCTCTTCCGCGTCTTCACCAGCCAGCCAGGCCAGGTTGAGGTCGTCTCCACCTCCCCCTGGCTCGCAGCGGACCCCTCGACGCTCCGATGGCTCGACCTGGGCCCCGAGGGCGTGGCCCTGATGGATCCGAGCTACGCCGGTTCGGGACGGCTGAGCAGCATGGACCCTGCCGATTGGTCGACGGGGTCCATCGACATCGTCGGTGCGCCGGGCGACGAGCTGGCCCGGTCGTTTGCGGTCCTGGATCTCGACGGAGACGGCGACCCTGACGTGTGCCTGGGTGCGCCGGGTGAAGGAGAGGGCGCCGGCTCCGTTTACTGCCTGCTCGCCGCGACCCGGCGGGCTGAGCAGCTCCTCGACGACGACTCCCACGCCGAAGGGAGCTACTCCGACGGCGATAGCCAGCCGGCCAGGGCGGTCGACCGACCGTTCGGGATGGCGCCGATGAACGGGCAGATCGACGAGTGGATCCGAGAGCGACTCGGTAACCTCGGCCACGCGACGCCGGGGCAGGTCGCGGGCCTGACGCTTCGATGGTCGGCCCTGTCGGAGAGCACGCTGGACGGTGAGTCCGTGGCCGGTCTCCTGCCGGGCGCGGCCGGGCTCGAGACCGTCGTCGACGGGCGGTACCGCCACCGCATCCCGCTGGTCGTGCCCGGAGGCGGGACCGTCGATCCGCCGGACATCGGGGTGAGTTTCGTCCGCGGCTCCGAGTCCCCCGAGTTGGGGCTCCACTGGGCCCTGGCGCTGGATGCAGTCCAGCGCCGCGGCCCGACCGGGGGCTTCCCCACCGGAACCGCAGACGACCGCTTCTACCTGCAGGGTCGAGAGCTCGTACGGCCGGCGATCGCGGCCGCACAGGTCGGCCAGGTGCCCTACGAGTTCCGGGACGGGGGCAACGAGGTCGTTCGCTATCACGTAAACGAAGACCTCTGGACCGTGCGGGATGGCGGGGTGCTGAGCGAGTTCGGCACGATCACCGGGCTCTGCGGTTCGACCCAGGTCGGGCCCACCGTCGCTGTCACCGGAGCACCTCCGACCACCTCACAGTCGTGGGCCCTATGCCGGACGCGAGACGATCGCGACAACGCGACCCTCTACGTCTACGGTCTCGATCAGCGCATCCTCCACGTGGCGTGGGGCGAACCCGGCGCGGTCGGCACCTCGCCCGATCCAGACCTGGCGTGGGCTCTGCGGGTCCATCGACTCGACTTCGTCTACGACCAGCCGGGTGAGATCCGCTGGGATGTGACGCCCTCGGGCCTTGCGCCGCGGGGCGAGCGGCTCGGCTCGGTGACCCATCGCGTCTCGCCGACGGGCACCGGGCACAATGTCGAGAGGTCGTGGACGTTCACGTACCTCCAGAACGGCGGCGCGGAGCGCAAGGTCCTCTCCGAGATCTGGCTCCACGGTTCGCCCGACGAGAGTGGCATCGTCCAGGCCGAGACGCGCCTGCGCCAATTCAGGTATCGCGCCGACTCCTCCGGTCTGTTCGACGTGGGTCCGGAGTGGTCAGACTCGACGGACATCTCCGCCCAGCTCGGAGACCTCGACGGCTGGCGCGTCCGCACCTTCTCCGCGAACCACGACGCGCTGACCGATCTCGTGCTCCTGAAGCCCGACGAGGCGTGGAACGGGAAGCCCCTGTGCGCGCTCGAGTGTCCCCCGACACCGGCAGACTCCTGTTTCCCGACCGTCACGCAGACCTGCTTCGAGCCCGGGGACCTCGAGTTCGCCGCCATCTGCGGGCACCCCCTCGATGTTCGGGTGTTCGTGAACATCGGGGAGCTCCAGTTCGTCGAGGACCAAGAGGCTGCCGCGGTCATCCAGTCGGTGCTCGACCCTCAGGACCCGTTCCAGGGAGAGGAGACGTTCGTCGACATCGACGGTTTCCTGGCCGCGGTGCAGTTCATCGACCTCAACGGCGACGGGATGGATGACGTCGTCGGCCCGGATGCTGTGCTCATGAGCCCCGCCGATACGGACTGGCGGCCCCTCGGCTCCTGGTTGACGACGGCGATCGGGCACCCCCCGGTCCAGCTCGTCGACTGGCAGGGTGACTCCTACGTCTGGGCCGACGTCGACGGCGACGGCCGCCCCGACCGAATCCAGACGCCCACCCAGGATCGTGTCGAGCAGGTGCAGGCCGACGGGCAGATGCCCGGCGGAGCGTGTATCGCCCCTCCCGTCGGCAACTACGCAGTCGAGTTGAACCGGTCTGTCGGAGACGCCGCGGTCTTCGAGGCGCTCGATTCGAACGCTGTCCAGGTGCCGTTCTTCTCCCCGGGGCCCCACCGCGACGAGCTCATCCTTCCGAACCTCGCCGCCCCCATCGGCCCCCCGTCGGGGATCAATGGGTTGCTCGCGTGCGAACAGCCCAACGGCACGCCGGGCTACCTGGTGACGGATCAGATCCTGGCGACGATGGACTTCGACGAGGCGTCGATGTCAGCGGCGAGCACCGGCAAGGGCTACCTCGCACAGTCGATCCGATTCGAGGACGCCAACGCCGACGGCTGCGCTGACGTGCTCATCGCGATGGAGACGCAGCCGCTCAAGGAGATCTCGGCCC
>CAYQEG010000264.1:0-10391 GCA_964416435.1 uncultured Rickettsiales bacterium
TGTAGCTCCCGTTGGTTGGAAACTGGGGAGCTATTCCCGATCTGGGGTACTAGGGTGTCCGAATGAACCGCGCGCTTTTGCTCCTCGCCCCGCTGGCGTTGGCGCTGACCTCCTGCCCGGAGGCCCGCCCCCCCGTCGACCAGACCCAGGCCAACGCCATCCTCAAGACCGCGTTCGACGGGGAGTGGTACTTCCAGCGGACCGTCGTCGACACGCCCTACGAGACGGAGTTCACCTTCGTCGGTGACCAGGGCGAGCTCGAGCGGATCGAGTGGCGGATCGAGGAGAACCTGCTCCTCGCGGTGCGCTCCTACGTCCGCTACGACGGCACCGAGGAGGCCGACGACGGCGACGGCAACGGCGAAGGGCAGCCCATCGCGGCGTGGCCGATCACGGAGCACTTCGACATCCGGCGGGACTACAACACCGTCACCGGCGAGGAATACAACGTCCTCGTCGAGAACAGCTCCGACCGCCAGTGGTACGAGCGCGACTACATCCGGGTGGACTGGTCGACCCAGGTCATCACCAACTGGAACTTCTACGCCCCCAACGCCGTCGAGCTCGAGTCGATGAACATCGCCATCACCGACCCCAACGACCCCAACGCCCCGGTGGTCGAGGACGGCTACCTGGAGATCACGTCCGCGTTCCTGGCGTCGCCCATCACGGCCTACGACGAGTGGTGGGGCGACATCCCGCTCTGCTGGTTCTTCTACGTCTTCGACGACTGCACCGCGGCCGAGGTCACCGTCCGCAACTCGTTCCTGCGGGTCGACGACCGCGACTACGAGGCGGCCGAGTGGTCCGGCATCGACATGGAGCTGTTCGGCTACTTCGACGTCAGCCGGTTCAGCTACGACGAGTCCTACGGCCCCACCAACTCGGGCCGCCAGCGCTACCAGAGCCGCTGGAACATCTGGGACGACACCCACGACTCTCGCGCGTGTGAGTCCGACGAGGAGTGCGTCGACGAGGAGGTCGCCGGCTGGACGTGCGACGAGATCGACGGCCGCTGCGCCCGCCCGTACCGCGACCGCGGCGTGCGGAAGATCGTCTACTACGGCAGCCCCGGCCTCGACCCGCGGCTCGCCGAGGTCAGCCGGACGGTCGTCGACCAGTGGAACGCGCCGATGCGCGACACGGTCAACGCCCTGCGCTACCACGAGTGCCTCGACGAAGGCTGGGACGAGGACACCTGCGACTCCGAGATCGACGACTCCGTCGAGGTCTTCGGCTGGTGTCCCAACAACCCGGTGATCGACGGTGATCCCGCGTACTGCGGCGCCGTCGGGTTCGCCCCGCGGCTCGGCGACATCCGCTACAACTTCCTGTACTCACACGACAATCCCGGCCTGGGCAACCCGTTCGGGTTCGGCCCCGCGCAGCTCGATCCGCTCACCGGTGAGGTCATCTCCGCCGCGGCGATCACCTACACGGCGGAGGTCACGGCCTACGCCGCCTGGGCGCGGGACATGATCCTGCTGATCAACGGCGAGCTGGACGAGGCCACCTTCATCGACGGCGAGAACGTCTCGGACTGGGTCGAGGGCCGCAGCGCGGCGCTGTACGAGCAGCCGGTCTACACCCCGGAGGAGGCCGAGCGGCTGGCCGGCAAGGTCGACCTGCGGCACAAGGCGACGATCCCCGACCTGTCCCCGCCGACCCGCGACAAGGCGACGATGATCGAGGCCCGGCAGCAGGCGCGCGAGACGCTGCGCACCCACCCCGCGGTCGACGCCGACCTGAGCCAGGCACGCGCCCGGCTGGACGCGCTGGTCGGCAGCCCGGTCGAGGAGTTGATGATCACGGAAGAGGCGATGCTCGCCGCCGCGACGCTGCCCGGCACGCCGCTGGACGAGGCGACGATGGACCAGGTCTCGCCGATCCGCCGCGTGCGCGATCAGCGCCTCCGGGCGGCCCGCCAGGCCCGCCTCGCCCGCAACGGCTCGGGGCCCCGCTGCGCCTACTTCCGCGAGTTCGTCGATCCGTCGGTGGAGGGCTACGCCCACGAGTACGCGGGCGTCGATCCCGAGGAGATCCAGTGGGACCTCGTCGAAGGCCTCTACCGCGGCACGATGGCCCACGAGATGGGCCACACGCTCGGCCTGCGGCACAACCTCGAGGGCTCGCACGACGCGCTCAACTACCACCCCGAGTACTGGGCGCTGCGCGAGGCGGACGGCACGCTGGAGCCGCGCTACCTCGACCCCGAGACCGAAGAGGAGATCGAGGGTCGCATCCGCGAGTACCAGACCAGCTCGGTGATGGACTACCTGAGCCGGTTCAACAGCGACCACCTCGGCGTGTCGCACTACGACCAGGCGGCGATCAAGTTCGGCTACGGCCGGGTGATGGAGGTCTTCAACGACGACTGGGCGTGGGACACCGGCTGGCTCCTCAACGACCACTACCTGGCCCACGTGTTCGGCTACCCGATGCCGCTCAACTACGACGACCAGGACCAGCTGTACGGCCTGCACTACACCGAGTACTACGACCTGGTGTTCGACCTGGAGGCGCGGGTCGACGTGCCGCAGCACAAGCTGGTCGATGGCAACGGCATCGCCGAGTACTACGACTCGCCGCACACCTACATGACCACCGCGGACGGCTACCCGGTGGTGCCCTACGAGTTCTGCTCCGACGAGTACGCGGGCAGCGGGATCACCTGCCTGTACTTCGACGAGGGCGCGGACCTGTACGAGATCCCGGTCGATCTCGCCCAGCGCTACGAGCGCTACTACATCATGACCAACTTCGGCCGCGACCGGCTGTGGTTCGGCCCCGACGCCTACATGTGGCGGGTCTGGGACAGCTACTTCGACCCGATGGTGTCCCTGAACCAGTGGTGGATCCTGTGGTCGCAGGACTTCTACGCGACGGAGGACGCCGAGAACGTCGAGGCGTTCCTGGCGTCGCCGACCGGCTTCGGCCCGTTCACGATGGGCATCCGGGAGACGTTCAACGTGTTCGCCCGCACCCTCGCGCGCCCCGAGCCCGGCGGCTACTACGAGATGGTCGACACCGACGGCAACCTGTCCTGGGAGCCGCTGTGGTGGTCCGAGGATTTCGAGATCGGCCTGGACGAGGGGCGCTACCTGGCGACCGACTGGGACTACGACGAGGGCTACTTCTGGGACGAGGTGGTCCACCACGTCGGCTACTTCACGGACAAGACGCTGGCCATGGAGGCGCTGTTCGACCCGACGACGTACTTCCTGGGCCAGGACACCTCGGCGGACCTGCGGCGCTACCGGGTCAACTACGGGCTGAACTTCTTCGACCCGCTGATGGAGCTGGTCGGTGACGTCATCGTGGGCGACAAGGCCGGCTTCGCCCCCTACAACGTCGACGGCACCGTCGTGTTCCCCGACTACGCCGACTACCCGGTGACCCCGCCGCCCGGGGCGCTGCCCATCAACCCGAACGCCGACTTCACGATCCAGTTCCACACGATGGTGATGGCGCTGGCGCTGCTGCCGGACACCTTCGAGTCCGAGATCATCGACAGCTCGCGCATCTGGCTGGTCGGCAGCGGGGACGAGATCGAGACGGTGCTGCCGACGGTGCTGCACACGGATCCCGACTCGGGGCTGACCTACGAGGCGATCAGCTACCCCGACGCCGACACGGACGAAGAGCGCGGCGTCGCTGCGAGGCTGATCCTCCGGGCCAACCACCTCCAGTGGCTGCTGGAGGAGGACGTGCCGTCGGGCGCCCGCGGGGACGACGACGACAGCGCCGGGGACGACGATGACAGCGCCGGAGACGACGACGACAGCGGCCCCGCGGACGACGACGACGCCGCGGACGACGACGACGACGACGACGACAGCGCCCCGCTGCTGGACGAGGACGAGGCGGCGCTGGTGGGCGAAGAGCTGCGGCTGCTGAGAGAGAACCTCAACCTGCTGCTCGCCATCCACGACGAGCTTGGGTCGCTGGACTTCTAGCCCTCGCCCGCTCGGGGCGAGGCACGAGACGGACGTCACATGGAGGGCCCATGTCCCCTCGAGTGCTCCTCTTCCTGCTCCTCGCCGCCCTGCTGGCGGCTTGCCCCACCGATGACGACGACTCGACCGCCGTCGACGACGATGACGACGTCGCGATCGATGACGACGACGCTGCCGACGACGACGACTCGGGGTCGGATGACGACGACGCCACGGACGACGACGACTCAGCCGACGTCTCGCTGGACGCGCTCACGGTCGACGTGACGGCCGAGGCGATCTCCACCCGGGAGACCGTCTCGCTCGTCGTCACCGCCCACTACAGCGACGGCGGCGAGGTCGACGTCACCGACGAGGCCGAGCTGAGCTCCTCGGACGAGGCGGTGATCCGGTTCTACTCGCCGCCGGTGGGCCAGCCCCTCGCGGAGGGGAGCTCGGACCTGTCCGCGTCGTGGGGCGAGCTCGACGCGGATCCCGTGACCGTGGCCGTCACGCTGGCGGTCGCCGGGGCGGGGGACCTGGTCATCAACGAGCTGCTCGTGGACGGGGCGGTCGACGGCGATCCCAACGGCGACGGCTCCACCGATGCGGTCGAGGACGAGTTCCTCGAGATCGCCAACGCCGCCGACGCCGCGCTGGATCTGTCGGGGGTCACGATCTCCGAGCTCGACTTCCCGTTCCTGCCCCGCCACACGTTCGCCGACGGCTCGGTCCTGGGCGCGGGCGAGGTCGTCGTGGTCTTCGGCGGGGGCGACGTCAGCGCCCTGGACGAGGACGCCGCCTGGTTCGTGGTCGCCGAGAACGAGGACCCGGGGATCCAGTACGGGCTGTCGCTCAAGAACGACGGCGACGTCGTGACCCTCACGGCGGCCGACGGCGCGACCGGGATCGCCGAGCTCGCCTACGGCGACGAGTCCGACGGCTCCGTGCCCGCCCCCTCGGACCAGTCGGCCGTGCTCGAGCCCGAGGTCTGGGGCGCCGACTACGTCCTGCACGAGGACGCTGCGTCGGCGGTCGGAGCGTTCAGCCCCGGCGTCCAGGCCGACGCCTCGCCCTTCGAGGGCCCCGACGGGAGGTACGGACCATGACCCGGCTGCGCCTCCCCCTCGTCGCCGCGCCGCTGCTCGCCGCCGCGCTGCTGGTCGCCTGCGCCCCCGCCAGCCCCCGCACCCTGTACGTCGAGCCCCCGCCCGACGGCGAGTGGGACGACCCCGCGGGCATGGCCCTGGTCTCCGGGTTCGGCACCATCGGCGACGCTATCGCCGCCGCCTCCCCGGGAGACACCGTCGCCGTGCCCGCCGGCACGTACTTCGAGAACCTGTTCATGGCGGACGGGGTGCACATCGTCGGGGCCGGCCAGGGCCAGACGACCGTCGTCGGCAACGCCAACTTCATGGGCATCACCGGCGCGTCGCTGGGGTCGCTGACGATGGTCGCGGGCAGCTGGTACAGCGGCTCGCCGACCTGGAACAGCTACGGCGTCGAGTGCGACGAGGAGTCGAACATCACGGTGTACGACGTGGAGCTGTCCGGCTGGGAGCACGCGGTCTTCGCCCAGGGCGCCACGTACGTGCACGTCACGGCCAGCAACCTGGTGAGCAACAGCAACGGCGTCTTCATCGAGTACTCCGATGGGGTCGAGATCGCGAACAACTTCTTCGCCAGCAACCTGACGTCCGGTGTCTCCTGGGCCGACACCAGCCCCGCCGCGGTGGTCGTGCACAACACGTTCGTGGGCAACGGCTTCGTCAACCCCGAGGGGATCTCCGACCCCGCCGCCGTGCAGATCGACGACCCCGGAGGCCAGGAGATCTACAACAACATCATGACGGGCAACTTCGCGGGCCTGAACTGCGACGGCTGCACCGCGGCGTGGGGCTACAACGACGTCTGGGGCAACGTCACCGACTACGCCGGCTCGGCCTCTCCGCACGTCACCGACCTGTCGGTCGACCCCGGCTTCGCCGACGCCCCCGAGGGCGACTACCACCTGGCCGCCACCTCCCCGCTCATCGACGTGGGCACCGGCGACTCGAGCCACTCCTACGACATCGACGGCGACGTCCGCCCCTTCGGCGAGGAGGTCGACATCGGCATGGACGAGTTCGTCGTCTCGTCGGTCTCGTTGCTGCTCAGCGAGGTGATGGCCAACCCCGCCGTAGAGGGCACGGGCGAGTACGTCGAGGTGCTGAACACCGGCGCCGCGCCGGTCGACCTGGCCGGGCTCGTCCTGTCCGACGGCGACCAGCAGGACGCGCTCGTCCCCTTCGACGGTGGCGTCACCACCGTCGCGCCGGGAGCTCGGGCGGTCATCGTCGACCCGGAGTACGCCGGCCAGTACTCGATCGGCGCGGGGGTGACGCTGCTGACGACCGACGACACCACCCTGGGCAACGGGCTGACGACGGCCGACCCGATCACCCTGTACGAGGCCGACGCCGCCACGGTGGTGGCGACCTTCTCCTACCCGTCGGACCCGGGCGAGGGGGTCTCGCTCGAGCTGTCCGACGCGGGCGCGGGCGACGTCGCCGGCAACTGGCTGGCCAGCCAGTGCCCGGACGGCCGCTCCCCCGGGGCCGGTCCGTGCTTCCCCGACGCGGGCGACCCCGGCGCCCTGGTGATCACCGAGGTGCTCGCCAACGCCCTGGACGAGGGGAGCGGCGAGTACGTCGAGGTCTGGAACTCGGGTGTCGAGCCGGTCGACGGCGCCGGGCTGGTGCTGGAGGACGGCGGCGGTCACAGCGACGTGCTGCTCGCGCTGGGGGGCGGGGTCGCGCTCATCGACCCCGGTGAACACGCGCTGATCGTCGACCCGGACTGGCCCTTCGACGCCTTCGTGCCCCCCGGCACCGTGCTCCTGACGGCGCCGGACAGCACCCTCGGAAACGGCCTGTCGGTGTCGGACAGCGTGACCCTGTTCGCGCCCGACGGGACGACGGTGATCGACGCGTTCTCGTTCCCCGAAGATCCGGGCGACGGCCACTCGGTGGAGAAGATCGACTACGCCGCAGGCGACCTCGCGAGCAACTGGCAGGCCGCGACCGACGCGTGCACCACAGGCTCCAGCCCCGGACGCCTCAACGGGTCGGCGGGCGGGCGGTGTGGGCCGGTGGTGGTCAACGAAGTGATGAGCAACCCGCTGTCCGAGGCGACCGGCGAGTACGTCGAGCTGTGGAACACGGGCCTCGATGACGTCGACCTGGCCGGCCTGGTGCTGAGCGACGGCGACGCCGCCGAGGCGCTGGTCCCGTTCGACGGCGGCCCCACCGTGCTCGCCGCAGGCGGATACGCGGTGGTCGTCGACTCCGGCTTCGAGGCGGACTACGCCGTCGCGGCGGACGCGGTGCTGCTGACCTCGGCCGACGCCACCCTCGGCAACGCGCTCTCGACGACCGACCCGATCGCCCTGTACGAGGCGGACGGCGTCACGCTGATCGACAGCTTCGGCTACCCGTTCAACCCGGGCAACGGCACGGCCGCCGAGCGGGTCGAGGTGGACGGCGCCGACTCGGCGTCCAACTGGGTGGCGTCGCCCTGTTCGGCGGGGGGCTCCCCGGGCTTCGCGAACTGCGCGACCACCGGTGAGGCGGGGGGCGGCGACAGCGACCTCGACGTGGTGATCACGGAGGTGATGAGCAACCCCGTCGTGGAGTCCACGGGCGAGTACGTCGAGCTGTACAACGACGGCCCCGACCCGGTGGACCTGGCCGGCTTCGAGCTGTGGGACGGAGACGCGACGGACCCCCTGGAGGGGCTGCTCGACCCGACCGACACCGTGCTCGAGCCGGGGGCCTGGGCCGTGATCCTGGACTCCCAGTACGACGGCGCCTACGCGATCGACGCGGACGCTCTGCTGCTCACGACGGACGACGCGGCCATCGCCTCCGGCCTGGCGCTCGACGACGAGCTGGTGCTGTTCGAGCCGGACGGCACCACGGTGGTGTCGACGTTCTCCTGGCCCATGAACGCCGGGGACGGCAACTCCATCGAGCGCCTGGACCTCGGGCAGGGCGACGAGGAGGCCAACTGGGGCGCCGCCGCCTGCGGTCCGACCCCGGGCGCCGCCAACTGTCCCTGACCCTGTAGCCCGACCGCGGGGCGCCTGATCAAGGGGTCCAGGCGCCCGTCGAGCCGGCGGCCGGGGTGGGGGCGCCGCTGACCAGCGCGTCGGTCTCCAGTCGGATCCGGCCGTCGCCGCCGTCGCCGCCCCAGGCGACGCCGTAGGGGGTGCCCGCGTTGCTGCTCACCGACGTGGTGCCCGCGCCGCCGAGGGCGGAGACCGAGCCGTCGATCTGCACGGTCGGGCCGGCCAGCAGGACCGTGCCCCCCGAGCCGCCGCCGGCGCCGCCCTGCTCGCCGCCGTCGGAGATGGAGAGCTCGCCGTCGTCGCCGTCCGCGGCGATGGCGCCGCCCGCGCCGACGACCACGCCGCCGCCGGCGTACAGCGCGACCAGGCCGCCGCCGTCGCCGCCGTCGCCGGTGACGTTGCTCGACGGCGCGCCGTCGCCCTCCGTGTCCGGCGAGCCGGCGCCGCCGCCCGAGCCGAGGAACCGCGCCAGCAGGTCCGCGTCGCCGTAGACGTCGCCGGCCTCGCAGACCGGGTCGCCCGGGTAGTTGGTGCCGGCGGTGCCTTCGCTGCCAAAGCTGCCGCCGCCGCCGCTGTCGGCGTTGTCGCCGCGGCGGGGGTGGGCGCCGCCGCCGCCCTCGTTGGCCGACGCGTCGCCGGTCGCGCCGGGGCCGTTCCAGCTCGCCCCCTGGGTCGGGTCGGAGGTGTTGCCCGACACGCCCGAGCCGCCGGGGTAGCCGCAGCCGGTGGCGTCGATGTCGCCGCCGACGGTGATGGCGCCCGTCGCCCGCACGAAGACCACCCCGCTGCCGCCGTCCTCGAACCGCTGGGGGGCCAGCGACGAGCCCGAGGGCACGTTCAGCGTCGTGTAGTGGGGGATCCGCTGCACCAGGACGACGCTGTCGGATGCGTAGTCGTTCTGGACGTCGGGCTCGACGTCGACGGTGTTGAGGCTGACGTCGGGGAACGCGACGAAGAGCGTCTCCCAGGCGCCGGCGTCGTCGCCCTGCAGGGACAGCACGAGGATCTCGTCCCCGACCTCGAAGAGGGAGGCGTCGTCGACCGGGATGCTGTCGGCCTCGCTCGAGACCGTGCCCGAAGCGAACGTGAAGTCGACGACCTCCTCGTCGCCGGACACGATGTGCGGCCCCTCGGTGCCGAAGCCGGCCGACGGGCCGGTCACCACCGACGGGTCCAGGGGGTCGGCGTCGAAAGCGTCTCCCAGCCCGTCGTCGTCGTCGTCGTCGTCCTCGCAGTCGAACAGGCCGTCGCCGTCGAAGTCGTCCTCGTCGGCCGGCACGATGGCGTCGCAGTCGTTGTCCAGGCCGTCGCACACCTCGGGCGCCTCGGGGTAGACGGTGTCCTCCAGGTCGTCGCAGTCGTCGCCGTCGGGGGAGAAGCCGTCCGGCTCGGAGCAGGCGACCTCGACGGTGGAGCCGCCGAAGCCGTCGCCGTCGAGGTCCTCGTAGAAGGTGTCGCCGCCGATCGCGTCTTCGTCGATGTCGCCGTCGCAGTCGTCGTCGGCGTCGTTGCAGACCTCCGAGGCGCCGGGGAACACCGCGGCGTCGAAGTCGTCGCAGTCGTCGTCGCAGGGGGGCACCCCGTCGCCGTCGCCGTCGATCTCGTCGTTCGGGAGCACCGCGTCACAGTCGTTGTCGGCCCCGTCGCACAGCTCGGGGGCGCCGGGGAAGCTGGTGGCGTCGAAGTCGTCGCAGTCGGTCGACGTCTCGAGGAAGCCGTCCGGGGCGGAGCAGGCCTGCACCGCGAAGCTGCCCCCCGCGCCGTCGCCGTCGACGTCGCCGTAGAAGGTGTCGGGGTCGACCGCGCCCTCGTCGATCAAGCCGTCGCAGTCCTGGTCGGCCTCGTCGCAGACCTCCGCGTTGCCGGGGAACAGGTCGCCGTCGGTGTCGTCGCAGTCGCCGAGGCAGGGGGAGAAGCCGTCGGTGTCGCCGTCGAGCTCGTCGTTGGGCACGACGGTGTCGCAGTCGTCGTCCAGGCCGTCGCAGATCTCGGGGGCGCCGGGGTAGCGGTCGCCGTTGAGGTCGTCGCAGTCCGTCGAGGTGGCGACGAAGCCGTCGGGGGCGTCGCATCCGGTGACCGTGAACGCGCCGCCCGCGCCGTCGCCGTCGACGTCGGCGTACCAGGTGTCGCCGTCGATGGCGCCCTCGTCGACGCCGCCGTCGCAGTCGTTGTCGACCTCGTCGCACAGCTCGTCCAGCCCCGGGGCGGCGCTGTCGTCGCCGTCGTCGCAGTCGCCGTCGCACGGGGCCACCCCGTCGCCGTCGCCGTCCACCTCGTCGGCCGGCACGGCGCCGTCGCAGTCGTCGTCCAGGCCGTCGCAGATCTCGGGGGCGCCGGGGTAGCGGTCG
>CAYQEG010000265.1:0-10369 GCA_964416435.1 uncultured Rickettsiales bacterium
CAACACGTTCGACGCCGGCCCGTTCGAGTGCAAGCTGACGGGGCTGAAGCAGGAGACCAAGGAGACCGTCGCGCAGTTCAGCTGCAAGTACAACGGCGACTCCATCGGCTTCATCGACCCCGCCGAGATGGGCATCAAGATCGAGGGCGGCCAGGAGTTCGCCAACGTCGACCGCAAGGCGTCCAAGAAGATGCTGCTCCCCGGCGACAGCCACAAGTTCAAGGGCGTCTGGAAGATCGAGTACAAGACGACCGACATGCAGTTCGCGGTGATGCACATCCAGTGGCGGGACACGTTCAGCGAGTCCGCCCTGGAGGAGCTCGACCTGGGCGAGGTGGAGTTCGAGCTCGACGAAGAGAAGACCGCCGAGAAGAACGACTGACCGGACGCGCCGCTACGGCGCGACGACCTCGACCCGCGGGTCGACCACCCTCGGCGCGCCCTGGCAGCCGTTGTCCACCGCCTGTCCGGTGTTGTCGATGGGGGCGGGGATGCCTGCGCACTCCTGGCTCCAGATGTCGAAGCCGGGGCCCGTCTCGAACGTGCTGCTGTCGAAGAAGGCGGAGCTGGCGTGCAGCATCGCTGCGTCCAGGGGGACGTGGATGAACTGCGAGCCACGGACCAGCAGCCCGAACTCGTCCTGCCACAGCGACACCCCGTCCAGCGCCGCGAGCAGGGCGGCGACCCCGTCGCCGGTGCCGGAGTCGTCCAGCGTGCAGCCGTCGACGACGTAGCGCCCCGGACCGCGCAGGTAGACGGCCGGTCCCGCGTGGCCGGCCAGCTGCACGTCCGTGAGCGTCACGTCGACCTGTCCGACCGCGGCGTGCGCGAACACCCCGACCCCGGAGTGCGGCTGGTCCAGCGTCGGCACGGTGCCGATGACCGTCCCGCCCGTCAGCCGCACGCTCGCGCTGTCCAGCGCTGCCACCCCGGCCAGGGCGTTGGCCTGGAGGGAGCAGTCGGTGCAGCGGAAAGTGCCGCCCGCCGCCACCGCGCCGGGCCCCTCGCCGTCGGCGACGACCAGCCGCATGCCCTCGAACGTGCCGCCGGCGAGGGCCGCGACGCCCGTGCCGGTGCCGATCTCGTCGATGACGACGTGCCGCACCTCGCTGTCCGCCAGCTCGGCGAGCGAGCCCGCGCCCGTCACGATGAGCCCCGTTCGCTCGGTCCGCTCGATGACGAGCGCCTCGCCGGTCAGCTGCGCTCCGCCCTCGACCCGCATGCCGCCGCGCTCGCCGCCGCGGATGTCGCTCGCCTGGATGTCGACCCGCGTCTCGGGGCCCGACGCCGCCAGCGCGGTCTCCGCGTCCTCGATCACGACCTGCCGCAGCCCGAGCGAGGTGCCCAGCCCTCCCTCGATCTCGCCGGCGAAGATGCCCGGCTGACCGCCGGTGACCGACAGGCCCGCGAGCTCCACCTGCCCTCCGAGCACCGCGATCGTCGGTTGTCCCTGGTCCGCCCCCTGCACGACGACGCCCTCGGCGCACCGCCCCTCGATGCGCAGCGTGCCGACGTAGCGGGTGAACGACAGGCTCTCGACGTAGGTCCCGACGTCCACCGCGACGATGTCGGCGGCGCCGTCGGCGGCGAGCTCCACCGCGGTCACCAGGCTCGTCACCGGCGAACTCTCGCTCCCGTCGCCGCTCGCGGAGCCCCAGGCCGCGACGTGCACCACCGCGCCGGTCCGGTCGATCCCCGACCACGCCCCCAGCCCGCACGCCACCGGCACGCAGAGCTCCCCGTCGAGGTGCTCGCCGTCGGGGCAGGAAGATGCTAGGCCGGAGGAGTCGTCGTCGTCGTCCGGCGGCAACACGACGCACGCGCACGTCAGCGCGAGGCCGAGCAGGAGTGCGGTCATGGGCACGTTGGATCCCAACGCCTTCGATTCTGTCACGTTCGACTGCTACGGAACGCTCATCGATTGGGAGACCGGCATCCTCGCCGGGATCGGGCCCGTCGTTCGCTCCCGCGGCATCGCGGTCGAGGACGAGCGGCTGCTCGAGATCTACGCCGCCGCCGAGGCCGACATCGAGGGCGGGCCGTTCGTGCCCTACCGCGAGGTGCTGCTGCTCGTCTTCGACCGCATGGCCGACGTGCTCGGCTTCACCCCGATGCCCGGGGAGCGGAGCTGTCTGCTCGACTCCTTCGCCCTCTGGCCTCCCTTCCCCGACACCGTCGCCGCCCTGCACGCGCTGGCGGAGCGCTTCTCCCTGAACATCCTGTCCAACGTCGACGACGATCTCTTCGCCCGGACCCGCGCGTTCTTCCCCGGCGTGCCCTTCGACCACGTCGTCACCGCCGGCCGGGTCGGCGCCTACAAGCCGGCGCCGGTGATGTTCGAGACCGCGCTGCAGACGATCGGCACCCCGGTCCGTCGCCACCTGCACGTCGCGCAGTCGCTGTTCCACGACATCGCCCCCGCCCAGTGGTTCGGGCTGAGCACCATCTGGGTGGATCGACGCCAGGACCAGCTCGGCTGGGGGGCCACCCCCGAAGCGTCCGCCCGCCCCGACATGGTGGTGCCCGACCTGTCGACCCTCGCCGCCTGGGCGGCCGCCTGAGATCTCGATCAGGCATTCCCGGTCACGGTCAGGTGTCGTCCTCAGGTGTATCCTCGGGAACCCGTGGCTCGAATCCTCCCCGACGTCCTGACGGACGAGGACTTCCCCGTCCACTTCGGCCGCTACACGCTGCTCGGCGTGCTCGGCGAAGGCGGGATGGCGCGCGTCTTCAAGGCGGAGTTGGCCGGGCTCGAAGGGTTCAAGAAGAAGGCGGCGGTCAAGATCGTCCGGTCGTCCATCGCGTCGGACAACCAGCGGCTGCGCACCTCGCTGATCAACGAAGCCCGGCTCGGCGGGCTGCTCCATCACCCCAACATCGTCGACACCTACGAGTTCGGGGAGGTCGACGGGCTGCCGTTCATCGCGATGGAGTACGTGCGCGGCATCGGGCTGGAGCAGGTGCTCGCCCTGGTGCGGCCGATCCCGCCGGAGGTGGCGCTCGAGATCGCGATCCAGATGTGCGCGGGGCTCGACCACGCCCACAACCTCGAGGACGTCGAGGGGGCCGACGAGCTGGTCCACCGCGACCTCAAGCCGTCCAACGTGCTGCTGTCGCGGGACGGCCTCGTCAAGGTGATGGACTTCGGCATCGCCAAGGCGACCGCCTTGTCGGCCACCAACACCGCGACGGGCACCACCAAGGGCACGCCGTCGTACATGTCCCCCGAGCAGGTGGAGGGCGGCGATCTGGACGCCCGGTCCGACCTGTTCGCGGTCGGCGCGATCCTGTTCGAGCTGTTCACCGGCGACCGCCTCTTCCAGGCCGACTCCCTGATGTCGATCCTGATGGGGGTGATGCAGGTCGAGGAGCGGCTCGCCAACTCCGGCGTGCTCGACCAGCTCGACCTCATCTCGCTCGGGCTGTCCGACGTCGTGCGCAAGTGCCTGCGCAAGAGCCCCGAGGACCGGTACGCGGACGCCGCGGACCTGGAGCACGCGCTCAAGCTCGTCTCCCGCCAGCTGCCGCCCCCGCCGCCGATGAAGCAATGGGTGCGCGGGGTGATGGCCGGCCCGGGCGCGCACCTCGGGATCGGCGAGTCGAGCATCAGCACGGTGCCGCCCCAGGGCACGCCGAGCTCGGTCAAGCCGCTGACGCTGCGCACCGGCCCCGCGCCGTCGCCCCAGCCCCCGCCGCCGACCGTCCCCCGGGCGGCTGCCCCGCCGGTGCCGCCGACCCGGCCCCAGCAGCGGGCGGTGACCGGGGACGTCGTCGGGGGCGCCGCGCCCTCGGCCGCCGCAGCGGTGCCGCCGACCCGGCAACAGCAGCCGGCCCCCCAGGCGCCTCCGCCGACGACCAACCCCAACGCCATGACCGGCGCCCGCCCCCGCACCGGCACGCTGTGGATCGACGAGGACGACGCGCCCCGCAAGAAGAAGGGCAGCCCGCTGCTCCTCCTGGTCCTCGGGCTGGTGCTCGGCGGCGGCCTCGCCCTCCTCGCGGCCGTCGCGGTGGTGTTCCTGCTCCCCGGCGACGAGCCGGAGCCGACGGTGCAGGTCGAGGTCGATCCGGACCCGGTGCTGCCGGACCTGGTCGTCGCGGCCGAGCCGGACGACAAGCCGGGCGACGGCGCGGCGGCGGTCGAAGCGACGCCCCGGCGCACCCCGCGCCCCCGCGACCCCGAGCCGACGCCCGCCGCCGGGTCCTCCAACGACCCCGAGCGCACGCCGGAGCGCACGTCCGCGGTGACCCCCGCCCCCACCCCCGCGGTGCGGGCCGAGTCGACCCCCAAGCCGACCCCCCGGGTCCGCTCGACCCCCCGGCCGACCCCCGCCCCCAACACCCGCGAAGGGAGCGGCGGCGCGACCGAGGACCCCAAGGGGGGTGACGACAAGCCCGTCGAGGAGACGACGGCCCGGGTGCGGCTGCGCCTCACCGGGGTGAAGGGGCGCGTCACGGGTCGCGACGGCGAGGACATCAAGGTGCGGTTCCAGGCCAGCCTGATCGGCCAATGCGACGAGCCGAAGGTGAAGGTCTCGTTCAACCCGCCCGGCGCCCGCTGGGTGACCCGCGAGCTGGCCCACGCCTCGGGCGATCTGTGGATCGCGAACGTGCGGTTCAAGCCCAAGAACCAGGGCAAGGTCTACTACTTCATGAAGGCCACGTGCGCCGGCGGCAAGTCGACCCACTGGGGCTCCGAGTCCAAGCCGCTCAAGGTCGAGGTGAAGTAGAGTGCCGGCCATGTACGAGCTCATCTGCACCAGGACCTGAAGCGCGTGTCGCAAGGCGGTCGCCTTGCTCAAAGACCACGGCGTCGAGTTCACCTACCGCGAGTACACGAAGCAGCCGCTGTCGGTGGCCGAGCTTCGGGACGTGCTCGGCAAGCTCGGGTTGGGGCCGAAGGACGTGCTCCGTTCCCGGGACGCCAAGAAGGCGGGGCTGGACGGCTCGGAGTCCGACGACGACCTGATCGCCGCGATGGCGGGCAACCCGAGGCTGCTCCAGCGGCCGATCGGGGTGCTCGGCGGCAAGGCGGCGGTCGGTCGACCGGTCGAGAACCTGCTCGAGATTCTCTGAGCGCTACCAGCGGCCCGAGCGGGGCACCAGCCGGTACTCGTCGCACGCGGTGCCGCGGGGCAGCTCGAACCGGGTCGACTGCTGGCCTCCGGCGGGCACCGACGTCAGGGTGACGGCGAAGCTGCGGTCGGGGCACTCCACCTCGACCACCGCCTCGTCGACGTCGCGCGGTGACGTGTTCTGGGCGGTCAGCTCGACCACCACCCGGCCCGTGGGCCAGCGCGTCGCCCGTCCTTCGATCTGCAGCCAGTGGGTGATGTCGAGGTGGCGGTCGGCGAGGCCGGCGGTCTCCTCGAGCACCACCTCCTGGGCGTCGTGGTCGACCGCGACCCGGAACTGGCTCGTCACGTTGAGGCCGAGCAGCCCGAAGGTGCCGTCCTGGCTGCAGTCGTCGCAGACGGCGACGGTGACGCCGTCGACCGCTCGGTCGCCCACCCAGACGCGATCGAGCAGGACCATCGGGCTCTCGACCCGGCCGTTGGCGGTCTGGAAGGTGGCCATGGGGGCGTCGTCGGGCACCCGCACGCCGAGCCGGCCCAGGGCGCCTCGGTCCAGCGTCGTGAACGTCGCGCCCGTGTCGAAGAGCACCGGCAGCTCCTGGCTGTCGGACGGGCCGTCGAACCGAACCCGGACCTTGAGGCTGTGCCCTTCCCCCTCGTAGGGGAGCACGATCCTCCCGTCGGGCGACGCCGTGCGGCGGGGGGTGGTCGCGGGGGCCGGGGTGGACTGCGGCTGAGCGATCGGCGCGGTGGTCACCGGGGCGCTGTCGTCGTCGCCGAGCCAGGTCGACATCGTCTCGCCGGCGCGGGCGGCCCGGGTGGCCGTCGCCTCCCCGAACGGCATCGCGGCCCAGGCCATGCCTTCGGCCATGCCGGGGCCCCGCTCGCCCGGCAGCCAGCGGGGCAGCGCGAGCAGCACCAGGATCGACCACACCCACATGCTCCCCACGACCGCGGCGCGGTGATGACGGAGCAGCCCCGAGATGCCCAGGGCGGGGAGCACCGCCAGGAGGCTCGCCCCCAGCGTCGCCTCCCACGGGGCCAGGTCGCGGCGGAGGCCGACGCCCTGAAGCGTGACGAACACGACCGCCACGGGGATCAGGGAGATCACGACCGCGATGGGACCCGGCCGGCTCGTGGGGCGGTTGCTCCGCGCGCGACCGCCCGGCGCCCGCAGCGGCGCCGCGACGGAGACCCCGCGCTGCTTCGGCGGCTCCCAGTCGGGGCCGAACGGATCGAACTCGTCGCTCATGGCCATCCTGCCAATGACATACCCCAGCGGACCGCGAGCATTGCAGCCAGCAGGTGCAGCGGCCACGGGACCGAGCGCCCCCGGCCCGCGACGAGGGCCAGGCCGGAGGTCGCGATGAGGCCGTAGGAGATGCCGTCGGCGATGGAGAAGGTCATCGGGATGCCGGCCACCACGAGGAACGCCGGGATGGCCGCCGCCGGGTCCGACCAGGAGATGTCGGCCAGCGAGCACGCCATCATCGCGCCGACCAGGATCAGGGCCGGCGCGGTGACCGGATGGATGACGTAGTGATGCACGTCGACCTCGGCGAAGGGCGGCGCGCCGGGGTTGGTGACGAGCACGGCGGTCATGGAATAGCCACCGCCGACGGTCTCGACCAGGGGATACAGGAACAGGGCGCCGAAGAACAACAGGGAGGTGACGACCGAGGCGAGCCCCGTCTTGCCTCCCGCCTCCACGCCGGCGGTGCTCTCGATGTACGACGTCACCGTGCTCGTGCCGAGCAGCCCGCCGGCGACGGTGCCGACGGCGTCGGACAGGAACGCCCGGTCACCGCGCGGCAGCCGACCCTGCTTCAGGAGCCCCGCGCGCGTGGCGACCCCGACCAGGGTGCCGACGGTGTCGAAGAGGTCGGTGTACAGGAACAGGAGCACCAGCCCCAGGTGGGTCGGCGTGAACAGGTCGCCGAAGTCGAGCTGGAACGCTGTCGGGGACAGCGACGGCGGCGCGCTGAAGACCCCCTGGTAGGTGGCGACGCCCGTGAGCAGCCCCACCACCAGGCTCGCGCCGATGCCGATCAGGATCGCGCCCGGCACCTTGCGCACCATCAGCGCCGCGGCGACGACGAAGCCGGCCCCCGACGTGAGCAGCGGCCGCCACCGCGCCTGCAGCTCCCCCACCTCCACGAAGGTGTTGGGGTCGGGCTGGATCAGCCCCGCCTCCTTCAGCCCGATGAACGCGATGAACAGGCCGATGCCGGCCGCGATCGCGTGCTTCAGGTCGTCGGGCACCAGGGCGACGATCTTCTCGCGCAGCCGGAACAGCCCCAGGGCGAGGAACAGCAGCCCGGAGGTCAGGACCAGCGCGAGCGCCTGCTGCCACGGGATGCCCATCGTGCCGCACACCGTGAACGCGAAGAACGCGTTGAGCCCCATGCCGGGGGCGAGCGCCACGGGGTACCGCGCCCACAGGCCCATCATCGCGGTGGCCAGCCCCGACGCGATGCACGTCGCGGCCAGCACCGCCCCCCGGTCCATGCCCGCCGCGCCCAGGAAGGCCGGCTGCACGAACAGGATGTAGGCCATCGCGCAGAACGTCGTGACGCCGCCGACGACCTCGGCGCGGATCGTGGAGCCGGCGGTCGTCAGGCCGAAGTAGCGGTCGAGCCGGTCGAGCACTGCGCTACGGGTAGGAGCCGGGGCCGGCGTCGTGCAGGCGGCCGTAGTAGTCGCTGGTGGGGGCGGCGCCGCTCAGGGTGCCGTAGAAGAGCTTGAGCGTGCCGCCGTTGTCGGTCTGGTCGTTCCCGCCCCGGCAGGAGATCGCCGGGCCGCTGGCGTCGATGATCAGCTCGGTCGCCTCGAAGAGCAGGCCGCCGCCGGAGCCCGAGCCGCCCACGCCGCCGATCCGGCTGCTGTTGTCGTCGCCCGCTCCGCCGCCGCCGCCCGCGCCGTTGGCGAGCACGCGGCCGGTGGCCGTGATCTCGAGGGTGCCGGTGGCGCGCAGCGCGATGGCGCCGCCGCCCGCTCCGCCGCCGCCGCCCGCGGACTGGCTCTGGGAGGCGCCGCCGCCGCCGCCGCCGGAGCCGAGGAGCAGCGAGTCGTCGACCGAGGTGTCGCCGTTGGCCGACGCGCCGGCGTAGCCGCCGTCGACGCCCTTGGGGGCCGGGGTGTTGCTGGCCTCGGCGCCGCCGCCGCCGCCGTAGGGGCCCGCTCCGGCCAGGCCGTTGCCGCCGTTGCCGCCGCCCGCGCCGCCGGAGCCGCCGCCGCCTCCGCCCGTGCCGTAGCTCTCGTTGCCGCCGCCGCCGCCGGCTCCGTAGCCGCCGCCGCCGCCGCCGCCGCCCGAGGCGCCCGTGGCGTGGTTGCTGCCGCCGCCGCCGCCGCCGATGGTGAACTCGCCGGCGCCGCCCGGGGCGCTGCCGCTGACGACGCGCGAGCCGCCGGTCATGCCGATGTCGCTCGTGCCGCCGGCCGCGCCGCCGCCGCCCGCGAAGCCGCTGTCGCCGCCGCGGGTGTTGGCGTTGCCGCCGCCCCACTGGCCCGAGCCGCCGCCGCCGGCGCCGAACATGTCGGCGGTGCCGCCGTCGGTGTTGGACGAGTAGCCCGAGCCGCCGAGGCCGCCGGGGGAGCCGCCGCCGCCGCCGCCGGCGCCGGAGCAGCCGCACGACGCGACCGCGCCGCCGTCGCCGCCGAGGCCGTTGCTGCCGCCGAGCCCCCGGGTCGCGTTGCAGCTGCAGCTGCCGCCGCCGCCGCCGCCGCCGCCGTAGCCGCGGCCCGACGCGGTGATGGTGCCGGCGACGGTGATGTCGTTGGCCCACAGGGTCAGCCAGCCGTCGGACGGGGAGGTGACCGCTACGTCGTCCGACGCGATGTTGGCCGGCACGGCGTCGACGGCGCCCCAGCCCTGCACGTAGACGACGTCGCCGTCGGCGATGTCGACCTCCTCGAACCAGTGCTCGCCGTAGACCGCGTCGTAGCCCAGCTGCGGCCAGTCGGTGGTGTGGCCGCCGAGCTCGTCCGGGGTGCGCAGGTCGGCGACGTCGCCGGTCCAGACCTCCGCTTCGGCGATCTGCACGCCGTCGGAGCTGTGCGCCCCGCAGGTGCCGGCGAGCGAGTAGGAGCGGACCGACACGAAGTAGGTGGCGCCGGTCCAGGCGCCTTCCAGGTCGAGGCCGCTGAAGACCCCGTCCAGGGCGTTGCCGGCGTCGGTCCAGTCCATGACGTTGGTGTCGCCGGGGGCGCCGCCGATGGCGACCTCGAAGCCGGTCGCGCCGGGATCGTCGGTCCAGTTCGCCTCCAGGGTGCCGGCCCCCGCCCCGACGGCGCTGTAGCGCAGATCGAAGTCCTCGCCCGCGACCGTGGAGCCGTCCCCCACGGTCAGGGCGGGCACCTCGTCGACGGTGGTGTCGCAGTCGTTGTCGGCGCCGTCGCAGACCTCGACGCCGGTGCTCAGGGACGTGTCGTCGTCGTCGTCGCAGTCACCGTCGCACTCCGTCTCCCCGTCGCCGTCGTCGTCCGCCTCGACGCCCGACGGGCCCCCGGAGCAGTCGTTGTCGGCGCTGTCGCAGACCTCGGGGTTGCCGTCGAAGTTGTTGATGTCGTTGTCGTCGCAGTCGCCGGCGCACTCGGTGTACCCGTCGCCGTCGTCGTCGTCCTCGGCGGCCGACGGGCGGCCGTCGCAGTCGTTGTCGGCGCCGCCGTCGCAGACCTCGGAGTTGCCGTCGAAGTTGTCGATGTCGTCATCGTCGCAGTCGCCGTCGCACTCGGTCTGCAGGTCGCCGTCGTTGTCGATCTCCTCGTCCGAGACGAAGCCGTCGCAGTCGTTGTCGGCGTCGTCGCAGACCTCGGGGTTGCCGTTGAAGTTGTTCGGGTCGTTGTCGTCGCAGTCGGTCGCGTCGACCTCGCCGTCGTTGTCGTCGTCGTCGTCCTCGGTGGCGTCCTGGCAGCCGTCGCCGTCGAAGTCGTTGGAGGCGTCGGGGGTCCAGCCGACGTCCCCGTCGGCGCACAGGTCGTCGACGTCGGCGATGCCGTCGTTGTCGTCGTCGTCGTCCTCGGTGGCGTCCTGGCAGCCGTCCCCGTCGTGGTCGGTGCTGCTGTCCGAAGTCCAGCCGATCTCGCCCAGGGGGCACAGGTCGTCGAGGTCGACCACGCCGTCATCGTCGTCGTCCAGGTCGACGCAGTCGGGGGCGCCGTCGCCGTCGAGGTCGTCCTCCTCGTCGACGATGCTGCCGTCGCAGTCGCTGTCGATGGCGTCGCACAGCTCGGGGGCGCCGTCGTAGATGGTCGGGTCGGTGTCGTCGCAGTCGGCCGCGCCCTCGATGGCGCCG
>CAYQEG010000266.1:0-10229 GCA_964416435.1 uncultured Rickettsiales bacterium
CCGGACGCCGAGGAGGACTGCGACGACGAGATCGACAACGACTGCGACGACGACATCGACGGGGACGACGAGGACTGCGCCGGAGACGACGACGACTCGGCCGACGATGACGACGACGCCACCGACGACGATGACTCCGCGGCCGACGACGACGACGCCACCGACGACGACGACGCCACCGACGACGACGATGCCACCGACGACGACGACTCGGCCGACGACGACGACGACGCCACCGACGACGACGACACCGGCGCGGTGGACGACGACGACATCGCCGGCGACGACGACGACAGCGCCGGCGGCCCGGACGCGGGCTGCGACTGCGAGGAGTCGATGACGGGCGGCGAGGCCCAGGGGATGGGGCTGCTGCTCCTGGTCGCCGCGGTGCTCGGCCGGAGCCGGAGGCGACGGGGGTAGGTCATCAGGCTCGCCCGAAGGCCTCTCGACGGCTTCGCCGGCGAGATCCTCCACCCCGACAACCCCCTGCGCGAGGACCCCGGCGACGGCTGGGAGCTGGAGGCGGGCGCCGACTGCGACGCGCCCGGCGGGGCGCTGAGCCCCTACGGGTTCAGATCGATCTTGGAGCCCTTGACGGTCGTCGGGGCGCTCGACTGGTAGCCGTTCCGGCGGAACACGGTCGACGGCACGTCGGTCACCGTCGACCGTGGCGCGCCAGCGACTGGTGGCGCGCACGTAGGGGAGCTCGACCCCGGCCACGGCGACCGCGGTGACTGGCTCACTGTGCCGCCCAGGCTTTCTGACCACGCCTCCTCCGCCCCGCGGCCCGATCTCAGCGTCGCTCGTCGGTCACATGGACTCGACATGCTCCGCTCCTCGCTCCTTGACCTCGGACCGCGGGCCTGTCGGATCCGTGGTCACACAACCTGGGCGGCACAGTCAGAAGTCCTGGAACACCATCAGGTTGTTGCTCCGGAAGAAGCAGGCCCGAACCAGCCCGCCCGGGCTGACGGCGACTCCGATCGGCGTGTTGTCCATCGGCCCCTGGTACTCGTACTCCCAGAACTCGCCGGGGTCGGCGTGCACGATCTCCAGGTCGGAGCCGTGCCGGAGCCCCACGTAGTAGTCGCCCGACGCGTTGGCGGCGCCGTCGAACGAGCTGATGTCCGACGCCTCGATGTCGGAGTGGATCCAGACCGAGCCGTCGAAGTGCTCTATGCCCTCTTCGTGGAGGATGATCGGGCGCTCGCTGGCGTCCAGGGCGACGGACGCGGAGCTCGTGTCGCCGAAGGTCGAGTCGGTGATGTCCTCGTCACCGACGAACCCCCCGGCGGCGGTCCAGCTCAGGGCGTGCAGGTCGTAGATCTCGTAGGCCATCCAGGCCGTGCCCGTCGAGTCGAAGGCCAGGCCACCCAGGTAGTAGTCGTAGTAGTAGTCGGTGTTCGTGTACGACTCGTCGATCCAGCTGCCGGGGCCCGATCGGTAGGTGACCGCCGGGCGGGGGTAGGTCGCCGTGTAGTTGTCGAACGCGATGGTCGGCCGGTCTCCGTTGACCGGGTCCAGGGCGATGTCCAGCCCGTAGCTGCCGTCGCTGACCACCGTCGGGTTGGCCGCCTCCCGGGTCCAGTTGACGCCCGAGAGCGTGGCGTAGCGGACTTCGTCGCTGCCCTCGTACCGGTAGGCGACGTGGGGCGTGCCGTCGTCCTCCACCGCGAGGGCGAACTGGCTGCTCACCGCTCCGCCGACGTCGAACCCGGGCCCGTCGATCATGTCGACCACCCACGCCGAGCCCGTCCACTCCGCGTGCCACAGCTGCCGGTGGGTGTCGTTGCGGAACACGATCTGGGGGTCGCCCGCGGCGTCGACGTCGAGGTCGCAGCGGCTGCCCAGGCTGTCCGCTTCGTCGAGCACGATCTCCGGGACCGGCACCGGATCCTCCACCTCGATCGTCCAGGACGCCTGGCCGTCGTCGCCGTCGTCGTCGGTCACCGTCAGCGTGACCAACCACGTCCCCGCGCTCGCGAAGATGTGGAGCGCCGTGTCGGCGCCCCCGGAGACCACCGGGGTGCCGTCCCCGAAGTCGAACTCGTAGTCGACGATGCTGCCGTCCGGGTCGCTGCTGCCGCTGCCGTCGAACAGGATCGCGTCGCCGGTCTCCCCGGAGAGCGGTCCGGTCAGCTGCGCGATGGGGGGCAGGTTGGCGACCGACGGGTCGATCGTCACCTCGACCACATCGCTGCCCGTCGCGCCGCCGCTGTCGACGCCGACCAGCGTCACCTGGTGCAGCCCCACGCTGAGCGACGCGAACGCCAGCGGCGACCCCGTGCCGATCGGCCCGTCCAGGTTCGACTGCCACGTCAGCGAGCTCCCGGTCAGCGCGCCGTCCTCGGGGTCGTCCGCGTCCCCCTGGAAGTCGATGATGTCGCCCGCGTCGTAGCTGGAGCCGTTCGGCGGCGCCGTGATCGTGACCAGCGGAGGGGCGTTGGGCGCCAGCACGGTCAGCGAGATGCCGTCGGTGCCCAGCGCGCCGCCCGAGTCCGTGGCGGTCAGCGTGATGGCGTGGGAGCCCGCCGCGAGGGTGGTGACGTCGAGCAGCTCCCCGCTGCCGAGCGGGCCCTCCAGGTCCGAGCTCCACTCCAGGGACGCCCCCGTCAGGGCGCCGTCCTCGGGATCGTCCGCCTCGCCCTCGAACGTGATCGTGTCGCCACCCACGAAGGTGGAGCCGGTGACCGGCGCCAGGATCGACGCGACCGGCGGGTCGTTGCCCGGCACGTTGACCGTGATGGTGATCGTGTCGCTGTCGGTCGCGCCTTCGGAGTCTTCGCCGGTCAGCGTCACCGTGTGCAGACCGACCGACAGGGTGTCGATGCTGAACGTCGCCCCGGTGCCGATGGAGCCGTCGACGCTGGAGGTCCAGCCCATCGACAGGTCGGGCAGGTCGCCGTCCTCCGGGTCGGTGCCGGTCCCCTCGAAGTCGACCGTGCCTCCCTCGAAGAACGACGCGTTGTCCGCGGGCGCGACGATCTCCACCGTCGGCGGCAGGTTGCTGCCCAGGGGCGCGATGGTCAGCGAGATGCTCGCCAGCCCGTCGAGGCCCCCGCTGTCGACGGCGGTGAGCACGATGTCGTGGTGCCCCAGGGACGGCGACGTCATCGTCACGGACGCCCCGGTACCCAGCGGGCCGTCGACGCTCGACGTCCAGAACAACGACACGCCGGCCAGCTCACCGTCCTCGGGGTCGTCGGCGTGGCCGCTCAGGACGACGGCGTCGCCCTCGATGAACGTGGCGCCGTCCGACGGCTCGTCGATGAACGCCTGGGGCGGCTGGTTGGGGCCGCTGGCCGAGTCGTCGTCGTCCGACGCGTCGTCGTCGTCGGTGGCGTCGTCGTCGTCGTCCGTGGCGTCGTCGTCGTCGTCCGTGGCGTCGTCGTCGTCGTCCGCGGGCGGACGCCCGCCGGTCGGGCAGCCGGTCGTGACGACCAGCAGCCCGAGCAGGACGAGCAGGGCGACCGGGCGGGTCGCCGCTCGGATGGCCCGGCTCACTAGTAGAACCAGACCTCGTTGTTCTTGATGTAGCAGGCGTGGGTGACGCCGCTGCCGTCGACGGCGACCGACGCCCGGTCGCTGCTGTCCATGTCGTCGATCTGCGTGTAGGTCCAGAAGCTCTCGGAGTCGAGGCCGAGGAACTCCAGGCTGCCGCCGTGGCGCACCCCGATCCGGGGCGATCCGTTGTGGGTGCCGAGCCCGAAGTGCGTGTTGTCGGACGCCTCGTAGTCCGAGTGTCCCCAGGTCGAGCTCACGAGGTGCTCGATGCCCTCTTCGTGGATGACGATCGGCTGCTGGCTCGCGTCGAGCTGGAGCTCGGCGCGGGAGCTGTCCCCGAACGAGGCGTCGGTGATGTCCGTGTCCGTGATGAAGCCGCTGCCGGCGGTCCAGGTCAGAACGTGCAGGTCGTAGATCTCGTAGACGAGCGACGCGGTGCCGCCGGAGTCGAAGGCGAGGCCGCCGAGGAAGTAGTCGTAGTAGTAGTCGGTGTTGGTGTACGACTCGTCGACCCAGCTGCCCGGGCCGGTCCGGTACGTCACGGCCGGTCGCGGATAGGTCGCGCTGTAATTGCTGAAGGCGATGGTCGCGCGGTTCCCGTTGACCGGGTCCAGGGCGATGCTCAGACCGTAGCCGCCGTCGGTGCTCACGGTGGGGTTGGCGACCTCGCGGGTCCAGGTGAGACCGCTGAGCGTCGCGTAGCGGATCTCGCTGCTGCCGTTGTAGCGGTAGGCGACGTGGGGCACGCCGCTGCTGCTCACGGTGAAGGCCACGTGGCCGGAGACCGCGCCGCCCGTGTCGAACCCGGGCCCGTCGATCATGTCGAGGTCCCAATCCGAGCCGTCCCACGTGGCGTACCAGAGCTGTTGGTGGGTCTCGTTGCGGTAGACGACGTGGGGCGTGTCGCTGCTGTCGATGGCCAGCCGGCAGGCGCCGACGGCGTCGACCGTCGGGTCGACCAGCCCCTGGGCCGCGGGGTCCACCAGCCAGCTGGGCGGGCTGCCGCCGCTGAGGCCGAAGCTGAAGCTGCGCTGGATGTAGTCGCCGGCCAGGGACGTCACCCCGACCGTCACGCTCGCCTTGACCTGGTCGGACGGGAGCGTCCAGGCGATGACCCGGTCGTCCACCTCGAAGCTGCCGCCGGTCGTCGACCAGTCGACGTTGCTCGTGATCTGCCCCTGGACGACCAGCTCGAACTCCTCGGTCGAGCCGGCGTAGTACGGCCCCTTCGCGCCCAGGCGGCGCAGCGCCAGCGCGACCGTCTGCACCTCGTCGTCCGGGGAGTGCGCTTCGATGACAGGGTCGCCGCTCCCCTCGTGGAGGGGGCCGGCGGTGCACGCCGAGACCAGCGCGGCGGCGGCGAGGAGGGACAGGGGGGAACGCAGCATCGGGGGACTCCGAATGGGTCGAGCCAGCGACCCTAGCGGACTGCTCCGACCCCACCAACCCTCGAATCGAGGGCTATCCTCGCCGCCCGTGCCCGCCCCCCTCCGACGCTCGACCCCACCCGAGGTCCTCGCCCCCGCGGGCGGCCGCGACCAGCTGCGCGCGGCGATCGAGGCGGGGGCCGACGCCGTCTACTTCGGGCTGAGCCGGTTCAACGCGCGGGCCCGGGCGGCCAACTTCGACCCGGCCGAGCTGCCGGAGATCATGGCCGAGCTGCACGAGCGCGGGCTGCGGGGCTTCGTCACGCTGAACACGCTCGTGTTCGATGAAGAGCTGTCCGCCGTCGATGACTACCTGCGGGTCGTCAGCGACGCCGGGGTGGACGCGCTGATCGTGCAGGACCTGGGGCTGTGCGCGCGCGTCCGCGAGCGCCACCCCGAGCTGCCGATCCACGGCTCCACCCAGATGACGGTCACGTCGGCCGAGTCCGCGGAGCTGGCCGGACGGCTCGGCTGCGAGCGCGTGGTGCTCGGGCGGGAGCTGTCGATCCGGGACATCGCCGCCATCGCCGGGGGCACCGACCTGGAGCTCGAGGTCTTCGTGCACGGCGCGCTCTGCGTCTCCTACTCCGGTCAATGCTTCAGCAGCGAGGCCTGGGGCGGGCGGTCCGCCAACCGGGGGCAATGCGCCCAGGCGTGCCGGCTGCCCTACGACCTGGTGGTCGACGGGCAGGTCCGGCCGATGACGGAGACGCCCTACCTGCTGTCCCCCCAGGACCTGCTCGGGGCGGAGCACGTCGGGGCGCTGATCGACGCCGGGGTCGCGTCGCTCAAGATCGAGGGCCGGCTCAAGGGGCCGGACTACGTCGCGGCGACCGCCTCGACCTACCGACGGCTGGTGGACGCAGCCTGGGCGGGCCGGGCCGAAGCGCTGGACATCGGCGCCCGCCGGGACCTGGAGCAGGTGTTCAGCCGGGGGCTCACGCCCGGCTTCCTGGACGGGCCGAAGCATCAGCGGCTGGTGCGCGGGGACTTCCCGAACAAGCGGGGCGTGCACGTCGGCACGGCGACCGGGGTGGCCGGTCGGGGGGTGCGGGTCGACCTCGCCGGGCCGGTCAAGCCGGGGGACGGGCTGCTGTTCGCGACGGGGGAGGCGGATCGCGGGATCGGCGGCACGGTGCACACGGTGCTGGTCGACGGCGAGCCGACGGTCGGGGTGACCGAGACGGGCGAGGTCGTGCTGAAGTTCGGCCCCAGGGTGCGCACCGACCACGTGCCCGCGGGCACGCCGGTCTGGAGGACCCGCGACCTGGAGCTCGACGCTCGCCTACAGACGCTGTGGGACGGGGTGAAGCGCCGCGCGCGCGTGAGCGCGGAGGTCTCGGGGGCGGCGGGAGAGCCGCTGCGGCTGCTGCTCCGCGACGAGCACGGTCGGGTCGGGGAGGCGAGCTCGGACCGGGATCTGCAGCCGGCCCGCAACCGCGGGCTGGACGTCGACTCGGTGCGCGCCGCGATCGACCGCCTGGGAGACACCACGCTGGAGCTCGGGGACGTCGCGGTGGACCTGCGGGGCGACCTGTTCCTCCCGGTCTCGGCGATCAACCGGGTGCGGCGGGCCGCCGCCGACGCGCTGGTGCAGTCCCGTCGCGGCGCCACCGTCACCCCGCGCCACGATCGGCCGGCGGCCACCCCGTCCCTCGGAGGTCCCGGCGCGCTCCCGCCGCTCGCCCCTGGCGCGCCGGCGCTGAGCCTGCTGTGTCGCAGCCGGGAGCAGGTCGAGGCGGCCCTGTCCTGCGACGGGCTGGACGAGATCGCGGTCGACTTCCTGGAGGTGAAGGGGCTGGGGGAGGCGATCGACGCGGTGAAGGCGTCGGGCCGACGGGCCATCGCGGTCTCGCCCCGCGTGCTCAAGCCGGACGAGGAGCGGCTGCGGGCGTTCCTGCTCAAGCTGGGGGCCGACGCGATCCTGGTGCGCAGCCTGGGCCTGCTCCGCAGCCTGCTCGACGTGCCCGATCGGCCGCAGCTGTTCGGTGACTTCAGCCTCAACGCGGCGAACCGCCGCACCGCCCGGCTGCTGATGGACGCGGGCCTCGCCCGGCTGGCCCCGACCCATGACCTGAACGCCCTGCAGCTGAACGCGCTGGCCGAGGCGGAGGACGGCTGGGGTGGGCGGCTGGAGGTGATCGTCCACCACCATCTCCCGATCTTCCACACCGAGCACTGCGTCTTCGCGCGGTTCCTGTCGGACGGCGACAGCCGCAAGGACTGCGGCACGCCGTGCGAGCACCACGAGGTGCACCTGCGCGGCCGCGACGGGCACGACCACCTGGTCCGGGCCGACATGGGCTGCCGCAACACGGTGTTCAACGCGCAGGCGCAGTCGGGGCTGCGGGACCTGGCGTCGTTCGTGGCGGCGGGGTACCGGCGGTTCCGGATCGAGCTGGCGGACCACCGGCCCGCGGACGTCGCGCCCCTGGTCCGGACCTACGCCGAGGCGCTGCGGGGCGAGCTGGCGAGCGAGGACGCGTGGCGCCGGCTCCGCCGCGACGGGCGCTACGGCCTGACGCAGGGCTCGCTGCGGGTGATCGACGAGCAGCACGACCTCAAGCCGACCGCCTGGATGCGCTGACATGGCGAAGGGCGGCATCGAAGCGCGCCTGCGGGCCCTGGCGGCCTGGCGGGACGATCCGACGGCCGCCGAGGGGGCGGCCGCGATCCGCGCCGCGCTGGGCGACCGGAGCAACGCGGTGGTCGCGGCGGCGGCTCGCCTGATCTCGGAGCACGAGCTGAGCGAGCACCGCGACGGGGTCGCCCAGGCGTTCGCGAAGTGGATGGCGGCGTCCAAGGACAAGCAGGCGCTCGCCAAGACCGCCCTGGCGGAGGCAGCCCGGGTGATCCGCGCGGACGTGGACGACCTGCTCGAAGAGGGGCTGCGCCGGGTCCAGAAGGAGCCGGTGTGGGGCGGCACGGTGGACGCCGCGGCGGAGCTGCGGGGGATCTGCGGCATGGCCCTGGCGGCGGAGGATCACCCCGACGCCCTGCACTTCATCGCCGATCTGCTGGCGGACCCGGAGCCCCAGGCCCGCATCGGAGGCGCCCGCGCGGTCGCCGCGCTGGGGAGGCCCGGAGGCCTGCCGCTGCTGCGGCTCCGCGCCCAGCTCCCCGACGACGACGCCCGGGTCGCCGAGGAGTGCTTCGCGGCGCTGCTCGCGTTGGAGCCGGAGGAGTCGCTCCCGTTCGTCGGCCGGTTCCTGGCGCCGCCCGCCGGTCGGGAGGTCCCGGCGGAGACGCAGGAGGCCGCCGCCCTGGCGCTGGGCGACTCGCGGGTGCATGGCGCCGAGCCGGTGCTGGTCGCCTGGGCCGACAGCCTGTTCGATCCGGACCGCCGCCGCGTCGCCTGGACGGCGATGGCGATGCTGCGGTCGCCCGCGGCCTGGGATCACCTGGTCCGGCTGATCGCCGCCGGCCGCACCGACGACGCCCGCGCCGCCGTGACGGCCCTCGCCCCCTGGTCCCACGACGAGGCGCTGGCGACCCGCGTCCGGCAGGCCGCGGCGGAGCACGGCGACCGCTCGGTCGCCCGCGACGCCGAGGCGGAGTTCGGGTCCTAGACCGCCTCGCCGAACCGTGCCCCGAAGACGAACTCCGGCTGCGGCTTGCGGTGCCGGGGGGCGCGCTCCCGGTTCGCGAGGCCCTCGGGGAGCTGCTCGGGCTCGCCGGGGTA
Source organism: uncultured Rickettsiales bacterium (assembly GCA_964416435.1). Lineage (GTDB taxonomy): Bacteria > Myxococcota_A > UBA796 > UBA9615 > UBA9615 > CAYQEG01. The sequence goes on from CAYQEG010000266.1 coordinate 8,614, forward strand.
GCCGATCGCGAAGGCGACCAGCGGCTCCCAGCCTTCGGGCACGTCGAACCGCTCCCGGACCTGGTCGGCGCTGAAGCCGGCCATCTGGTGCACCGCCAAGCCCTGCGCCGTGGCCTGCACCGACAGGTGCGCGACCGCCTGGCCCAGGTCGTAGGTCGCGTAGCGGTTGGGCTTGTCGTTCTTCGTGTACCGGCTCTTCGCGATCGCGACGGCGAGCACCGGCGCGCCGGACGCCCACGCCGCGTTGGGCGGGACGAGGGTGTCGAGCACCGCGTCGCGCACGTCGGGCTGCTCGGTGGTGCCGACGATGAACGCCCAGGGCTGCTCGTTGAACGCCGACGGCGCCCAGCGCGCCGCCTCGAACAGGCTGCGCACGATGGGGGCGGCGACGGGGCGGTCGGCGAACGCGCGGGGGCTCCAGCGGTCCCGCAGCACGGGGAGGATCGGGTGGTCGACGGGGGCGGGCTTGTCCATGGGTCCAACCTAGATTCGATCCCTCGAGTTGATAAGACGGTGGTCTGGAGCCAGATTGGTTCGACTGGAGAACCAATGGACAAGCTCCGCGCCTTCGAGGCCTTCGTCACCGTCGCCGACCACAGCAGCTTCACCGGGGCCGCGCGGCGACTCGGCGCCTCCCGCGCCCAGGTCAGCAAGCAGGTGCAGGCGCTGGAGGATCACCTCGGCATCCGGCTCCTGCACCGCACCACGCGCAAGGTGTCGCTGACGGACGAGGGGCGTGCCTTTCGCGAGCGGGCGCGGCTGATCCTGGAGGAGGTGCGGGACGCCGAGGCGGCGCTGTCCGAGCTGAGCGGCGGCGCCCGCGGCACCTTGAGGCTGGGCGCGCCGATGAGCTTCGGGGTGAGGTACCTGGCCCCCGCTGTGGCCGACTTCATGGCGCGACACCCGTCCCTGGCCGTCGAGATGGTGTGCAGCGACCGCAAGGTCGACATCGTGGAGGAGGGCTACGACGTCGCCGTGCGCATCGGCCAGCTCGAGGACTCGTCGCTCGTCGCGCGTCGCCTGGGGCCGGTCAAGGCCTACGCGTCAGCGAGCCCCGACTACCTGGCGGCCTGGGGGACCCCGGCGACGCCGGACGATCTGAAGGAGCACCGGTGCCTGCGGTACTCGCTCCTCTCGAGCCCGTTCTGGACGTTCCGGAAGGGGGACGAGAGCAGGCCGATCCGAACCGACGGCCCGCTGATCGCAAACAACGGGGACATCCTCGTTCAGGCCGCGGTCCGGGGGCTGGGCATCATCGTGAACCCGGACTTCATCGTGGCCGACCAGCTGAGGTCGGGGGAGCTGGTGCCGATCCTGGAGGACTGGGAGATCGACGGCCCCCGAGCGGTCTGGGCGATGTACCCCCATCGACGGCACCTCAGCGCGAAGGTCCGGCTCCTCGTCGACTTCCTCGTCGAGCGCTTCAGCCCGGAGCCGCCCTGGTCTTGCGACGGCTGCTAGCAGCAGCCGATAGCACCCGTCAATCACCGCCGAGATGGCGCATCTCGAGACGGGTTGGCGGCCCACACCGCCGACCAGTGCCGAGACGGCTCATCTCGCCCCTGGTTGGCGGCCCACACCGCCGACCAGTGCCGAGACGGCTCATCTCGCCCCTG
>CAYQEG010000267.1:0-10222 GCA_964416435.1 uncultured Rickettsiales bacterium
AACAGGGGGGAAACGAGTCGTTCGAGCCCGCTGCGGCGGGGGGGCACCGCCACAACAGGGGGGAAACGAGTCGTTCGAGCCCGCTGCGGCGGGGGGGCACCGCCACAACAGGGGGGAAACGAGTCGTTCGAGCCCGCTGCGGCGGGGGGGCACCGCCACAACAGGGGGGAAACGAGTCGTTCGGGCACGCTGCGGTGGGGGGACACGCCCGCTCAGTTCAGCCCGTGCTCCCGCAGCTTGCGCCACAGCGTCGACCGGCTCATGCCCAGCGCCTCGGCCGCCTTGCCCTTGCGACCACCCGTGCGACGGAGGGCGTCCAGCAACCGCTCGCGCTCCAGCTCCCGCAGCGTCGCGTCCGGGTTCTGCCGCCGCTCGTCCGGAGGGGCTTCTCCGCGCAGCTCCGGCGTGAGCTCGTCGAGCGTCAGCACCCGCCCCTCGCCAACCGCGAACGCGTACTCGATCACGTTCATCAGCTCCCGCACGTTGCCCGGCCAGCTGTGCACCAGCAGCGCCTCCGTCGCGTCGGGCGCCACCTCCGTGACCCGGCGCCCGCCCCGCGCGTTGAACTCGTCGACGAAGTGCGCCGTCAGCGCCTCGACGTCCCCCGTCCGCTCCCGCAGCGGCGGCAGGAACAGCGGCACCACGCGCACGCGGTACATCAGGTCCTCCCGGAACCGCCCCTCCTCGACCTCGCGGCGCAGGGAGCGGAGCGTCGCCGCGAGCAGCCGCACGTCGACGGACAGCGGGTCCGCCCCGCCCAGCGGCACGAAGGTGCGCTCCTGGAGCACGCGCAGCAGCCGCGCCTGGATGTCGAGCGGGATCTCCGCGATCTCGTCCAGGAACAGCGTGCCCCCATCCGCCAGCTTGAACAGCCCCCGCCGGTCCCGGATCGCCCCCGTGAACGCCCCCTTGACGTGCCCGAACAGCTCCGACGCCAGCAGCTCCGGAGTCAGCGTCGCGCAGTTGATGGCCCGGAACGGTCGACTCCGGCGCGGCCCCAGCTCGTGGATCGCTCGCGCCACCAGCTCCTTGCCGGTGCCCGTCTCACCCCGGATCAGCGCCGACGCGTCGGTCTTCGCGACCCGACGGATCAACTCGAACAGCCGCTCCATCTGAGGAGCCACCGTCACCATCCCGTGGAAACAGATCGGTTCTCGCGTGTGTTTCAACATGTAGCGACATGTTGACCCGGATGCGTCAATCGTCAAGCCATCGCGGGACGACGTCCGTCGTTTGAGGAGGTGGCACGGGTCGTGCTCTTCGGGCAGGCCATGTCCGACGACCTCCTCTTCCGACAGCTCTTCGACCGAGAGACCTGCACCTACACCTACCTCCTGGGCGACCCGGAGACCGGTGAGGCGGTGCTCATCGACCCCGTGCGCGAGCTGGTCGACCGCGACGTGCAGCTGCTGTCCGAACTCGACCTGTTCCTGCGCTACACGCTGGAGACCCACGTGCACGCGGACCACGTCACGGCGTCCGGCACGCTGCGCAACAAGCTGGGGAGCCGGAGCGTGCTCAGCAAGACGGGGGGCGCGGACTGCGCCGACGTGCAGGTCTCCGACGGCGACACCATCCAGTTCGGCCGCCACACGGTCGAGGTGATCACGACGCCGGGCCACACCAACAGCTGCGTCAGCTACTACCTGCGCGAGCAGGGGATGCTGTTCACCGGCGACGCCCTGTTCATCCGCGGCTGCGGGCGGACCGACTTCCAGCAGGGGGACGCCAACACCCTGTACCGCTCGATCCACGACAAGGTGTTCACCCTCCCCGACGACACCGCCATCTACCCGGGACACGACTACAAGGGCCGCACCCGGACGACGGTCTCCGAGGAGAAGCGGTTCAACCCGCGCCTCGGCGGGGGCAAGACCCAGGCCGAGTTCGTCGAGATCATGGACAACCTCAACCTCTCCCTCCCCGCGCGGCTGGACGTCGCCGTGCCGGCGAACCTCAGCTGCGGCCTGGCTCCGTCGAGCGACGAGCAGGTCCGAGGCTGGGCCCCCATCGTGCGCGACGGCAAGGGGATCCCCGAGATCACCGTCGCCTGGGTCTCCGCCCACGCCGACGAGTGCCACCTGGTCGACGTCCGCGAGGAGACGGAGTACACCGGCGACCTCGGGCACGTGCCCGGCAGCCAGCTGGTCCCCATCGCGCGGATCCTCCAGCACGCCGACGGCTGGGATCGGACCGACCCGGTGGTGCTCATCTGCCGCTCAGGCGGCCGCTCGGGCGACGCCGCGCAGCGGCTGGAGGCGCTCGGCTTCGCGAAGGTCGCGTCGATGGCCGGCGGCATGCTCCAGTGGAACGCATCCTCCCTGCCGATCGCGCGCTAGATCCGCTGGATGGACCTCGATCACTTCACCCCCTGGATGTCCCTCGCCGGCGGCCTGTTGATCGGGCTGTCGGCGGCGATGATGTTGCTGCTGCACGGCCGCGTCGCCGGCATCAGCGGCATCTTCAACTCCCTCTTCACCCGCCGGCCGGGTGACTACGACTGGCGCCTGGCGTTCATCGCCGGCCTGGTCGTCGGCGGCGTCGCGCTGGTGTTCGCATACCCGCAGGGCTTCGGGATCACGATCGACCGCTCTCCGTTCGCGTTCATCGCGGCGGGGCTGATCGTCGGGTTCGGCACCCAGCAGGGCAGCGGCTGCACCAGCGGACACGGCGTCTGCGGGATCGGGCGGATGAGCAGGCGGTCGATCATCGCGACGATCACGTTCATGGCGACCGGCATGCTGACCGCGACCGCCATCACCTTCGGCCTCGGCGGCTCGCTGTGAACCGCGTCTCTGCGTTCGTCGCCGGGCTGATCTTCGCGGTCGGCCTGGTGCTCGGCGGGATGACCCAGCCGGACAAGGTCTTCTACTTCCTGGACGTCGCAGGCGGACGCTGGGACCCGAGCCTCGCCTTCGTCATGGGCGGCGCGCTGGTCGTCTACCACCTCGCCCACCGCTACAGCGGGCGGGTCGCGAGCCCGTATCACACCACCCGGTTCTTCATCCCCACCCGCAGCGACATCACCCCCGAGCTGATCTACGGCGCGGCGCTGTTCGGCGTCGGCTGGGCCCTCGGCGGCTTCTGCCCGGGCCCAGCCATCGTCGCCGCCGGCTCGGGCATGGGCGAAGCGCTCCTCTTCGTCGCGGCGATGGCCGCCGGCATGGCGCTGTCCCGCGCATGGAACGTCCACAAGGCCAACCGCAAGGGCCCGACCCGGATCTCATGACCAGCTACGGCTTCGCGATCGACAACCGGAAGTGCATCGGCTGTCACGCCTGCAGCACCGCCTGCAAGAGCGAGAACGAGGTGCCCCTCGGGGTGTTCCGCACGTGGGTCAAGTCGGTGGAGACCGGCCTGTACCCCGACGTGACGCGCCACTTCCAGGTCACCCGCTGTAACCACTGCACCGACGCCCCCTGCGCGACGATCTGCCCCACGTCGGCCATGCACAAGCGCGACGACGGCATCGTCGACTTCGACAAGGACGCTTGCATCGGCTGCAAGGCCTGCATGCAGGCGTGCCCCTACGACGCGGTCCACATCGAACCCGAGACCCGCACCGCCGCGAAGTGCAACTTCTGCGCGCACCGGGTCACCGTCGGGCTCGAGCCGGCCTGCGTCGTCGTCTGCCCCGAGCACGCCATCGTCGCCGGCGACCTGCACGACCCGAGCAGCGAGCTCAGCCGCCTGCTCGCCGCCGAGCCCACCACCGTGCGGCGGCCGGAGAAGGGCACGTCGCCCAAGCTCTTCTACGTCGACGGCGAGCGCGTGCTGATGCAGCCGACCCCGCCCGACGCCCCGCCTTCCGTGCCCTACACCGTCGAGCGGAAGCAGGAGCGGCCGTGGCATTGGCCGGTGCCCGCCTACCTGGTGACCAAGGCGATCGCCGCCGGCACCCCCGCGGTCGCGGCGCTGGCGGTCCTGACCGGGCTCGGCTCCGAGGTCGGCGTCGCGGCGGCCGTCGTCTCGCTGGTCGGCCTGCTCGCCACCACCGCGCTGCTGGTCGGCGACCTCGAGCGACCCGAGCGCTTCCTGTACATCCTCAAGCGCCCCAACTGGGACTCCTGGCTGGCCCGCGGCGCCGTCGTGCTGACCGCGTTCGGCGCGCTCCTGACGGCCTGGCTCGGCGTCGAGGTGATGGGGTTGATGCGAGGGGCGACCGGCCCCCTGCGCGTCGTGCTGCTCGCCGCCGGGACCCCGATCGCGCTCATGGCGGCGGTCTACACGGCGTTCCTGTTCGCCCAGGCGAAGGGGCGAGACCTGTGGCTGAACCCCTGGCTCGCGCCACACCTCGCGGTCCAGGCGATCGCCATCGGCGCGGTGACGCTGCTGGGGCTGGGGGCGACCTTCGGGCTCGGCCCCCCGGCCACCCACCAGATGCTGGTCTACCTCCTGACGGGCGCGACCCTGATCGACCTCATGCTCCGGGCCGCCGAGGATCCGCTCTGGCGGTCCTCCTTCTCGGGCCAGATGCTCGCTGGGGGGGCCCTCAGCGGCCTCGCGGCGGCGCTCCCGTGGCTGTCGATCGACCTCCCGATCCTCGCCCAGGTCAGCGCCCCCCTCGCCTACGCCGGCCTCTACCTGTACGAGCACGCCTTCGTCATGGCCCCCCAGGACATCCCAAATGCGTAACGACGACCGGACACCGATCGACCTGACCACCGTCGTGCACCCCGACGGGCGCCTGTCGCAGTACCCGCCGGCGGAGCACTGGGACGACTGGACCGAGTGGGACGCGAAGGCCTGGCCCCGCAAGGTGGCGAAGCACTACACGCTGGTGCCGACGGTCTGCTTCAACTGCGAGTCGGCCTGCGGGCTGATGGCATACGTCGACAAGGAGACGAACGAGATCCGCAAGTTCGAGGGCAACCCCGCCCACCCCGGAAGCCGGGGCCGGAACTGCGCCAAGGGGCCGGCGACCCACAACCAGGTCTACGACCCCGAGCGGATCCTCTACCCGCTCAAGCGCGTCGGGGCCCGCGGCGAGGGGCGCTGGAGGCGGATCAGCTGGGACGAGGCGCTCGACGAGATCAGCGAGAAGATGCGGGCGAGTCGAGCGAAGCGGCGGGACGGGATCATGTATCACGTCGGCCGCCCCGGAGAGGACCACTACGCCAACCGCGTCATCCAGACCTGGGGCGTCGACGGGCACAACTCCCACACCAACATCTGCTCCGCGGCGTCGCGCGCCGGCTACTTCCTGTGGTCCGGCGGCGACCGGCCCAGCCCCGACTACGCCAACGCCAAGGCGATCCTCCTCATCTCCGCGCACCTGGAGTCGGGCCACTACTTCAACCCCCACGCCCAGCGCATCATCGAGGCGCAGCAGGCGGGCGCGAAGATCGTCACGTTCGACCCGCGGCTGTCCAACACCGCCGCGAAGTCCGACGTCTGGCTGCCCACCTGGCCCGGCTCCGAGGCGACGGTCCTCCTCGCCATCGCCAACCACCTGCTACAGACCGGCGCGTGGGACCGCGAGTTCGTGAAGACCTGGGTCAACTGGGAGGAGTCGCTGCGCGCGGTGCCCGGCTGGGCCGAGGACGACGCGGTGAAGGAGGCGACGCGCGAGGCGCTGCGCCGTCCCGACGGCCCGACCTTCGACGACTTCGAGGCGATGCTGAAGGCGCTGTATCGCGACTTCACGTTCGAGCGGGCGGCTGCCGAGGCGCAGGTCCCGATCGAGCGGATCGTGGAGGCGGCCGAGATCGTGGCCAGCGCCGGCAGCGCGGTGGCCGCCCACAACTGGCGCGCCGCCTCGATGGGCAACCGCGGCGGCTGGCAGGTCGCTCGCTGCCTCTTCTTCCTCAACGTGCTGACGGGCAGCGTCGGCACCGAGGGCGGCACCTCGCTCAACTCGTGGAACAAGTTCGTGCCGAAGCCGCACAGCTCGCCGCCCGCGGGCGACGCCTGGAACGAGCTGCACCTGCCGGTGGAGTGGCCCTTCGCCTTCTACGAGATGTCCTTCTGCCTGCCCCACTTCCTGGACGAGGGGCGGGGCGATGTCGACGTCTACTTCACCCGCGTCTACAACCCGCTCTGGATCAACCCCGACGGCTTCATGTGGCTCGACGCGCTGAAGTCGGAGGACAAGATCAAGTGCCACGTCGCCATGACGCCGACCTGGAACGAGTCGGCCTGGTTCGCCGACTACGTGCTGCCGATGGGGCACGCCGGCGAGCGCCACGACGTGATGTCCCAGGAGACCCACGCGGGGAGCTGGATCGCCTTCCGGCAGCCGGTGCAGCGGGTCGCCCTGGAGCGGGCCGGCAAGCCCGTCGAGCGAACCTGGGAGGCCAACCCTGGTGAGGTCTGGGAGGAGGCGGAGTGGTGGATCGACCTGTCGGCGCGCATGGACCCCGACGGCAGCCTGGGCATCCGCCAGCACTTCGAGTCGCCCTACCGCGACGGTGAGATCATCACCGTCGACGAGTACTTCCGGTGGATCTTCGAGAACTCGGTGCCCGGCCTGCCCGAGGCCGCCGCCGCCGAGGACCTCACACCGCTGGCCTACATGCGCAAGTACGGCGCCTTCGAGGTGACGAAGGACGTCTACCGCCCCTACGCCGAGCCCGGGGACGACGGCCAACCCGTCGGCTTCAAGACCCCCAGCCGCAAGCTGGAGTTCTTCAGCCCGACGCTCCGCGACTGGGGCTGGACGGAGCAGTCGTACGCGGTGCCGTGGCCGCTGGAGAGCCACGTCAGCCCGGCCAACATCGACCGCGACGCCGGGGAGATGCTGCTGCTGCCGAACTTCCGGCTCCCGACGCTGATCCACACCCGCTCGGCCAACGCGAAGTGGCTGTACGAGCTGAGCCACCGCAACCCGGTCTGGATCCACCCGTCGGACGCATCGCGCATCGGCGTTCAGACCGGGGACCTGGTCAGAATCGAGACGGAGATCGGCTCGATGGTCGACGCGGTCTGGGTGACCGAGGGCATCAAGCCCGGGATCGTCGCGATCAGCCACCACCTGGGCCGCTGGCGGCTCAAGCAGTCGGACAACATCGGCGCCGGCATGTCGTCGCTGGTCACCCTCGACCGGACCGGCGACGTGCACTCGCTGCGCATCGATGAGCCCGGCGGCGCCTGGAAGACGTCGGATCCCGACACGTCGCGCGTCTGGTGGGATGACGTCGGCGTGCACCAGAACCTGACCCACGCGGTGCACCCCGACCCCCTGAGCGGCGCTCATTGCTGGCACCAGAAGGCGGTCGCGGTGACGAAAGCGGGACCCGGCGATCGGCATGGTGACGTGCAGGTGGACGTGGGACGGTCCATGGCCATCTACAGGGAGTGGCTGGCGCTCGCTCGACCAGCGACCGAGCACAGCCCCGACGGCACGCGTCGGCCGTACTGGCTGAAGCGCCCGCTCAAGCCGACCCGCGCGGCCTACCGCCTGCCGGGTCGCGACGAGGAGACGTCATGAATCGCTTCGAGATCGCCGACCTGCTGGAAGGGCGAGCCGACAACGACGAGTCCGCCGCCGACGCCTACGAGCTGTTCGGTCGCTGCGTGTTCCCGTTCGAGGGCGTCTTCCTGGACGAGATGGTCTCCGCGCGCGGTCCGCTGAGCGAAGCGCTGCGGGCCGAGCCGCCTCCGTCGTCGCTGCGGACGTGGGTGCCGGCGTTCGCCTGCGCGCTGCAGGACCTCGGCGACCCGCTCGGGTTGGTCATCGCGGCGGCGCTCCGCGAGGTCGTCGGGGGGCTGCCCGCCTGGGAGGGGGAGCCGCCGGAGGCCGGTCCGGGTCTCGATCTGGATGACGGCTCCGTCGACCTGCACGGGATCGTGGACTACCTGGCCGCGCCGTCCCGCTCGGGGCTGTTCCTGTCGACCGGCGCGATCGAAGGCATCGCCCGAGTCGTCGGCGTGCCTCGCGGCTTCGGCAGCCGGCGTCGATTGCTGCGCGAGCTGCTGCTCGCGGCGTCGCGCTATGGCCGCCTCGACGACGTCGTGGGCGCCCTGTCGGCGCTGGTGCACGGTCACTGTGAGCGGCTGCGGCGGGACTGGTCGCGGCGCGACGTCGCGCACTGGCTGGAGCGGCTGGTGCGGACCGACACCCTCCTGCGGGAGGTCGGCGCCCGTGCGGCGGCGCCCGAGGCCCCCTCGGCGAGGGCGTGACCGAAGAGGAACGCAAGGGGCTCGTCGCTGATCTCGTCGCCGGGATCAGCGTCGCGCTGGTGTTGATCCCCCAGAGCCTGGCGTACGCCGACCTGGCCGGCATGCCGCCGTACCACGGGCTGTACGCCGCCGCGGTGGCGCCGGTGCTCGCGGCGCCGTTCGTGTCCTCCCGGTACTTGCAGACGGGGCCGGTGGCGCTGACGTCGCTGCTGACGATCGGCGCGCTGGGCTCCCTGGCCGCGGCGGGCAGCGCGGAGTACGTCGCCCTGGCGGCGCTGCTCGCGTTGATCGTCGGCGTGACACGGATGGCGATCGGCCTCGTTCGGGCGGGGGCGCTGGCGTGGCTGATGAGCCAGCCGGTGCTGTACGGCTTCACGGCGGGGGCGGCGCTGCTGATCTGCGCGTCGCAGGTCCCGGCCGCGTTCGGGCTGACGGCGACGGGCGACACGGTGACCCAGCGCGCGCTGTGGACGGTGCGCCACCCCGAGGCGTGGGTCGCCGGGGCGGTGGCGATCAGCGTGCTCACGGCGGTCGCGATGCGCGGCGGGCGGAAGATCCACCGACTGTTCCCCGGGGTCCTCGTCGCGGCGATCGTCGGCATCCTGGCGTCGGTGGCGGGGCTGCCGGTCGGTCCGACGATCGGCGAGGTGCCCTCGGGGCTGCCGCCCCTGACGCTGGACCTGCCGTGGCGCGAGCTGCCGGCGCTGACGCTGGCCGGCGTCGTGATCGCGTTGATCGGCTTCGCCGAGGCGGCGACGATCTCACGCACGTTCGCGGCGGCGGACCGGGAGGGCTGGGATCCCAATCGGGAGTTCGTCAGCCAGGGCACGGCCAACATCGCGGCGGGGCTGTTCGCGGGCTTCCCGGTGGGGGGCTCGTTCTCGCGGTCGTCCATCGCGCGCACCGCTGGCGGGAGGAGCCGGATCGCGGGGGCCGTCAGCGGCGTGGCGGTGCTGCTGGTGTTGCCGTTCGCGGGGGTGCTGGCGCCGATGCCGAAGGCGGTGCTGGGGGCGATCGTGTTGACCGCGGTGGCGCCGCTGCTCGACCCCCGGCCCCTGGTCGAGCTGTGGAGGCAGAGCCGCCCCCAGGCGCTGGTCGGCTGGACGACGTTCGCGGCGACCATCGTCTCGGCCCCGAAGGTGCAGTACGGCGTGGTCGCGGGCATCGGCCTGGCCGCCCTGGTGCACCTGTGGCGGGAGATGGAGCTGGAGATCCAGACGACCCGTGACGGGGACACGGTGCACCTGCGCCCCCTGGGGGTGCTGTGGTTCGGCACCGCGCCGGTGCTCGAGCAGGCCTGCCTGGACGCCCTGGCGGAGCACCGCGAGGCGGATCACATCATCGTCGACCTGGGTGGACTGGGGCGGGTGGACCTGTCGGGCGCCGTCGCCCTCAGCAGCCTGGTCGCCGACGCCGCCGCGGCGGACTTCACGGTGCGGTTCACGCGCGTGCCACCCCACGCCCAGCGGATCGTGCGCCGGCTCTGCTCCGACGCCCACGAGATCGGCAGCTAAGAACGACCCATCACCCACCTGTAGCCCACACACCGTCGGTCCACGAGCCCGATCCAGGCGTCGCTCGTCGGTCACGATGGCCCGCATCGCTCCCTCCTCGCTCCGGGGTCTCGGGCCCGTGCCCTCTCCGGTGTGAGGCCGCATATGAGTGATGGGCCGTTTAGGCTCGTGGGCCATGTCCACCGCTCCAGTCACGATCAACCGGACTGACTGTGCTGCCCGAGTAATTTGACCACGATCCGCTTCTGTGATCTGCTCCCTGGCGGAGGTGGTCATGGCGGTGTCGATGGACCTGCGGGTTCGGCTTGTTCGTGCGTACAAGAACGGAGAGGGCTCGCTCCGCGTGCTCGCGGAGCGGTTCGACGTCGGTCGGAGCTCAGCGTTCCGCTGGGTGAAGGCGGATCGAGAGACCGGCTCGTGTTCGCCTTCCTCGGGTCCTCGCGGTCCGAAGCCGAAGATCGACGAAGCTGGCCTCGCGGTCCTCGAAGCGGTGCTTCGAAGTCATCCCGATGCGACCAACGCCGAGTTGGTCGACCTCCTGCGTGAGCGGGGTGGAGTCGAGACGAGTACGTCAGGGGTGAGCCGTG
>CAYQEG010000268.1:0-10180 GCA_964416435.1 uncultured Rickettsiales bacterium
GCACCGCGGCCGCCTCGATCGTGAGCTCGTATTGCACCCATGACCCATACGGCGGCCCGTTCGGGGCGTTCTGACCCCGTGTAGGATGAGTCGAGGGTCACGGGGGAGCGAGATGGCCGAGCCGACCGCGGCGAAGACGGGGGCGCCGGACGTAGGCGCTGCCACCGACAGCGTCTACCTCTTCGGCGACGTGGAGGACCTCGAGCGCGTCCTGAACCACCTCGACTCCGGCGTCGTGGCCCACGCCGCGGACACCACGATCCGCGTCTGCAACCCCAAGGCGTGCCGCATCCTCGGCCTCACGATGGACCAGATGATCGGCGTCTCCGCGCCCGACCCGCAGTGGATGTTCCTGCGCGAGGACGGCTCGGTGATGCCGCTGGAGGAGTACCCGGTCAGCGTCGTGCTGCGGACCCGCGAGCGGTTCGAGAACCTCCTCGTCGGCGTCAACCGGCCGGCCAAGGGGGACCTCATCTGGGCCCAGTGCAACGGCTACCCGGTGTTCGACGAGCAGGGTGAGCTGCAGCTGATCATCATCACGTTCATCGACGTCACCGAGATGCGAGAGGCGGAGGCCGACCGGCGTCGCCTGGAGGCGGAGCTGCGCCAGGCGACCAAGATGGAGGCGATCGGGCGGCTCGCCGGCGGCGTCGCCCACGACTTCAACAACATCCTCACCGGCATCCTCGGCTACGCCGACATGCTGGAGCGGGCCCTGCCCGAGGGCCACCCGGCGCGGACCTACGCCAGCGAAATCCGGGGCGGAGGCGAGCGCGCCGCCGACCTGACGGGGCAGCTGCTGGCGTTCGCCCGCAAGCAGGTCATCGAGCCCCGGGTGATCCAGCCCAACGACGTCATCGCCAACTCCGAGAAGATGCTCGTCCGCCTGATCGGGGAGGACATCGAGCTCCGCTTCGTGCCCGGCGACCACCTGTGGAACATCAAGGCGGACCCGTCCCAGCTGGACCAGATCCTCGTGAACCTCGCCGTCAACGCCCGCGACGCCATGCCGTCGGGGGGGCGGCTGCTGATCGAGACGGCCAACGTGGTCCTCGACGACGCGCAACACGTGATGGGCGACGAGCCCGCCTCGGGGGAGTTCGTGGTGCTGGTGGTCAGCGACGAGGGGGAGGGGATGGACGCCGCGACGCGCGAGCGCATCTTCGAGCCCTTCTTCTCCACCAAGGGACCCGGCCAGGGCACGGGCCTCGGGCTGGCGACGGTCTACGGCATCGTCAGCCAGAACGATGGCCTGATCGCGGTCTACTCGGAGCCGGGCCACGGCACGACGTTCAAGCTGTACTTCCCGGTGGCGCGGGAGGTGCCCGAGGGCACCGGACAGCCCGAGCGGCCGAGCATCGGTCCCGGTTCGGAGACGATCCTCCTGGTGGAGGACGACGCGATGGTCCGCGAGCTGGCCCGCACGATCCTGTCCGAGCACGGCTACACCGTGCTGGAGGCCGAGCACGCCGAGGAGGCGCTGCTGCTGGCTCGGCGCTTCTCCGGCTCGGTCCACCTCCTGCTGAGCGACGTCGTGATGCCGGGACTGAACGGCCGGGAACTGTACGAGCGCCTCCGGGTCGACCGGTCCGATCTCCGGGCGCTGTTCATGTCGGGCTACACGGAGAACGTCGTGGCCCACCACGGCGTGCTCGACGAGGGCACCAACTTCATGCAGAAGCCGTTCACGCTGGCCGGTCTGCTGTCCCGGGTGAGGGAGCTGCTCGGTTGATCCGGGGCGACGTCGCCCTGGTTCCGGCGCGTTGATCACCATCAACAGACCCGTGGATCGAGATACTCCCCGAGCAGTGGCAAAAGCCCCAGGCCTCTGCTAGACCCGCGCCTTCTCTTCCCCTTCAAAGAGAGAGCGAGGCGCAATGTCTGGCAACCCCGACGCCCTCCCGGGCGGGCACATCATCGGCCTCGGCGAGACCCGACGTCCGGACAACTGGTGGGTCGGCCCCCTCTCCACCGTCCTGTTCATCGTCACGGCCCTCGGCTACGGCACCTGGGCGGCGTTCCAGGGTGACCACTACCAGGCCGGCCCCTACCTCAGCCCGCTCTACTCCCCGACGCTGCTCACCGACGCGACGGCGGTCGGAGGCGCGGGGACCTTCGGCGGGGAACACTACGGGCACGTCTGGTTCGGGAACTTCCCGTCGTGGTGGCCCGCCTTCATCCCGGCCTCGGTCGCGTTGCTGATCCTGCCGATCCCCGGCGTCCTGCGCTTCACCTGCTACTACTACCGCAAGGCCTACTACCGAGCCTTCGCGTTCGCCCCTCCAGGGTGCTCCGTGGAAGGCGTGCGCCGCGGCAAGTACAAGGGCGAGACGGGCCTGTTCGTCATCCAGAACATCCACCGCTACGCGCTGTACCTGGCCCTGATCTACAACGTCATCCTCTACTACGACGCCTTCATCTCGCTGCGGTACCACGGCAGCTGGGGCATCGGCGTCGGCTCGGTCGTGCTGTTCCTCAACGCGACCCTGCTCGCCAGCTACAGCCTGGGCTGCCACAGCTTCCGCCACATCTTCGGCGGCCGGCTCAACTGCTTCACCTGTGACTCGCCGGCGAAGGCCGCGCACAGCACCTGGAAGTGGTCGACCTGGTTCAACGAGCGGCACATGAAGATCGCCTGGTCCTCCCTCGCGGTCGTGATGCTGACCGACGTCTACATCCGCCTCGTCTCCCACGGGACGATCCCGGACCTGAACACCTGGGGCGCCGACATGAGCGCCGCTGCCCGGCCCGTCGCCGCGGCCCTCGGACTGTAGGAGTCGAACATGGGACTGGACGTCTCCGAACTGAAGACCATCGAGCACGACGTCGTCGTCATCGGCGCAGGCGGCGCCGGCCTGCGGGCCGCCGTCGAGTGCGCCAACGCCGGCCTCGATGTCGCCATCGTCTGCAAGTCGCTGCTGGGCAAGGCCCACACCGTGATGGCGGAGGGCGGCATGGCCGCCGCGCTGTCCAACGCGGACGAGCGCGACAACTGGGCGGTGCACTTCCGCGACACCATGCGCGGCTCCAAGTTCCTCGGCAGCTGGCGGATGGCCGAGCTGCACGCCAAGCAGGCCCCCGACCGGGTCCGCGAACTCGAGGACTGGGGCGCGGTGTTCGACCGGACGAAGGACGGGCTGATCAACCAGCGCAACTTCGGCGGCCACCGCTTCCCGCGCCTCGCCCACGTCGGTGACCGCACCGGGCTCGAGCTGATCCGCACCCTGCAGGACCACGGGATCCACCAGGGGTTCGAGGTCTACATGGAGTGCAAGGCGCTCAACCTCCTGATGGAGGGGGACCACGTCGGCGGCGTGCTCGCCCTGTGGAAGGACAGCGGGCGCTTCCTGGTCATCAAGGCCAAGGCCGTCATCATGGCGACCGGGGGCGGCGGCAAGTGCTGGCGCGTCACGTCCAACAGCTGGGAGTACACCGGCGACGGGCTGGCGATGGCCTACAACGTCGGCGCCGAGCTGATGGACATCGAGTTCACGCAGTTCCACCCCACCGGCATGGTCTGGCCGCCGTCGGTGCGCGGCACCCTCGTCACCGAGGGCGTGCGCGGCGAAGGCGGCGTGCTGCGCAACTCCGAGGGGGAGCGGTTCATGTACCGCTACATCCCCGAGCGGTTCGCGTCGGAGACGGCGGACACCGAGGAGGAGGCGGCTCGCTGGCTGACCGGTGACCGCGAGGCCCGGCGACCGCCGGAGCTGCTCACCCGCGACGTCGTCGCCCGCGCCATCTTCAACGAGGTCAAGGAAGGGCGCGGCAGCCCGGCGGGCGGGGCGTTCCTGGACATCGCGAACCAGCGCGAGGCCAGCTACATCAAGCGCAAGCTGCCCTCGATGTACCACCAGTTCCGCGAGCTGGCGGAGGTGGACATCACGAAGGAGCCGATGCAGGTCGGCCCCACGCTGCACTACTTCATGGGCGGCATCCGGGTCGACGCCGACTCGCAGGAGTCGACGACGGTCAAGGGGCTGTTCGCCTGTGGCGAGTGCGCCGCGGGGCTGCACGGGGCGAACCGGCTGGGCGGCAACTCGCTGTCCGACCTGATCGTGTTCGGCAAGCTCGCGGGCGACGGCGCGATCAACTACGTCAAGGGGCTCGGCAGCGCGCCGAGCGTCAACGACGAGGACATCGCGACGGCCGTGCGCAGCGCCACCGCGCCGCTCAACCGGGCCGAGGGCAACAACCCGTTCGTCCTGCACGACGAGCTGCAGGACATCATGGGTGAGCACGTCGGAATCTACCGGACCGAGGACGGCCTCAGCGCCGGCCTCGAGAAGCTCGAGGGCTGGCGGGAGAAGATCAAGACGACCAAGGCCCACGCCTCCAGCCAGTACAACGCCGGTTGGCACGAGGCGCTCGACCTGGAGAGCATGGCGATCGCCGGGCAGGCCGTCGCCCTCGCCGCCCGGGAGCGCAAGGAGAGCCGAGGCGCCCACAGCCGGGCCGACTTCGAGACCGAGGACTACGACGTCTGGGGCAAGGTCAACCTCGTCGTGCACAAGGGCGACGACGGTGAGATGGCGCTGTACCACCACGAGCGGCCGGCCCCGCCGGAGCAGCTCGGCAAGATCGGCTACGCCACGGTCGAGGAGCTCGACGCGATGGTCGCGTCCGGGGAGGTGAAGGTCTGATGGCACGTCGATCCTTCAGCATCTGGCGCGGCGACGCCGAAGGCGGTGACTTCGTCTCCTACGAGACGGAGATCACCGAGGGCATGGTGGTGCTCGACGCGATCCACCGGATCCAGAGCGAGCACGCCCCCGACCTCGCGATCCGTTGGAACTGCAAGGCCGGCAAGTGCGGCTCCTGCAGCATGGAGATCAACGGCAAGCCGAAGCTCGCCTGCATGACGCGCATGAACAGCCTCCCGGCTCAGGGCACGATCGTGGTGCAGCCGCTCAAGACGTTCCCGCTGATCCGCGACCTGGTGTGCGACGTGTCGCACAGCTACCGGGTCAACGAGAAGATCCCGCCGTTCAGCCCGCGTCCGCGGGACGCCGACGGCGAGCACCGCATGCTCCAGACCGACGTCGACCGGATCCAGGAGTTCCGCAAGTGCATCGAGTGCTTCCTGTGCATGGACGTCTGCCACGTCCTGCGTGACCACGACAAGAAGGACGAGTTCGCGGGCCCGCGCTGGATGATCCGGCTCGCCAGCCTGGAGATGCACCCGCTGGACGTGGTCGACCGCATCCCGATGACGAGGGACGCGTTCGGCAGCGGCTGGTGCAACATCACCCGGTGCTGCACCGAAGTGTGCCCCGAGCACATCAACATCACGGACAACGGCATCATCCCGATGAAGGAGCGCGTGGTCGACCGGTTCTACGACCCGATCGCCATGCTCCTGCGCAAGCTCGGGATCGCCCGCGGCTCCAACAAGAAGCTGCCCGTCGTCAGCGACTGATTGCGGGAACCGGGTTTGTTGACCGCGGATCCGAAGGCCCCGCGGTTCGAGGTCCAGGAGCGACGAGGGAGCAAGGTCGCTCCCTTGTGACCGAGGAGCGACGCCGAGGTCGGGCCGCGGGGGCGAGGAGGAGCGGTCTAGAAACCTGGTTTCCGCAATGACTGCGCGTCTGGGCGCCCCCTGGCGTCCTGCTATCCTCCCTCGGATGCCCCTCCGAAGGACGTCGGCGCTGCCGCTGCTGCTCGCGATCCTGATCGCGGGCTGCGCAGCGCCCGTCCGCTCCGGTCCCGGCTACCAGCCCGACGTCGCGCTCGACCCGGCGGTCATCGCCCTGTTCCTGCAGGCGGAGCTCGTGCTGCAGGAGCCGGTGCCGACGACCCGGGCGGACGACCGCGCCGACCGCGCCGCGGCGTTGCTCGGGGAGGCGATCCAGCTGGCCCCGGACTCCGCGATGCTCCACCGGTTCCAGGCCGAGGCGTGGGCCCGCAAGCCGGACTTCGAGCGCGCCGCGTCGGCCGCGCGGGTGGCGATCGAGCTGGACCCGGCGGACGCCGCCGCCCACCTGCTGCTGGGCACCCAGCTGTATCGACTCGGCGAGATCGAAGAGGCCGAGGAGCACCTGCGGGAAGCGGCGCGCCTCGGGGTCGGCGGGGACGCCCCGCACGAGCCCCACGAGCAGTTGTTCTCGGTGCTCCGAGCCCAGGGCCGGGTCGACGACGCCGTGGCCGCGCTCGCCGACTGGGCGACCGCGCTACCGGGGGACGTCGATCCCATCGTGCTCCGCGCTCGCTACCTCTGGGAGGAGGGGCGCGCGACGGAGGCCCGCGACGCGGCCGTCGCGGCGCTGCGGGTGGAGCCTCGGAGCGAGGCGGCCCGGAACATCGTCGCCGAGTTCCACGCCAACGACCCGGTCGGGGAGGCGGAGGCGCTCGAGTCGGTGCTGGAGTCGAACTGGAGCAGCCGCATGCTTCATCGACGCCTGGTGCACGTCTACGAGGTGATGGGCCGGTACGACCTCGCGCTCGCCCACCTGCGCTACGTCGACATCCTGGAGCGTCAGGGGAGCAGCGACCTGCTCCGCCGCCGAGCGCGCCTGCTCGCCAAGATGTACCGGACCGACGAGGCGGTCGAGGAGCTCGAGGCGGCCCTCGCCGAAGGCAGCCGGGCCGAGGACGCGGACCTGCTGCAGCTGGCCTCGGTGCTCGCGGGTTCGGGGGACGTGACCGGCGCGATGGCGGTGCTGGAGCGGATCCAACCGGAGTCGGAGGAGTACTGGCGCAGCGCGCTGGCGCGGGCTCGCCTGTACCTCGACCAGGGCGAGGCGTCGCTCGCTGCCGAGGCCGCGACGGCGGCGGTGCAGCTGCTCGGTCGCGAGCGGTCGGTGGAGCGCTCGCAGCTGCTGCAGGTGGCGTTCGCGGCTGAGCTCGCGCGACAGGACTTCGAAGCCGCGCGTCGGCTGATTGACGAGATCCGGCCGGTGGCGCCGGCCCGGGCGACGGCGCTTCGGGTCGACCTGATGGAGGGGAGCGGCGACCTGGACGGCGCGATCCGGCTGCAGCGGGCGCGGGTCGGGGACTCGCCGTCCGAGGGGGTCGAGGTGCTCCGGCTGGCCGAGCTGCTCGTCGAGTCGGGCGACGTCGACGGAGCGCTCGCGACGATCCAGGCCGGGTTGGACGCGATCGACGAGCTGCGGGATGTCCGGCTGAAGACGGCGACCGCCTCCCAGCGGTACGGCATGCGGGAGACGGCGCGCTCGGACCGGGCATGGCTGCTCCTCCGTCGGTCGTTCATCGAGAAGGAGGCGGATCGCGTCGACGCGTCCGAGGCGACGCTGCGCGAGCTGCTGCGGCTCTACCCACACGACTCGGACGCGATGAACGCGCTGGGTTACCTGCTCGCCCAGGAGGGGCGCCAGCTGGACGAGGCGTCGTCGCTGGTGGAGCAGGCGCTGGCGCAGCGGCCCTGGTCGGGCGCGTACACCGACTCCCTGGGCTGGGTCCGGTACCGGCAGGGCCGGCTGGACGAGGCGATCGAGGAGCTGGAGCGCGCCGCCCTCTGGCTCCCGGGCGACCCGGAGATCCTGGAGCACGTCGGCGACGCCTGGCGTGCGGCGGGGGACGACGAGCGGGCGCTGGAGCGCTATCAGCAGACGCTGGAGGCGCTGTCGGCGCCCCCGAGCGACGCGCCCGCGACCGAGCGGGTCCGCGAGAAGCTGCGGCAGATCGAAGCGCAGGTGCATCGCGGCCGTTGAGCCGCTATGCCTGCTGACGCATGCACATCTGTTTCGTCACGCGTCTGACCGAGCACCTGGGGATCCAGCTGCTCAGCGCGATCTGCAAGGAGCAGGGCCACCGGGTCAGTCACGTGTTCGACCCCGGGCTGCCGAGCGCCGGCATCGTGCCGGGGGAGTGGCTGCCGGCGTTCCTGTCGACGGACGACCAGACCCTGGAGGAGATCCTCGCGCTGGAGCCCGAGGTGGTCGGCTTCAACATCGAGATCAACACCTTCTCGTGGACCGCGGAGCTCGCCGGGGAGCTCAAGGCGCGCCGGCCGGACCTGACGATCGCGGTCGGCGGCGTGCACGCCACGACGGTGCCCGACGTCGTCATGGACTTCCCGTGCTTCGACTATCTGTGCGTCGGCGAAGGGGACGACGCGCTGCCCGACCTGCTGCGGGCGATCGAGGACGGCGGCGACGTGCATGCCATCCCGAACATCTGGAGCCGGCGCGACGGAGAGCTGGTGCGCAACGAGGTCCGACCGCTGCGCAAGTCGCTGGACGACCTGCCGTTCTTCGACAAGTCGATCCACTACGACCTCGTGCCGGAGATGAGCCACGAGTACCACACGAACGCCTCACGGGGCTGCGTCTACTCCTGCTCCTTCTGCTTCTACCAGCCCATCCAGAAGGTCTACGGGCAGCGGTTCCGGAACATGCGCAGCCCCGAGAACGTGTGCGAGGAGCTGGAGCGGGCGATGGCCCGCTACCCGACCATCCGCACGGTCACCTTCCACGACGAGGTGTTCACGGCGAACAAGCGCTGGCTGCGGGAGTTCGCGGAGCTCTGGCCGCGTCGGGTGGGGCTGCCGTTCTCGGTCATCACGCACCCGGAGCTGGTGACCGAAGAGGTCGCCTACCTGCTCGGCAAGGCCGGCTGCGTGCACTGCATCATGGGCACGCAGACGGTGAACCAGCACACGCGGGCGGAGGTCCTGGACCGGACGGAGACGCCTGAGGACGTGCGGCGCGCGGTCAAGTCGCTCAAGGCGAACGGGATCTGGGTGGTCGTCGACCACATCCTGGGCATCCCGGGCGAGACGGAGCAGGACCAGGAGGACGCGCTGCTGTTCTACAGCGAGTGCCGACCGGACGTGATCAAGGCGTTCTTCCTGACCTACCTGCCGGGTACGGACATCAACGAGACGGGCATCGAAGCCGGCGCCTGGGACCTGGAGCGGCTCAAGGCGGCCGAGCGGGGCCACATCGACAGCTGGCTGTTCAAGGGGGTCGGTGACATCCCGGAGTGGCGGGCCTGGTACCAGCTGTTCACGCTGTACACGGCGCTGCCGCCGGAGGTGATGGAGGCCCTGGTGCGCTCCCGCGCCTACAAGGCGATGAAGCTGCTGGACCCGGTGTTCCTGCCGTCGATCTTCCTGGTCCCGCGGGTGCTCGGTTCGCTGCTCGGCGGCGAAGAAGAGCAGCCCCGCAGCTACGTCAACTACCTCAAGGGGCTGAGCCGGTACGCGCTGCAGAAGCGGTTCCCGGACCGTCGCCCGGCGCGCGCGTTGGCCCGCGCCCTGAAGCCGTCGAGGCGGTTCCGGAGGTGGGCGAGCGCCTGAACCCGCTCAGTTCTTCGGTCGGCTGAGGGAGCGGATGCGCTTCAGCCAACGGCGGCGGCGGGACTCCCGCGGGGCTCGCTGAGGGGGCGGCGGGGGCGCCATCTTCGGGGCCGTCGGACGGGCCTCGACCGGGCTGGTGTCGGTCGGGCGGCCGTGCCAGGCGGCGAATCCGCCGGTCATCGAGTAGACGTCGGCCAGGCCCTCGGACTGGAAGAAGGCGGCGCCGCCCAGGCTCGAGTTGCCGTGGTAGCAGTAGACGACGGTGGTGCGCTGCGGATCGGCGTCGTTGACGAACTTCCGCACGTTGTGGTCGTTCACGTGCAGGGCGCCCGGGATGTGGCCGGCCCGGAAGGAGCCGAGGTCGCGAACGTCGACAAAGGTCGCCGCTCCGGCCTCGAGCAGCTCCAGAGCCTCGTCCGCCGTCAGCTCCGGCACGCTCACGGAGCCGTCCCTCGCCGTGACGCCCACGCCAGGGCGAGCCAGCCGGCGACGAGGCACAGGCCGCCCAGGGGGGTCACCGGGCCGAGGCCCTGCACGCCCAGGGCGAGGCCGTACAGCGAACCGGCGAAGAGCACGATGCCGACCGTGAACAGCACCCCGGCTGCCTTCGGGCGGCGGGGATGCACCGCGACCGCGAGCAGCGCGACGCTGTGCACCAGGTGGTAGCGGGCGCCGGTGCTCCAGGCAGCGAGCAGGTCCGGATCCTCGACCACCCGCTCCAGCCCGTGCGCCCCGAACGCACCCAGCAGCACCGCGGTCGCTCCGCTCAGGGCGCCGACGACCCACCACCTCGAGTAGCCCTCGTGCATCGCGGACATCGTACTGCCCCACCGCAACCCGGTCGAACGAGCCGTTCCGGCCCGCTACGGCGGTGGCGGCCCGCCACGACGCGTCCGAACGAGCCGTTCCGGCCCGCTACGG
>CAYQEG010000269.1:0-10153 GCA_964416435.1 uncultured Rickettsiales bacterium
CTCGACTGAGACGGCGGGGCGTCAACTGATCAAATCCCCTGTGTCGAACCACTAGTTCGCCGTCGCCGTGATCGGGTACGGGTCCGACAGGTTGCCCGCGTCGTCGTCGATCCAGAAGGCGAACTCGTAGGTGCCGCCGGGGGTCAGGGAGCCGACGTAGAGGTAGACGATGCCGGTGCAGGTGATCGGGGTGCCGGTCAGCTGACTGGGGAGCTGCTCGACCCCGCCCAGGCTCCAGTACATCGTCGGCAGGCCCAGATCGCAGTCGCCGTCCGACATGTAGATCGTGAACTCGAACTCGGCCGTGCTGGCGTTCCAGGAGGCGCTGACCGACGTGATGACCGGGGCGCCCGGGGCCGGGGTCGCGTCGTCGTCGTCGGCCGCGTCGTCGTCGTCGTCGTCGTCGGTGGCGTCGTCGTCGTCGCCCTGGCAGACCGGGGCGCCGAAGCAGTCCGGATCGTCGCAGTCGAAGAAGCCGTCCAGGTCGTTGTCCGCGCCGTCGCTGCACTCGCCCGGCTCGTCGCCCTCGAACGCCGCTCCGTCGTCGTCGTCGTCCGCCACGTCGTCGTCGTCCGACGTGATGTCGTCGTCGTCGGTGACGTCGTCGTCGTCGGTGGCGTCGTCATCGTCGGTCGCGTCGTCGTCGTCGGTCGCGTCGTCGTCGTCGGTCGTGCTGTCGTCGTCGTCCCCGAAGAACGGGTCCGGCTCCTCCGCCCCCGGCTCCGAGGACCACTGGGTGAAGCCGCTGCTGCACCCGACCGCGAAGGCCAGCGCGAACATCAGCAGCGGGGCCCGCCACGTCACGGCTGCATCGTAGCGCTAAATGTCAAGAAAGTGTCAAGGCGACTTCGTGCCCGCTGGCAGCGCGGTCACCTCGTAGCCGCCCAGAGGGAGCTTGCCTGCCGCGGCCCGGTCCGCCGATCGGGCCGCCTCGCTCGCTCGCGGTCCGACCGCCAACCAGCCGGCCCCGCCGTCGCCGGTCCAGTGCAGCGCCTCGTCCCGGAGCACCCGCGACGGTGGCGCGCCCGACGGCTCCTCGGGGCCCGGGAGCCCGACCCGCCATCCACGACCGGTGCTCCCGTCCTGGCTGCCGCGGGCCCGGAACGTCGGCTCGGACGTCACCAGGAAGTCAGTCATGCCCTCGCGAACGAGCACGTCGGACGCCCGGTCGACCGCGTACGGCAGCCGTGGCGCCTTCGTCGCGGCCAGCTCGCGGCTGTCGGCCGGCAAGCCCGCCACCCGCTCCGTCTCCGCCATCGCCTGGGCGATCGCGGCCTCCGCCTGGGGCTGGCCCGACGCCGGCGCGAGCACGCGGATCTGCAGCTTCGTGTCGAGCACGTCCGCTTCGCCCACCACCTCGACCGTCTGTCGCGGGGTCGGCGTCGGAGGCGCCTGCGCCGTCGGCTCCGGCTCGACCTCCGGCGAACGGCCGCACGCCGACAGCGAGAGCAGGGCGAGGAAGAGGGCGATCAGCCGCGGGCGCGGCTCGCGAGCCACCGGCTCAGAACTGGACGAACGCCCCGCCGCGGATGTTCAGTACACCCGTCGTCGGCGTCCAGGACGCGTTGACCGTCTCCTGGATCCGGGCCGCGTGGCTGATGCCCGCCTTGGCCCCGATGAACACGCCCACGTTCCGATGGAGCACGAAGTCGCAGCCGAAGTCGGCCGCCACGACGGGCGCGAACAGCGGCCTCGTCGACGTGCCGGCCGGCGTCTCCACCAGCGCCTGCGCGTACAGGAGCATGCCGATGTCGACCCCCGCGTAGGGACGCACCACCTTGTGGAAGTTCCCGTGCCACGTGGCGCCGATGTAGAAGCTCGGCAGCGTGCGGACCGTGCGCACCGCCTGGTCGTTCTGGTCGAACTCGATGAGGCTCACGGCCCAGAAGCTGGCCGCCGCGTCGATCGTCAACCAGGACAGCGCGAACACGCTGACGTCGAAGCCGTACTCGAACATCCCGAGGCTCAACGTCTGCGGGTAGTACAGGGTCCAGCCGGCGCCGGCCTTGATGTTGAGGTACGGGCCGCCGCGGCGGGTCGTCGTCGAGCGGGCGGAGGAGCGGCCGCGGTCGCCGCGGTAGCTGCTGCTGCCGCTGCCCCGGTAGTCGCGGTCCCGGTCGTCGTAGCGGTCCCGGTCGTAGTCGCGGTCGTCGTAGTCACGGTCGCGAGACGAGTAGCTGTCGCGGCTGTCGCGGTCGTCGCTGCTCGGCCGCGCGCGGACCGAGTCCCGGTCGTCGTAGCTGTCGCGGTCGTAGCCGCGGTCCCGGCGATCGTCGCGGTCGTCCCGGTCGCTGTAGCGGTCGCCGTCGTCCGGGTAGCCGTCGTCGTTGTAGGCGAGCCGGCGGTCGTCGTCCCGGTCATCGTCCCGGCGGGCGTAGCCCTCGTCCCGGTCGTCGTCGCCCTCGTCACCGAAGCTCCGCGCTCGGGCGTACCGGTCGTCCTCGTAGTCGCTGCGACGTCGTTCGACCCGCTTGCGCGGTCCGTCGTCCTCGTCCGACCCGACGATCATCCCCGGACGCAGCTCCTCTTCCTCGTCGTCCTCGTAGTCGTCCTCGTAGTCGTCCCCGTCGTCTTCGATCATGAAGCCCGGGTCGTCGTCCTCGACCATGATGATGCCGCCCGAAGAGAGCGACATCGCCGACGCGAGGCTCAGCTCGCCGTCGCTGTCGTCCAGCTCGACGTCGTCGTAGCGGTCGTCATCGTCGTACCGGTCCCGGCGGTCGTCCTCGTCCCGGCGGTCCCGCTCGGCGCGGCGTCGGTCATCGTCCTCTCGTCGGCGTCGCTCCTCGTCGGCCCGGCGTCGCTCTTCGTCCTCGCGCTCAGCGCGGGCACGGTCGCGTTCTTCGCGCTCGGCGCGGGCTCGATCGCGCTCCTCGCGCTCCTCGCGGTCGCGGCGCTCGTCGGCGATCCGACGCTCCTCTTCCTCGTCGGCGCGGCGCTGCTCTTCGCGGCGACGCTCCTCTTCGCGGCGACGTCGGTCCTCTTCGGCCCGACGCTGCTCCGCCTCTTCGCGCTCCCGGCGAAGCCGCTCGCGCTCTTCACGCTCGCGCTCCTCGCGCTCGGCCCGCTCCCGTTCGCGCCGCTCGGCGTCGCGGCGGGCAGCTTCCTCTTCCCGGCGGCGGCGCTCGGCGTCCTCGGCCAGGCGGCGCTCGCGCTCCTGGCGCTCCTGCTCGGCCCGACGGCGCTCCTCTTCGCGGCGGCGCTCCTCTTCCTCGGCGATGCGGGCGAGGCGCTCCTCCTCTTCGAGGCGGGCCTGCTCACGGGCCTCCTCTTCGGCCCGCTCTTCGGCGCGCTTGCGCTGGCGGTCCTCGGAGATGTCGTCCAGGTCGAGGTCATCGAGCTCGTCCAGGTCGCCGAACTCGTCTTCCATCTCCTCTTCTTCGGCTTCGTCGCGCACCAGGCGGCCGCGCCGGTCCCGGCGGGTCCACTTGGCGTCCGTGCTCCGCTGGTCCCGGTCCAGCGCCGAGGCGTCAACGTCGTCCTCGTCCTCCTCCTCGAAGTCGTCGAAGTCGGCCTCGAAGCGGTCGCCGCTGCCCCCGGAGGAGGCTGCAGCGTCGTCCGCAGGGGCGGCCTCGGGCCGGTTCCCGGTGACGAGCTCGACCACGAGGTCCGGCACGGCCTCGATCAAGACGTCGGCGGAGCGCTCCATGCGATGGGTGACGGAGCGGATCTTCTTGCCCGAGCGGACTTCGTACAGGGTCGCGGTGACGTCGTACTGGTCACCGATGGCCTTGACCGTGCCGGCGACGACGTACTCGTGTCCCGCGCTCCGGCCGAAGCCCTTGATGCAATCGATGTTGGCGCTGCAGCCCTCGGCGGTCTCCCCTTCGTCCGCCGCGAGCACCAGGTCGTAGCCGCCGCGGATGTCGAGCTCGGTCGACACCAGCGAAGTGATGTTGGACGCGGCGCCTCGGCCGACGTCTCCGACGGCGTCGAACGTGACCACGCCACAGGTTCCTGCGACGGCCTGGGGCAGCCCCGCGAGCATCCCCAGCGCCGCAGCGAAGAGCAGCGTGGGGGCCATCCTGGCGTTTCGAGTCAGTGGGATCATCGCAGTCCTCGCGGTCCGGGCGTACGCCTCCCAAGGTGCCGGAGAGGCATGAAGCAGTATAGGTCGCGCCTCACACGCGCGAAGTGGAAAACCCGTGGAGGCGCGCCGATGTCGATCTCTCAAGCCGGCCGCAACAAGTCCACAACCAAAGGCAGGAGCCGGAGGTCCACGCCCGAGCCGTAGCGAGGGCGCCCCCAGGGCGGCGTCCGGGACGGACGCCGTGAACTCCCGGACCGGTCACGCCGGCGTCGCCGCCGCGCCCGTCCCCTCGAGTCGATCGAGCACCACCGCGCCCGCGGTGTCGCCCATCACGTTGACGACCGTGCGGCACATGTCGAGCACACGGTCGACCGCGTAGATCGCGCCCAGCGGCTCCAGCGGCAGGCCGACCGACTCGAACACCATCACCATCGTCACGATGCCCGCCGACGGGATGCCGGCCGCCCCGACCGAGGCGGCCATGGCGGTCAGCAGGACCACCATCTGCTGGCCCATGCCGAGGTCGATCCCGAGCGCCTGGGCGACGAACAGCGCCGCCACCGCCTCGTACAGCGCGGTGCCGTCCATGTTCATCGTCGCGCCGAGCGGCAGCACGAACGAGGCGATGGGCGTCGGCACGTCCAGGTTCTCTTCGACCGACTGGATGGTCACCGGGAGCGTCGCCGACGACGAAGAGGTGGACAGCGCGACCGCCATCGCGGGCCGGATCCCGCGCAGCCACTCCAGCGGCTTGCGTCGGGCCACCAGCAGCACGATGAGGGGCAGCACCAGGAACCCGTGGAGGCCGACCCCCAACAGCACCGTCACGCAGTACTTGCCGAGGTCGACGAGCAGCCCCAGTCCGCTCTTCTGCATCGCCGCGATGAGCAGACCGACGACCCCCAGGGGGGCGAGCCACATGATGTTGTGCACCACCGCCATGACCAGCGCTTCGGCTCGCTGGAAGCCGCGCAGCACGGGTCGACCCCGGTCGCCGGCCAGGATCAGCACGATGCCGAACACCAGCGTGACCGCGATGACCGTGATGATGTCACCCTCGCGGAGCGAGTCGATCGGGTGCAGCAGCGTCTCCCCGAAGATCCGCCAGAGCATGTCGCCGACGCCCATGTCCTTGCCGGCCTGCGCCTTCTCCGGGATGTCGTAGCCCGTCAGGCTGGCCCCGTCGCCGGGCCGGATGACGTTGACGAGGAGCAGGCCGAGGATCGCCGCGAGCAGCGTCGTGCCGAAGTAGTAGATCGCCGTCTTGCCGCCGAGACGACCGAGGCGGGCGACGTCCCCGACGTTGCCGACGCCGACCACGAGCGACGTGACGATGATCGGCAGGATCAGCAGCTTCAGGCACTTGATGAACAGGTCGCCGATGAACACCAGGGGCGACAACATCGACGCGACGGCGTCGCTGCCGTGGGCCAGGAGGCCGAGCGGCACGCCGATCAGCAGCGCGACCCCGATCAGGCCCGTCAGGGACGTCGGGACCCAGGACGGCAGGCGCTCGCGGAGCGCTTCGGGCAGTTGATCGGACGACATGGCTGCGCACCTTAGCGGCGCAGGCTCGTCTGGGGGTAGCCTGGGGGCGAGGGAGCGCCGAGGGTGGAGCGTTGAGGGTCCTGATCGCCAGCCGTGTGTTCCCGCCGGACACCCAGTCCGGCGTGGCCACCGTCCTGCGGAACCTGTACGAGCGCCTCCGGGAGGAGGCCGACGTGCGGCTCGTCGCCGGCGCCTGGCGCGACCCGTCCCTCCTCCCGGCGGACGCCCGCACCGTCGCGATGTCCCCCGAGTCCGGGCTGCGCGGCAAGGCGACCCTGGAGCTGGCGGTCCGCCGGGCCGCGCTCACCTTCCGGCCGGACGTGGTGGTCGCCCACGGGCTCGAGATCCCGACCGACCTCGCCCCCACCGTCGGCATCCTCACCCACCCCGGTCGCACGGGCGGTCGGCGTGGCGCCCTGCGACGCCGCGTGCTGCTGCGGCGCATCGCCCGGATGGCCGTGCCCGTCGTGCCGACCGAGGCGGCCCGGGCCCGGTGGGCGGACTTCGGCGTGCCGTCCGGTCGCCTGCGCGTCGCCGCGCCCGGCGTCGACACCGCTGCGTACGCCCCGTCGGCGGAGACCCCGGCGCCCGACGCCCCCCTTCGCCTGCTCTACGCGGCCAGGATCCGACCCGACAAGGGCCAGCACATCGCCATCGAGGCGGTCGCCGGCCTGCACGACCTGGTGCGGAACCGCGTCGCCCTGGACATCGTCGGCCCGGTCGAGGACGCCACCTACCGCCAGTCGCTGGAGCGGCGGGCGAAGGGGGCGCCGGTCACCTTCCACGACCTCGTGCCCGACCTCGCCTTGTTCTACCGGGCCGCCGACATCGTGCTCTTCCCCACCACCATGGACGAGGTCTTCGGCTACTCCGCGGTCGACGGCATGGCCTGCGGCAAGCCCGTCGTGTTCAGCCGCCTGCCGGCGCTCCGGGAGGTGACCGGTGACATCGGCGTGGCCGTGCCGCCGGGGGACGTCAAGCGCTTCGGGGAGGCGATCCGGAAGCTCGTCAAGGACGCCGATCTGCGCGCCGATCTGGGCCGCCGGGGGCGGGCGCGGGTGGTGGAGCGGTACGGGTGGGACCAGGCCTGGGCGCGCTACAAGGCGCTCATCGACGAGGCCGCCGGCGATTAGTCAGGCCAGGGCGCGCTCGATCTCCTCGACGATCCGGTCCATCACCGCGGTCTCCGCGAGGTCGCCCCAGGCGAGCACGTGCACGCTGCCGGCGCCGCCCGCGTGGGCCACGCCGACCACCGACACGGAGCCGGTCGGGGCGTCGGGGAGCGGAGCGGCGACGCGCACCTTCCAGTAGGGGGCGTCGCCCCCGTCGATGAGGGAGACCTGGATCGCGGCCGTCGGCGCCCGTCCCGCGAGCAGCGGCCCGACCACCCGGTCGGTGGCGGCCTGCAGGGCGGCGAGGTCGGTCGGGGCGCGGTCCACGAAGATGCTCGCCAGCTCCTCCCGGCGGGTGCCGGCGGGCCGCTGGAAGCCCCACTCGGGGGGCCGCCAGGCGTCGACGTAGGTCCGCGTCATCTCGCGGCCCAGCCACTGGGCGACGGACGGCTCGAGGGCGCCGACGTGGTGGTCGGCTGCGGTCAGGATCGCCTGGGCGAGGCGCACCTGCCGCTCGACCGGGACCGCGTCGACGTCCGCGCTGAGCAGCTCCATGGGGGGGGCGTGGTGGGTCCGCGACGCCCGGGCGACGCAGCCCCAGGGGCCCTCCAGGCCGTTGGTGCGGTGGGCGCGTCGGGCGAGGGACAGCTGCCTGCGATCCGTGACGACGACGAGCGGGGCGGCGAGGTGGTCGCCGGGCTGGATGCGGACGAACTGGCCGGTGGCGCGGGCGACGCTCAGGTCGGACGCGATCTCGACGACGTCCCGGCCCGCCGGCGCATCGACGAGGTAGCGGAGGTGTCGGTCGATCAGGCCGATGGCGACGGGCCCGGACGGCACCGCCGCTCCCAGGTCGCCGCGCGACGCCTCCAGCGCGTCCGCCGACGCCCGGATCCAGGCCGCCGCGACGAGCGTGCGCTCGGCCGCGTTGAGGTCGCCACGCCCTGCCGGACGGCCGACCAGGGCGCTGCTGTCGTGGTCGTCCAGCCCGGGGGCGGGCAGGATTCGGGACAGCATCGATCGAACGATTTGGAGCACGGGTTGGCGAGTGTAGCCGCTCCCGCGACGCGCCGCCCCCGACGTACTAGCCTCGACCTGCATGCGCCTCTCGTTCGCCTTCCTGCCCTCCCTCCTGCTCGCCGCTCCCGCGGCGGCGGACACCCTGTACGTCGACGCCGCCGGCAACACGCCGTACACCGACATCCAGGACGCGATCGACGCGGCCGAGGGCGGTGACGTCATCCTCGTCTTCCCCGGCACCTACGGGCCGGTCGTGATCTCCGGGGCGGGCATCACCGTCCGGTCGACCGGTGGCCCGCTGCTGACGGTCATCGACGCCGGCGCCGCCGGGGGCCCGGCGGTGTGGTTCGAGGAGTCGGTCTCCCACCAGGCGCTGCTGCACGGCTTCACGATCACCGGGGGGACCGGGCTGGAGGTCGAGGAGATCGCGCAGGTCGCCGGCGGCGGAGTCCTCGCGAGGCGCAACTCGCTGGGCCGGATCAGCGGCAACGTCATCCTCGGGAACACGGCCGAAGTCGGCGGCGGCGTCGCGATCGTCGACTCCGCGGTGTTCCTGTTCGGCAACGTCATCGTCGACAACGAGGCGACCGGCGCCGGCGGCGGCCTGTGGGTGCACGCCCCCGGCCTCGGGCTGGAGGTGCCGCTGGCCTGCAACGACCTGCAGGGCAACGTCGGCGGGGGGGTCGGCGGGATGTACGTGGGCGACGCGGAGATCGTCGCGACCAACCTCGTCTTCGACGCCAACGTGGGGGAGCGCGGCGGCCTGTGGGCGACCCTGCAGGCGGACGGGTCGCTCACCAACGCGACCTTCGTGAGCAACGAGAGCACCGCCGCGTCCGCGGCCGGGCTGGAGTCGGAGTCGGCGGACCTGGCCTTCGTCAACAACCTGGTCGCCTACAACGAGGACGGCTTCGGGGTCATCCGCAGCTCGGCCACGGCGACCTGGCACTACAACGACGTCGCCGGCAACGACCTCGGGGAGTACGCCGGCGCCGCGGGAGATCCCACCGGCACGCTGGGCAACCAGGCGGTCCCGCCCACGTTCGTCTACTTCACCCCCGACGACGGCACCGACGACGACCTGGCGCTGATCCCCGGCTCACCGCTCGCGGACGCCGGCTCGCCGACGCTCCTGGACCTGGACTCCAGCCTGTCGGCGATCGGCAGCACCGGCGGCCCGCACACCAGCTGCGACCTCGACGGTGACGGGGTGCACGACTCCTTCGGTGACTGCCGGCCCTTCGAGGTGGACTTCTTCCCCGGGGCCTACGAGCTCGAGGGTGGCCTCGACCACGACTGCGACGGCTGGGGCACGCTGAGCATCCTCGACTTCGTCCTGGACGACGGCGGGCTGGGCGGCGCCGGAGCGTGGGAGTTCGACGACCCGGCAGCGCTGCCCGGGGTCGGTCACCAGGGCGTCTCGGCGTGGTGCACGACCTGCGGGGGGAACGCCCCGACGGGCGCGGTCGCCGACCTCGACGTGACGCTCGACCTGAGCTCGCTGCCCGCGGGCACCGAGGTGCGGTTGGAGGTCACCCACGCCTACGACCTCGGCTCGCAGGTGGACGCGGCCGCCGTGCAGGTGTTCGACGGGGTCGACTACGACGACGTCGCCGCGTTCAACGGCGTCGCCGACGAGTGGCACGTCGACGTGGTCGACCTGAGCGACCACGCGGGCGACATGGTCGACGTGCGGTTCCACGTGGAGCCGCTGACCACCCCGGTCCGCGGCTGGGCGATCGGTCGCATCGAGGTCCAGATCGTCGACGCCGACGGCGACGGCCGCGCCGACGTGCTGACCGACTGCGACGACGCCGATCCCGACGTCTACGACGGCGCCCCCGAGCTGGCCTACGACGGGGTCGACCAGGACTGCGACGGCGCTGACCTGACCGACGTGGACGGCGACGGGGTGGACGGCGAGCTGGCCGGCGGTGACGACTGCGACGACACCGATCCCGCCGCGTTCCCCGGCGCCGAGGAGGTGCCCTACGACGGGGTCGACCAGGACTGTGACGACGCCGATCTCGACGACCTCGACGGCGACGGCGCGGCGGGCGCCGAGGCCGCCGGCGGCACCGACTGCGACGATGCCGACGCCTCGATCCACCCGGACGCGGCCGAGGTGCCGTACGACGGGGTGGATCAGGACTGCGACGGCGCAGACCTGGTGGACGTCGACGGCGACGGCTACGACGGCGACGTCGAGCCCCCGTTCGGGGACTGCGACGACACCGACCCGGCGGTCTCGCCCGCCGCCGTCGAGATCTGCGGGGACGGCCTCGACAACGACTGCGACGGCGCGGTGGATGCGGTGCCGGACCTCGACGGCGACGGCGTGGACCTCTGCGCCGGCGACTGTGACGACGCGGATCCCGCGGTCGCGCCGGGCCTGCCCGAGGCGTGCGACGGCCTGGACACCGACTGCGACGGGGTCGTGCCG
>CAYQEG010000270.1:0-10095 GCA_964416435.1 uncultured Rickettsiales bacterium
CCCCCCCCCCCCGGGGGGGGGGGGGGGGGGGGCGGCCGCCCCCCCCCGCCGCCCCCGCCCCCCGGGGGGGCCCCCGGGGGCCCCCGCCACGCGGCTGCGATCTCCGCGCGTCGCATCACCGTCACCACCACGCCGAAGAGCGCCGCGACGGGCAGCACGACCAGGGAGACGTGGTACGTCCAGGCGTAGGCCCAGGCGAGCGCGAAGGTCCACCGGTGACGCCCCGACGCGAGCGACGCGAGCACGGCGACGAGCAGCGCGAGGGACAGGCTCTGGGTGCGCGGCATCTCCATGCGGAGCAGGAACATCCAGGACAGCCCGAACGGCAGCGCCGCGAACAGCCACGGGGCGGGCGCGCCCTGCTGCCGGAGCAGCCGGAACATCGCCACGGCGGCGACGGCGGCGAACGTGGCGGCCGCCAGCTTGGCCGCGAGCAGGCCCGGCAGCGTCCACGCGAACGGCGCCATCGCCAGGTGGAACCCCAGCTGGTGGTCGACCCAGCCGTCGCTGAAGACGCTGTAGGGCATCCAGGGCATCCCGCCGCCGAGGACGCGCTCGGCCGCTCGCACGTGGAAGAAGCCGTCCGAGCCGATCAGCTCCACGAACGAACCCTGGATCGCCAGCGACACGACCCACGCCGCCGCCGCGAAGAGCAGGTCGGGGCGCTCCCAGCGCGTCGACGGGTCGTCAGTCACCGCGGCATTGTGCCGGCCCTGTTGACAGGCGCAAAACGGTTGCTATCTTCCGAGCCGCCCGAGGGACGGCGTCCCACCCCCCTCGGCTCGAAGGCACGTAGCTCAGTGGGAGAGCACTACCCTGACGCGGTAGGGGTCGCGAGTTCAATCCTCGCCGTGCCTACCAATCGAAGGAACCCCGGAGCGACTCTCCGGGGTTTCGTCGTTCTGGGCTGACGCGTCAGCCGCGCAGCGAGCGCCGAAGGAGCCGCACGTGGGCGGCGGCCCGGGACGAGCTGCCGCGGGCCTCCGTGAGGGCGTCCTCGGCCGTCTGGAGCCGCTCCGCCGCTTCGACGTAGCGGTGGGCGCCCTCGCGGGCGATGAGCCAGGCCTGGGCCGAGGCGACGATCGCCGCGTCGGCGTCGTCCAGCTGGAACGCTGCGGCGTCGTCCAGCATGTCCGCGGCGCGGCTCAGGTCGCCGTCGGCGAGGTACAGCAGGGCGCGGGTGTACATGATCCGGGAGCGCAGGGGGTGCTGCTTCTCCAGCAGGGAGCCGGCCATCATGGTCGCCTCGTCCAGCAGCGTGGCGGCCGCCTGGTGGTCCTTGCGATCGCCCGCCGCGACGCCCAGGTCGTGCAGCGCCAGGGGGAGGGGGCCGCGGGCCGGCCGGTCCATGTCTCCCCCGGCCAGCATCCGCGCGATCTCCAGCGGCTCGTCGACCTCGTGGAAGCGCCCCGCGGCCCGCAGGCCGGCCGCCAACGCGAGGGCGAAGGGGGCGCCGTCGGCGTGATCCTCGCCGGCGAGCTCGACCCAGTCGTCCCACCCCTCGCGCAGTCGGATGAGCGCCCCGGAGACGTCCCCGCGCAGCAGCAGCAGGGAGCCGAGCGCCCGGAACGCGTGGGCCAGGGCCGCCCGCAGGGAGCGCTCGCGCGCCTCCTGGAGGTAGTCGGGCTCCTCGTCCGGCGCCGGGGGGGGCAGCTCGTTGACGCGGCGCTGGAGCGCCCGCACGAGGTCCTGCAGCTCGGCCTCGGCGCGGCTGATCTGACCCATGGCGGCCAGCGTCTCGGCGTGGGCGAGGCGGGCCCGCTCCAGGGCCTCTTCGGCGCCGAGCACGCCGTCCTGTTCGGCGTGTTCGAGGGCCTCGATGGCGCGGCCGAACGCGGCCAGGGCGTCGGGGGCGTCGGACGAGCGGAGCGACAGCAGCCCGAGGTCGAGCTCGAGCAGCCCCAGGAGCCCGAGCCCCGAGGGGCGGGACGCCGCGACGACGCCGCGCTGGAGCCACGCCCGGGAGCCGTCGAGATCGCTCCGGTGCTGCAGGCGCGTCGCCTGCCGGTGACACAGCGAGGCGACGAGGCCTCCCTGCTGGGCGCGCTCGGCGATGTCGACGGCACGCTCGGCGGCCGGGTCGACCCGGGTCTCGCCGGGATCGCACATGGCGAGGTGGCGGCGGACGGCGACGACGAACCGGCGGGGCCGGGCCTCCGCCGCGCCGGGGTGATCCTTGCGCCCCTTGAGGTGGTCCAGGACGCTCGCGTGAGCGCGCAGGTAGCCCTGGTCGTCCGCCTGGGCGAAGCCCGACCAGATGACGTCCGAGAGCGTCTCCCCGCCGACCGCGGCGGCGTCCGCCACCAGCTCGCGGTGCAGCTCGACGCCGCCGGCGATGGCGAGCACCCGCAGCACCTCCTTCGGTCCGTGCCCCTGCAGCTGCTCCCAGCCCAGGTCGAGGGCGACGCGGGCTCGGAAGTCGGGGGTGTCGGCGGCCTCCCGATCCACGGGGCTGAGGGACGCGAGGCGCAGGCCGATGCGGTCCTGCAGCGCCTGCTGGAGGTCGCGCACGTCCGCGTCGGCGTTGTTGCCGAGCCAGCCGGCGAGCACGTCGACCGGGGCGGCGCGCATCGCTACGCCGTCCGCGATCTGCCGCGCCCGCCGCCGCTGGGGGCGCTGCGAGGAGAGGTCCGGGCGGCGGGCCAGGAGCCGGCTCGCGACCTCCCGAATGCTGAGCAGTTCGTCCATCACGGCCACTTTCTAGCACCTACGAATCCTTGACAGGGCCCCATCCGTCCACTAGAAGCGCCCGTCCACGTCGATCGACCCGGTCGCGCGTGGGACCGCAGAGGAAACGACATGCCGAAGATGAAGACCCACCGGGGCGCTGCGAAGCGGTTCAGCAAGACGGGGACTGGCAAGATCAAGGTGGGGCACTCCCACCACAGCCACATCCTCACCAAGAAGTCGACGAAGAGGAAGCGGGGCCTGCGCGGCACCAACATCCTCGACGAGGCGGACGCTCCCCGCGTCAACAAGCTGATCCCCTACAAGTAGTTCCCCCTCGGGCCGGTGAATGAACGCCGGCCTCCCCCCCCACCCACCGATGTCCCTGCAGGCCGGTCCCGTCCGAACCTGCGGCAAAACGAGGGCATCAAGCGAAGGAGCTAGCCATGCCTCGCGTCAAGCGTGCCGTCATCCGGCGCAAGCGACTCAGCAAGCTGTTCAAGGCCTCGAAGGGTTACTTCGGCGGCCGTAAGAACCTCATCCGCACCGCGGTCAACGCGGTCCAGAAGTCCCGCCAGCACATGTACCGGCACCGCCGGACCCGCAAGCGTGACTTCCGGCGCCTCTGGATCGTCCGCATCAACGCGGCGGCCCGCACCAACGGCGTCTCCTACAGCCGCTTCATTCACGGGCTCAAGACCTCCGGCGTCGAGGTGAACCGCAAGGTCCTCGCCCAGATCGCCATCGAGGATCCCAAGGGCTTCAGCGACCTCGTCGCCATCGCCCGCGGCTGACCGACAGCCACCCCCACCGCCCCTCAGCTCCGAAAGGGGGCAGCGCGCCATGAGCGACGCCCTGTCCACCCAGGCACGCGCGCTGGCCGAATCGGCCGCCGGCGAGCTTCACGCCGCGTCCGGAGAGGCGGAGCTCGCGCAGATCAAAGCGTCGTACCTCGGCAAGTCCGGTTCGATCTCGGCGCTCCTCCGCGAGATCCCGAAGCTCGAGCCCGCCGAACGTCGCGGCGCCGGCGGCGCGATCAACGAGGCCAAGCGCAAGGTCGAGGCGCTGTTCGCGCAGCGTCGCCAGGCGCTCAAGGACGCCGCCCTCGGCGCGTCCGCCGACGACGTCGACGTGACCCTGCCGGGTCGCGGCGACTGGTCCGGCCACGAGCACCCGGTCACCCGCGCGTGGAACGAGATCTGCGACATCTTCACGTCGATGGGCTTCACCATCCACGAGGGGCCGGAGGTCGAGACCGACTGGCACTGCTTCACCGCGCTGAACATGCCGCCGGGCCACCCCGCCCGGGAGATGCAGGACACCTTCTACGTCGATGACGGCGTGGTGCTGCGGACCCACACCTCCCCGGTGCAGATCCGGACGATGCTCCGGGCCGATCCCCCCCTGCGGATGATCTGCCCCGGCGTCGTCTATCGGCGCGACAACGACATCACCCACACGCCGATGTTCCACCAGGTCGAGGGGCTCGTCGTCGACGACAAGACGACCATGGCGGAACTGCGGGGCACGCTGGCGGAGTTCGCGCGAGCGTTCTTCGGGGCCGGCACGAAGGTGCGGTTCCGCCCCTCCTTCTTCCCGTTCACGGAGCCGTCGGCCGAGGTCGACGTCTCGTGCCCCTTCTGTCCCAAGAGCAAGTCGGGCTGCCGCGTCTGCAAGGACACCGGCTGGCTCGAAGTGCTCGGTTCGGGGATGGTCGACCCGGAGGTGTTCCGCGCGGTCGGCCGGCCCGAGTACGACCCGGACAGGGTCCAGGGCTTCGCGTTCGGCATGGGCATCGATCGCATGGCGATGCTCAAGTACGGCATCGGGGACCTGCGGCTGCTGTTCGAGAACGATGTGCGCCTGCTGGAGCAGTTCTGATGTTGGTCCCGCTGAGCTGGCTCGCCGAGCTGGTGGAGATCCGCGGCAGCGTGCACGCCGTGTGCGACGCGCTGACCGGCGCCGGCGTGGAGACCGAGATCGCCGAGGACGCGCGGCCCGACTGGGACGGCGTGATCACGGCGAAGCTCCTGCACGTCGGCCCGCACCCCGGCGCCGACCGGCTGACGGTGACGAAGCCGACGGACGGGAGCCGGGAGTGGGACGTCGTCTGCGGGGCGACCAACCAGAAGACCGGGGACGTCATCGCGCTGGCGACCGTCGGCACGAGGCTGCCCAACGGCGTCAAGATCAAGAAGTCGAAGATCCGCGGTGAGACCTCCGAGGGCATGCTCTGCTCCGAGGCGGAGCTGGGGCTCTCCGCCGAAGCCGCGGGCATCCTGATCCTGCCCGCCGACACCCCCCTGGGGGTGCCCCTGGCGGAGGTGATGCCGGCCGGCGACGTCATCCTGGAGGCCTCCCCCGAGGCGAACCGGGGGGACTGCCTGTCGGTGCTCGGGCTCGCTCGGGAGCTGTCGGCGGTCACCGGCTGGCCGCTGCGGGGCCGCGGCCCGAGCGCGGAGGACACCGCCTCGGTCGGGCTCGACACGCTGGCGATGACCTCGCCGGTCAGCGGCATCAAGGCCGGCGTGACCGGCGACGGGGCGGACAAGGTGCGGGTCGAGATCCCGGCCCCGGACGGCTGCCCCCGTTACGCTGGCGCGGTGATGGAGGGCGTGAGCATCGGCCCCTCCCCCCGCTGGATCGCGGCCCGCCTCGAGGCCGCCGGCGTGCGGCCGATCAACAACGTCGTCGACTGCACCAACTACGTGATGCTGGAGCTGGGCAACCCGCTCCACGCGTTCGACCGGCGATTCGTCCGGGGCGGCGTCGTCTCGATCCGCTGGGCCACCGACGGCGAGGAAGCGACCACCCTGGACGGCAAGGAGCACACGCTGCAGGCCGACGACCTGGTGATCGCGGACGCCGACGGCGTCATCGCCCTCGCCGGGGTGATGGGCGGTGAGAACTCCGAGGTCCGCGACGACACGACGACGCTGTTCCTCGAGAGCGCCCACTTCGATCCCGCGGCGGTCCGTCGCACGGCCCACCGCACGCGGATCGGCAGCGAGGCGTCCTTCCGGTTCGCCCGGGGCGTGGACCCCGAGCTCCCGGGCCCGGCGCTGAACCGCCTGATCGAGCTGCTGGAGCGGACCACCGGCGGACGCCTCCAGGGCGATCCGGTCGACGTCTACCCGCGTCCCTCGATGCGGCCCACGGTGACGTTTCGGCTGGCCCGCATCCCGGGTCTGCTCGGCATGGAGATCCCCGAGCCGCGGGTCCGCGAGCTGCTCGCCCGCGCCGGCCTCGCCGTGGTGGACGAGGGTCCGCTCTCGCTGACCATCCAGCCGCCGTCGTACCGCTTCGACGTCGAGCGGGAGGTCGACGTGCTCGAAGAGCTCGCCCGGCTGCAGGGGTACGACACGATCCCGGAGGTGCTGCCCGAGCGCTCGCTGCGCGCGGTGCCCCGGCGGGTCGGCGGCCTGGACGTCGAAGCCGTGCGATCGGCCCTCATGGGCTGCGGGCTGGCGGAGGCGATCCACTTCTCCTTCATCGACCCGGGCTGGGTCGAAGCGCTGGGCGTGGCCGAGGACCACCCGTGGCGGGCCCGCGCCGTCCGCGTCAGCAACCCGCTGTCCGAGGTCGGGGGCGTGCTGCGGCCGACGCTGCTGCCGTCGCTCCTGCGGGCCACCTCCCGCAACCTCGCGATGGGGGCCTCGGCGGTTCGTCTGTTCGAGCTGCGGACCGCGTTCCTGGGCCGGCCCGAGGGCTTCGCCGACGTGGTCGCGGGCCGCGATGGCCGACCGCTGGACAAGCCGCCGGTGATCGAGCGACTGACCGTCTGCGGGCTCCTCGTCGGGCCGCGTCGTCCGTCGGGCTGGGCGTCCGAGGACGACAAGGTGGACCTGTACGACGCGCGCCGGTGCGTCGACGCGGTGGCGTCGTCACTGGGCGGGCTGCGCGGCTGGTCGTGGCAGGCGGGCGGAGATCGCCCCTGGCTGATCGGGGACGAGGCCGCCGTGCTGGCCCACGCCAGCGGTCGCCAGGAGCCGGCGGGCTGGTTCGGCCGGATCGCCGTACCGGTGCTCCGTGCGTTCGACCTGGACCAGGTGGTCTACGCGTTCGAGATCGACCTCGAGTCGATCGCGGGCCGCAAGGCGGTGGTGCCGTCGTTCGAGCCGTTCAGCCGCTTCCCGATGGTCGAGCGGGACCTGGCGTTCGTGGTGCCCGACTCCATCGCGGCGGCCGAGCTGATCGGTCAGGCGGAGCGGACGGCCCGCAAGGGGATGAAGGACGCGTTCCAGGGGGTCGAAGTCTTCGACGTCTATCGGGGCGCCGGAATCCCCGCCGGTACGCGTAGCATCGCGCTGCGCTTCCGGTTCCGGTCCCGCGACCGGACGCTGGAAGACAAGGCGGTCGACGGAGTGATGACGCAGATCCAGCGTCGACTCGGTCAGACCGACGGCGTCGAGCTGCGCGCCTAGGAGTCCGTGTTGGTCCGCATCCCCCCCGCCCTGTTCCTGCTGCTGGTCGGCCCCTTGCTGGGTTGCCCGTCCGAGGACCCGTACGAGCGCTTGAACGGCGACGAGGACTGCCTGGCGGTCGTGGTCTCGCCCGACGCGGTCGGCGACGACGACGACTCCGCGGTCGACGACGACGACTCGGCGTCTCCGCAGGAGGGGACCGACAGCCTGACGATCGATCTGCACGGCGCGACCGGGTTCTTCGACATCGACGTCATCGGCACCGCGACGGTCACCCCGTCGTCCGGCCCCGCCGGCACCCGGTTCGACCTGGTGGTGGTGCTCGAGGACACCGGCACCGACCAGGGCAACCCGACGGACGCCACGGACCGGGTCACCGTCCTCGTGGACAACGGCTCGATCACGTTGAACGAGTTCGAGCTGCGGGAGAGCCCGGCGGACGAGCGGCGGTGGTCGACGGAGCTGCAGGCGGGCGGCGACGAGGGTACCCGCCGGACGGATGAGCTGTGCATCGCGCTGTACACGGAAATCTGATAGTTTCCGCAGGCTTGAGGAGGATCGGAGCGACATGACCAAGGCCGACATCATCGAAGCGGTGTACGAGCAGATCGGCTTCTCCAAGAAGGAGGCGGCGGAGGTCGTGGAGCTGGTCTTCGAGACCATGAAGGAGACGCTGGAGGCGGGCGAGAAGATCAAGATCTCGGGCTTCGGCAACTTCGTGGTCCGCGACAAGGACGCTCGCCCCGGGCGCAACCCGCAGACCGGCGACCCGCTGACGATCCGCGCCCGCCGGGTGCTCACGTTCAAGCCGTCCCAGGTCCTCAAGGACGCTCTCAACGAATCCCCCGTCGAGTAGACGGTCGGCGCAGCCATGAGCGCAGCCCCGACCCCGGTCGAGATTCCCAACAAGCTGTTCTTCCGGATCGGCGAGGCGTCGAAGATCACGGGCGTCAAGTCGTACGTCCTCCGCTACTGGGAGACGGAGTTCGGCCGGCTCAAGCCCAAGCGCAGCAGCAGCGGCCAGCGCCTCTACCGCCGCTCGGACATCGAGCTGGTGCTCCGGATCAAGGGGCTGCTGTGGGACCGCAAGCTGACCATCGCGGGGGCCCGCAAGGAGCTGTCCCGTCGGCGCACCAAGCCGGCGAGCCCCGCGGCGGGCACGTCGCCGGGAGCGCCCGCCCCCACGGGGCCGGCTGAGCGCGCCGCGGCCGGCGATCCCGCGGCCGCCCGCCGGATGGACGGCCTGGAGGCGAAGGTCCGACAGATGGAGACCCGCACCAAGGAGGCCGAGCAGCGCGCCCGCGAGGCGACGGCCCGGGCGGTGCTCGCCGAGAAGCGGTGCGTGCGCGCCGAGAAGACCCTCGAAGAGGTCGCCTCCGTCTCCGAACGGCAGCGCAAGGACCTCAAGACCGTGCGCGAGACGCTCCGTCGCCTGCGGGGCGGGGTGCTCGCCTTCATCGACGAATTCGAATAGGTCCCCGATGCCCCCACTTCCTCGCGGTGTCCCGGTCATCGACCTGCTGGTGCCCCCGGGTGGCGCGTCCCTCGTAGTCGACCTGCAGACCCGGATCGACCTGGTCTCGGGTGGCTCCTGGACCGTCATGGCGGACGACGGCTCGATGGAGCAGTCGCTCGTTCCGATGCAGCCGATCCGCGGCACGCTCGACCGGATCCAGGTCTACCGGAACCAGCCCTACGCCCCCGGGGAGTCGCTCCAGGGGCCGGCCAGCCTGGCCGTCGAGCTGGCGGTGGAGACCCAGGCGAAGCTGGCGGTCCTGGGCGTCAACGGCGTCTACGCGTGGGGCGTCGTCCTCATGGAGGACGTGCGCTGGCTGCACGGGCTGGCGCTCCTGGACTGGCTGTACAACCCCCGGCTCGACGAGCGGGGCGAGATCGTCGAAGGCGAGCCCGACCCCGACACGATCGAAGAGGCGCTGAGCCGCAAGCTGGCGGTCTTCCAGCACCTGTGGATCCCGACGCGCTCGGCCGCGCTCAGCCAGCAGCTCCCCCCGGGGGCGCTGCAGCAGGTCGAGAGCCACCTCGCCCTGATGTTGCTCGGGCCCGGGGGCGCGTTCGACCCCCGCTTCTGGCAGGGCTTCGCGATGCAGTTGGCGCTGGCCGAGGTGCGCGCGTTCGCCGGGACCGACGCGCCCCCCGCGGCGGCTGCGCCCCCCTCGGCGGCGCCGGTGGAGGCCCCCGCTGCCGCGGCTCCCCCGCCCGCTCCGGCGGCCCCGGCGGCGCCGGCCGCCGGCCTGCCGCCCCTGGCCCGCGCCCCGCGCGCCGCGGCTCGCCGCCAGGCCCCGGCGGCGCGGGCGGCGGCGGAGTCGGCCGACAAGGCGGCGGTCGCGCCGCCGCCCGAGCCGGAGGCGACCGGCCCGGCGCTGCGCTGGCTGAGCACGTCGGCGGGCCCGCTGGTCTGGATCCCCGGGGTGCGCATGGACTCGGCCCTGCTGCGTCGGCTGCGGGACGGTGACGTCGACGGGCTGAGCCGGGCCGAGCGGCCCGATCAGCAGCGCCTGGAGCAGTGGATGGAGGCCGGCGCCGCCTTCGCGACGGAGGTGCCGTTCCTGTCGCGGCTGTTCCTGAACGGCACGCCGCTGCACAAGGGGACGTGGGCCGAGGCCGCGACGGAGGCCGACGGGCTGCAGACGGCGACCTGCCACCTGCCGCGGGTGGCGCCGGTTCGGGCGGTCTTCGTGCCGGCCGGCGGGGACTTCGATCGCCGCATCCTGGTCTGCTCCCGGACGGACCTGGGGCCGACCGAGATCGTCGCGCTGGCTGAATAGTCGAGATTTCCATCCCATCCCACGGTTGACACCTCGCGGGACAGCCGGCAGATTTCCGCGGCCGCTCAGGTGCCCGAAAGGGCGAGCGGCGACATGACGGGGCGTAGCGCAGCCTGGTAGCGCACTTGACTGGGGGTCAAGTGGTCGGAGGTTCAAATCCTCTCATCCCGACCATTATATATATAAAGAAATTAAGGGGGTATTGGCCATAGGTCGGT
>CAYQEG010000271.1:0-10084 GCA_964416435.1 uncultured Rickettsiales bacterium
CTGCAGGGCGCCGGGCGCGACCAAATTCAGTACCGCGCGGGATTCACCGCTTGGGTTGTTCAACGGTTTGGAAAGCGGTACTTCCTCGTTCGCATCCTTTACGGCGCGCACCTCGAGGCTCGCGTGGAGCTGGGTCGGGGGCACGACGTCGTACTCGATGGCGTAGGCGGGCTGGCGCATCAACGCTCCCGCCAGCCCTGGGATGCTCTGCAGCACCTGGAGCTGGACGTCTGCTTGAGCTGCCACTTCGTCTTCTTCGATCCCGGAGAGCTCGACCGG
The DNA here is from genome assembly GCA_964416435.1 of uncultured Rickettsiales bacterium. Taxonomy (GTDB): domain Bacteria; phylum Myxococcota_A; class UBA796; order UBA9615; family UBA9615; genus CAYQEG01. Next base: position 280 of record CAYQEG010000271.1, read on the forward strand.
ACCCCCGCGAAGCCGGCGGCGCCGCCGGGGGGCGATCACGAGGAGCTCCCGATGGAGGCCCGACGGGCGCTCGCCCTGGCCAAGGCGGAGGCGATCAAGAAGTCGACCGAGAGCCGCATGGGGGGCGAGGCGGTGCACCCCGCGCTGTGGACCGCGGCGATCTTCGGGCTGCCCGTCGAGCTCGGCCAGCACCGGCTGAGCAAGGTCCCGGTGATCACCTGGGCGCTCGCCGGGGTGACGCTGCTCCTCGGCGCGCTGCTGTTCACCGTGGGGGACCTGGAGGCCGCCGTCGCGGGCTGGGGGCTGATCCCCGAGGAGTGGAGCCGCAAGGCCGGCGTCACGCTCATCACCGCGTTCTTCCTGCACGCCGGCTGGTTCCACCTGCTCGGCAACCTCTACTTCTGGGTGACGTTCGGCGACAACCTCGAGGAGGTGCTGGGGCGTGGCCGCTACGCGCTGCTCCTGGGCGGCGCCGCCCTGGCCGGCGGGTTCGCGTACGTCCTGACGGCGAGCGATCCTGCGATGCCCGCGATCGGGGCCAGCGGAGGCATCTCCGGGCTGCTCGTCGCCTACTGCATCCGCTTCCCGCGGGCCCACCTGGGCATCGTCAGCGCGGCGACCTTCTTCCGGATGGTGCGGATCCCGGTCTGGGCGTTCCTCGGGATCTGGCTGCTCTACCAGGTCGTCGGCCTGGCCCTGGTGGACTACACCGGGACCTCGATCGCCTACTGGGCCCACCTCGGCGGCGCCGCGGTGGGGCTGGCGCTCGGGACGTGGTGGCGCCAGGCGGACTGACCGCGGCGACCGGCTCTATCGGCTGTAGGCCCCCGACTCGTCCAGGCCCGAGCAGCCGTTCTCCGACACGAGCACCGCCCGCCGCTCGCCCGGCTCCACGGTCACCTGGCCATGGCACAGCGTGTGCTCGATGTGCTTCTTGCGGCCCTCCTCGTCCTCGATCCACTCGCCGTCGGTGAGCAGCACGCGGTGCTGGCCGGGGGCCAGGTTGAGGACGTCGGACGGGCTGAACAGGACGCGGCGGGTGCCGTCGATCTTGTAGGACGGGGAGACTCCGCCGGCCTTGTCGAAGCTCAGCAGCGCCCCCTCGAGGTGGGAGCCGTACGGTGAGACCCCGGCCTGCAGGGCGTCACACAGCTCCCCGCTCTTGAGCGACAGCCCGCCGTCGCCCACCTCCAGGGTGCCGAAGCACTTGATGACGTGGCCACCGGAGTCCCGGGTCCAGGCGACCTCGTGGATCCCCGGTCGCACCCCGATCTCCGCCGGCTGCTTGCGCAGCGGCTGGCCGATGGAGACCCCGTCCACCCAGATCCAGCCCGGCGGGTAGGCGCCCGTCTTGACCACGCGGAAGCCGACCCCCTGCTCGTCGAACCCCTCCAACGCCCGCGCCTTGCCCGTCGACAGCTTGTAGCCCCAGACCAGGGGCTCCTCGGTGGCCCAGCCGGCGCCCAGCCCGGCCCGCTCGGCGCCGATCGCCTCGAGCACCCGCTGCGCGAGCTCCCGCTCCAGGTCGAAGACCGCGTCGGTCGCGCCCTCCGCCTCCACCGCGTGCACCACCGTGCCGCTGGCGACGTCGACCACCCGGGCGTCCAGCCGGAGACGATCGCCGGACACGCTCAGCCCGCCGACGATCACCGCCGTCGCGCCGACGCCCCGGCCCACCGCGACCGCCGTCGCGGGGTCGATGAAGTCCGACTCCTGGAGCTTCAGCTCCGCGACCACGGCGTCCAACCGCGACCGCTCCACCAGGGTGATCCCCTCGCCCGCCGCCAGGTCGGTGGTGAGCATGTCGGCCAGGGCGGGCCCCAACACCGCGAGGTCCTCCCGATCGGTGTGGGCGGTGAACGGCATCACCGCGAGCACCGGGTCGCCGGCGACCGCCGGGAAGGCGACGATCACGGCGACCAGGCCGGCGAGCCACGGGAGCCAGCGCATCAGCGTCGGACCGTCCGCTCGTCCCGGTGGCGACGCTCCTGCTCCTCGGGGGGCACCGGGATGGTCGGCTCGTGGGCCTCGATGCGCTCACCGTCGGCGAGGATCAGACCGGGGCGGGTGAGGCGCGACAGGTCCTCGCGGGGGTCGTCGGCGTACCAGACCAGGTCGGCCGGCGCGCCCGCCTCGAGCTCGGACAGCCCCAGGAACCGCCGGGGCGCCACCGTCGCCGCCGCGATGGCCTGGGTCGGCGTCAGCCCCAGCTTCACCATCATCGCCGCCTCGTCCGCGAGGGTGACGACGGGGAACCAGTCCGTGCCCGTGAGCACCGGAACGCCGAGCTCCACCGCCAGGGGCAGCGTGGTCTGCATGCGCTCCAGGCACTCTTCGATCCAGGCCTCCTGGTCCGGCCGCTCGTCCTTGCCCGAGAACTGGAGCATGCCCGGCGCGATGCCGAGCAGCGGGACCCACGCGATCCCCCGCTCCGCCATCTCCCGCAGCATCGGCTCCGTCAGGCCCCAGCCGTGCTCGATCGAGTCGGCCCCGGCGTCGATGCTCGCCCGGGCCCCCGCCTCGGTGAAGGCGTGGGACGCGATCCGCCCGCCCTCGCCGTGCACCGCCTCCACCAGCTGCTGGATGCGCTGGGGCGAGTAGGTCAGCGGGTTGTCGTGCCGGAAGTAGGTCGCCTTGCCTTCGACCTCGACGCTGGGGTCGGGCCAGTCGCTGAACAGCTTGATCCACCGAACGCCGGGCCGGAGGTACGACAGCGCGAAGTTGACCAGGGACTCGTCGGACGTCGCCGGGAAGCAGTGGTTGTCACAGCCGATGACGGCGTGACCCGCCGGCAGCACCCGCGGCTCCCCCGGGCCCCGGCTGAGGTCGTCCAGCGTGCGGGCGGACGCCCCCATGTCGCGTAGCACCAGCGTGCCGACCCCGGCGTGGTCCCGCAGGTTCCGGCGCACGAACGCCTCCCGCCGGTCCGGCTCGATCTCCTCCTGGGGGAAGTCGGCGTGGCCGTGCACGTCGACCAGGCCGGGCAGCACGAAGCCGCCGGGGGGGACCAGCGGCGGGCCATGCCCGGCCAGCGGTCCGGCCACCGCCCCGTCCTGGATTCGCAGGCTGCACGGCGCCTCGTCGGGCAGCAGCGTCGCGTCGATCTGTCCGTTCATCGCTCGCTCCGATAGACCAGCGGCCAGGGCTCCGCGTCCGCCAGGTCTCCAGTCTTCAGGTCGGGCGCGAGGTGCGCCACCAGGTTCCGCCGCGTGTCGTTGTCCAGCTCGCCGATCCGGGCCCCGTCGGCGAAGTAGTGGACCGCCATGAGCTCCCGCATCCCGTCGGTCGTGTTCGGCAGGGCGCCGTGAATGGTGGCGCCGGCGTGGAAGCTCACGTCCCCCGGCTCCATCTCCGGCAGCTCGACGACCTCCATCCCCCGCGCCTCGATGAGGGCGGCGAAGGCGGCGTCGGTCTCCTCGGTGATGTCCACCGGCCCGACGAGTCCCAGGGCGTGGGATCCCCGCGCGAACCGCAGCCGCCCGCCGCCCGCCTCGATCGGCACCAGCGGGACCCACGCGGTCACCATCTGCTTCGGCTCCATGGGCAGGCAGCTGCCGTCCTGGTGCCACGGGGTGTGCCCCCGGCCCGGCTCCTTGAACATCGCGTCCTCGATGAAGATCCGGGCCCCCGTCGCCCCCATCAGCTCCGCCGCCACCCGGCCGAGCCGCTCGGACCAGGTGAGCCGACGCACCGCCGGCTCGGTCAGGCCCATGTTGACCACCTGGATGAACGCTTCCTCGTAGGCGGTCAGCGGCCGGGTGATCTCGTCCGGGGCGGGCCGATTGCGCTCGAAGGCAGCCCGGATGCCGTCGCGTTGGGAGCGCACCCACTCGGGGTCGAGGAGCCCGCGCAGGAGCACGAAGCCGTCGGCGGCGTAGGTAGCTCGCTGCTCGGCGGTCAACATCCCGCCACGGTAGGTGATCCCGGGAGGTGCTGCGAGGCTGGGCCCCGGTGGTAGCGTCGGGCCATGAAGCTGCGCCGAGCCTGCACCGGCGGCGGGCCGTTCGAGCTGAGGGTCCGCCACTTCGAGGACGCAGACGCGCTGCCGAGCGGCGACGTCATCGGGGAGCTGTACGACTCCAGCCTGGACGTCGCGGTGGTCTCCGGGGCCCTCGATCCCGACGAGCTGGGACCGGCCCTCAACCGCCTCGACCACGACGACGAGCTGCTCTGGACCCCCCAGAGCAGGCCGGTCATGGACCGCGCCGACAACCTGATCTTCGGCAACGGGCTCGCCCCCAACGGGGTGGATCCGGGCGGCCCGTCGGCCGACCACTACCTGGCCTGCGCCGCCCGCTTCGTCCGGGAAGCACAGGACGTGTTCGCAGGCCTCGACCTGTTCGAGCGCATCCACCGGGTGCTCGACGCCCTCGCCGGCCCCCACCCCGCCCGGCTGGCCCGCGCGCCCGACGGCCGCGGCTTCTCCCCGTTCACGGTGCGAGGCGTCGCCCCGGGCAACGGGTTCGGGCTCCACGCCGGCAACTTCTTCTACGGCACCCCCGCGTACGACGGCCTGCGCGACCAGCTCGACCAGGCGGACCAGATCAGCTTCTTCGTCCCGCTCCGCGCGGCCGAGTCCGGCGGCGAGCTCGAGATCTTCTCGCTCCGCTGGGGCGACCCGGACATCCCGACCGCCCCGGGCCAGCTGCTCGACGCGGCCGAGACCGAGCGCCGCTTCAGCAGCGTCGTCGTCGAGCTGGAGGTCGGGGAGATGATCGTGTTCGACGGCGGACGCCTGTTCCACCGCGTCACCGAGGTCGGCGGCCCCCACACCCGCTGGACCCTCGGCGGGTTCGCGGCCCGCTCCCGCGCCGGCGACGCCCTCCTGTACTGGGCGTGACCCCGGCGAGGCGCGTATAACGCCCTCATGCAGAGCCGCACCCCGATCCTCCTGCTCGCGTTGCTCCTCGGCTGCGGGGGCGCCCAGCAGCCCCAGGCCGCCCCCGACTCGGAAGACGCCGGCGACGAAGCCGCACCCGAAGGCGAGGCCGCTCCCGACGGCGAGGCCCCGGCCGACGAGGCGCCCGCCGAGGCCGCCCCTGAGACGGTCGAGGGCCCGGTTCAGTTCGACGACCGATGGCAGTCGTTCCTGGAGGGTCGCTTCGGCCACAAGGCGTCCCGCCACTGGATCGCCGACTTCGACGGCGACGGGGACGACGACCTCATCGTGCGCCTGCCGGAGGTCTTCCTCGCGTTCCACGAGACGGGGCAGTTCCCCCCGTCGAGCTGGCACGACGTCTACCTCAGCCAGGCCGAGGACGTCGCCGTCACCGTCGAGCAGCCCGACCTGGCGAAGCGTCGCACCATGGGCCGCGCGTCCGGCGCCCACCTGCTCGTCGGCACCGACCACCCCATCGCCCTGTACCTGCACAGCGAGATCGGCGAGTACGCCTGGGAGCAGGTCTATCCCAAGGAGCTGGACGACGTGCTCACCCAGGCGAGCGGCCAGAACTCCGGCCCGTTCGAGGTGCTCGGCGCCAACCGGCTGCTCGGGCCCAAGGGCTGGGAGGGGGAGGACCCGCTGGACGACTGGTTCATCGGCGACTTCGACGCCGACGGCAATCTCGACGTCCTCGTCATCGTGGCCGGCAAGCTCCACCTGCACCGCAAGGGGAAGCCGCCGGAGACGGCGCCGCTGGAGTACCCGGCGAGGCGCGCGATCGTCGTGTTCAACGAGAGCCGCACCCTCAAGGAGCGGTCCGGCGACGACGAGCGCGACATCGAGGTGAAGGGCGACTTCCTGGCGATGGACGTCCCGGAGGCCAGCTCCGCCGCGCTGATCCGCCAGGGCGGCTCGTGGCTCCTGATCATGCAGGGCGACTGATCGAGCGACGCGGACGCTGCCCCCCAGGGTCCGCGGCGTTTGTCAAGGATTTGTGAAATGGACTGGCGTCTCGCCCCGTAGGTCTCCTTGAACAGGAGGTCCGATGGTCCATGAGCGCCCACTCGATCGCGTCCGCCGCGTGTTCCGTCTTCTGCACGAAGACGAGCGCGGCCAGGCGATGACCGAGTACGTCGTCATCCTTTGCAGTATCGCCCTGGTCTCGATCACGGTGATCGGCGAAATCGCCGACAAGCTCGTCGAGCTGCTCGGCGAGGCTTTCGACGGCCTCGACGTCGTCGCCTCCAACCTCGAATGACGCTTTAGCGTCGCGGCATCGTCCGGGAGGGCCCCCCGGTCGGTGCACCCTTCGAAGCTTCAGCCCCCGATTGGATCCCCGAGGTCGCCCGCGAGCGCCTCGGCCGCGACCCGTCCCGACCTCAGCGTCGCCAGGATGCCGTGCCCGGTGCGCATGCTCGCGCCGGCCAGGTACAGCCCCTCCAGCGGCCCCCGCGGGCCGGGCCGCCCCGGCCCGAACTGCGACGGCGTCGCCGCGATCCCGTAGCCGCCGCCGGCCGTCGTGTTGGTGTAGCGGTTGTGGCTCAGCGGGGTCGCCGACTCGCGGAACGTGATGTGCTGCCCGCTGCCCGGGAACAGGTTGTCGAGCCGGTGCACCAGCTCGTCCTCGACCCGCTGCTTGCGAGCGATGTACTCGGGCTTCTTGCGGTACTTGTCGCCGACCAGGTCGTCGGGCTCGAGCCCCCAGACCTGCGGGTCGGCCGGCAGGACGGTCATCACCTCGACCGTCTCCACCCCCGGCGGAGCGTGGCCGCTGCCGGACGGATCCTTGCGCGTCGCCGACGTCACGTACGCCGCCGAGACGTTGGGCCGGCCGCCCCGGGCGTTGTCCCCGTAGATCGACTCGACGTCGTAGGTGTCGAACTGCCAGTAGTTGCAGCTGCCGAAGCCGCGGGCGGCCAGGTCGTCCTTGATCGCCAGGCAGGCGATGAAGAGGCCATCCGGCCACTCGTAGCTCTTCGCCTTCTTGACCGCCCGGGCCGGCAGGTGCCGCGGGTCGACCAGCTCGGTCATCGTCTTTGTGATGTCGGCGTTGGAGACGACGGCGCGGGCCCGGATGTCCACGGGCTCGCCGCCCCGGGGGGAGACCCGCACTCCGGCGGCTCGGCCGTTCTCCACCAGGATCTCGTCCACCGGGCACTGGAGGTGCACGGTGCCGCCAGCCGCCTCGACGGTGTCGGCGAGCTCGTCGGCGATGCCCTGGCCGCCCCCGCGCAGGTAGTAGGCGCCCTTGAGGTAGTGCATCACGAGGGCGCAATGCAGGTGGATGCTGACCTTGCTGGGGGGCAGGGCGTAGTCCCCGTGCGGCCCCATCAACACCGCCTTGAGGGCCGGGTTCTTCGTGATCCGGTCGAGGTAGCCGCCCAGCGTGGTGCGGCTGTTGATCGTTGCGATCGGCACCTTGAGGAGCAACTCGAAGATCGCGGCCACGCTCATCTCGAAGCCGTGCTTCCACATGATGTCGACCAGGCCATCGATCTGCGTCATCAGGCGCATGTACTTGTCGATGGCCCGGCGCTCCGCCGGGAAGTGCTCGAGCAGCCGCTGCCGGTAGGCGTCGACGCCGATCGGCGTGCGGAACTCCAGTCCCGGGTAGAGCAACACGTCGAACCCGTCGGGGTCGAGGGGCTCGAAGTCGAGGTCGATGTCCAGGGGGCGCAGCTGCCGCTCGAACTCGCCCCCGGGGCCGGCTTCGCCCACGTAGTGGAAGCCGACGTCGAACAGATAGCGCTCGGACTTGCTCCCGCGCGCGAACATGGTGGCGCAGCCGCCGGCCACGTAGTGGCTGTCGAAGATGGCCACGCTCTTGCCGTGCCGGGCGAGCCAGGCAGCGGCCCCGAGTCCGCCCAGGCCGGCGCCTACGATGGCGACGTCGACCTGGGCCGGTAGAGCGATCTTGCTGCGGCGCTTGGTGTCGTTGGTGGGCAGTTTGATGACTACTTCTCCTGAGCGATGCGCCCATATAGCAGGTACCGCAATGTCGGGGACGACGAACCCGCGGGGGCCCGCTCTGTTCCGTCGGACGACCCGCTGCGGCGTTACTCGAGGACGAACGGCGCGCAGGTAGAGACCCCCGCGCCGACGATGCGGTACGGGGAGCTGGGTACGACGATGTCGGTCACACCGGTGGCACGATCGAGCCGCTGGACCTGGTGGACCTGGCCGTCGATCGGGTCCAGGAACGAGACGAAGATGAAGAACTGGCCGTCCCAGTGGGCGAACGCCCAGGCGCTGACCTGGCCGGGCAGCGGCGGGATGGCCCAGGTCTCGATGTTCAGGCCGGTGGTCTTGTCGACCAGCGCGACCGTGGCCTGGGAGACGCCGGGGAAGTAGGCGAACAGCTCGCCGCCGCCGGTGCCCGTCAGCTCCGGGCCGAGCTCGGACGGCGAGAGGTAGCCGATCGGCGCCAGCTGCACCGTCTCGGGGTGGATCGACGCCAGCCGGCCGGTGGCGTGGGCCTGCATCTGCTCGACCGTGCCGCCGGCGACGAACAGCGTCTCCTGGTCCGAGCCGATGGAGTCCGCCACGAACCCCATGCCGAACAGCTCGAAGCCCTCGGTGCCGCGCTCGAACGACGACACCTGGCAGGCGTCGACGTTGTCGACCGGGACGTGGAAGATCTCTCCGCTGCTGTAGAGGATCCAGGCGACGCCGTTGCGGTCGACGGACATCGAGAACGGGGTCGCGGTGCCCGAACCCCAGCCGGGCCAGGCGGCGCTGGCGGGGCAGCCCAGGTCGCCCAGCAGCTCGAAACTGAACGCGTCCTCCCGCGGGTCGAACCGCAGCAGGTTGTACGAGGTGTCGACGACGTAGATGAGGTCGGTCCCGTCGGGGCAGTCCTCGTCGACGCAGTGGCCGTACTCGCACATGCCGACCGCGCAGGTCTCGACCGTGCCGCCGATGGTGCCGTCGGGGTTGCAGGTGTGGACCGCGTCACCGACGCACAGCCGCCCGGACAGCGGCTCGCATTGCACGCAGCCCAGCTGCAGCGAGCAGACCTCGCTCGCGAGGCACTGGTCCTCGGTGTACCAGTAGCCCGAGCTGTCGCACGACTGCCAGGTGATGCCTTCGGCGCACCGGGTGTCCCCGAGCGTGCCGCACTCGTCGTCGGTCAGGTTGGGATCCGGCTCCGGCTCCTCCTGGGGGGGGCAGGCGCAGAGCAGGAGGGCCAGCGCCAGGGGCGTCCGGCGGACGAGGGAGAGGGGCTGCATGAACTCCGGACCCTACCGCGCGAGATCGGAGATCGGCACCTGTCTGGCGCTCCGCGACGTCGTCGCTTGCGTCCCCGAAGGCGGCCCCCCAAAGGCGAGGACGAGAGCCCCGACTGCGCAAGGCACCAGTCAACTGGTCATATCGATGACCGAGTATTGGCGGTGCCGTGTCCCTCCCACACGACCTGATCGTAGAATCGACATCGAGACGAACCCCCTACCCGGCGCAACTACCTGCCTGACTGTGCCGCCCAGGCTTTCTGACCACGCCTCCTCCGTCCCGCGCCCCGATCTCAGCGTCGCTCGTCGGTCACATGGACTCGACATGCTCCGCTCCTCGCTCCTTGACCTTGGACCGCGGGCCTGTCGGATCCGTGGTCACACAACCTGGGCGGCACAGTGACAAGAAGGAAAAAAATCGCCGTCGCGTGTTGGCCATCGACGTGATGTCGACGTGGGGGCGGAGAGAGACCGTCCCCGTGCCCTTGGGGAGGCTCGCGGCGATCAAGCGAAGAAGGAAGGGGCCATGAGCGACGACGCGTGCCAACTCCGGAGTCACACCGACTCCACGTGCTCTTGCCAGGCAACTGGGGCCGCGACCCAGGAGTCCACGGAACACACCAACGCCACCGGACTGCTGCTGACTGTGCCGCCCAGGCTTTCTGACCACGCCTCCTCCGCCCCGCGGCCCGAT
>CAYQEG010000272.1:0-4774 GCA_964416435.1 uncultured Rickettsiales bacterium
GCTCGTTCCCCCCCCGCTGTGGCGGTCCACCCCCGCCGCACCGCGCCCGAACGGCTCGTTCCCCCCCCGCTGTGGCGGTCCACCCCCGCCGCACCGCGCCCGAACGGCTCGTTCCCCCCCCGCTGTGGCGGTCCACCCCCGCCGCACCGCGCCCGAACGGCGCGTTCCCCCCCGCTGCGGCGGTCCACCTCCGCCGCCACACGCGGGCGGACCCTCGGAACCAAGCTGACTGAACGGTCATTCATTGCTACCTTCCGGGCCCCATCAGGAGAGAGTCATGTCGATGTCGGTCAGCGAGCGAGTGAGCACCACGTGGGACAAGCTGTCGGGAATCCCCGGCGGCAAGCGCCTGTTCAGCAAGATCGTCGGCCGCATGGCGCCGTACACCGGGAGCATGGGCGCCCTCGTCGACGACCTCGGCCCCGGCTACGCGCGGGTGCTGCTCAAGGACCGCAAGAAGGTCCGCAACCACCTCGACTGCGTGCACGCCATCGCGCTGTGCAACCTGGGCGAGATCACCACCGGCCTGGCCGTGCTGTCGGGCATGCCGAGCGACGCGCGGGGCATCCTCAAGGGGCTGTCGATCGAGTACCACAAGAAGGCGCGCGGCCTGCTCACCGGCGAGTGCACCACGGAGATCCCGGCGACCTCCGAGCGCAAGGAGTACCTGGTCAAGGGGCACATCAAGGACGCCTCGGGGGACATCGTCGCTTCGTTGACCGCCCACTGGCTCATCGGCCCCATCGAGAAGCGCGCGACGAAGTCCGCGGCCGCCTGATGACCGACGCCGCCTACCCCCACCTGCTCGCTCCCCTGCAGGTCGGCCACCTGACGCTGCGCAACCGCGTGCTCATGGGCTCGATGCACGTCGGGATCGAAGAGGAGCGCGGCCGCCTCACCAAGCTCGCCGCCTACTTCGGCGCCCGTGCCCGGGGCGGAGTGGGCCTCATCGTCACCGGCGGCATCGCCCCCGACCGCGCCGGCCAGCTCAAGCCGTTCGCGGCCAAGCTGTCCAACCCCTACGAGGTCTGGAAGCACCGGCCCGTCGCCGACGCGGTGCACGAGCACGGCGGCGCCATCGCCATGCAGATCCTCCACGCCGGCCGCTACGCATACCAGCCGATGAGCGTCGCCCCGTCGGCGATCAAGTCCCCGATCTCGATGTTCAAGCCCCGCGCGCTGAGCCCCCGGGGCGTGCGCCGCACCATCGATCACTACGCCCGCTGCTCCCGCCTCGCGAAGGAGGCCGGCTACGACGGCGTCGAGGTGATGGGCTCCGAGGGCTACCTCATCAACGAGTTCCTGGTCAGCAAGACCAACAAGCGGAGCGACGGTTGGGGCGGCGAGTACCCCGCCCGCATGCGGTTCCCGGTCGAGATCGTGAAGAAGATCCGGCAGGAGGTCGGCGACGAGTTCGTGATCATCTACCGGCTCTCGATGCTCGACCTGGTCAAGGACGGCTCCACCTGGGAGGAGATCGTCGCGCTGGCGAAGGCCATCGAGCAGGCGGGCGCCTCGATCATCAACACCGGCATCGGCTGGCACGAAGCCCGGGTGCCGACCATCGCGACGATGGTCCCGCGGGCTGCCTTCACCTGGGTCACCGCCCGGCTCAAGGGGGAGGTCTCGATCCCGCTGGTCACCTCCAACCGGATCAACATGCCGGACGTCGCCGAGTCGGTGCTCGCCTCCGGCGACGCGGACATGGTGTCGATGGCCCGCCCGCTCCTCGCCGACGCCGACTGGGTCCTCAAGGCGCAGTCCGGCCGCACCGACGAGATCAACACCTGCATCGCCTGCAACCAGGCCTGCCTCGACCTCATCTTCAGCAACCAGCGCGCCACCTGCCTCGTCAACCCGCTCGCCTGCTACGAGACCGAGGTGGTCGTCGAGCCGACCGAGCGGGCGAAGAAGGTCGCGGTCGTGGGCGCCGGCCCGGCGGGCATCGCGTACGCCACCACCGCGGCCGAGCGGGGCCACGCCGTGACCTTGTTCGAGGCGTCGGACCGCATCGGCGGCCAGTTCAACCTGGCGAAGAAGATCCCCGGCAAGGACGAGTTCGGTGAGAGCCTCCGCTACTGGGCCCGTCGCATCGAGCTGACCGGGGTCGACCTCAAGCTGCAGACCCGCGCCACGGTCGACGACCTGCGCACCGGCTTCGACCAGGTCGTGCTCGCCACCGGCGTGCACCCCCGCCAGATCAGCCTCCCCGGCATCGACCACCCCTCCGTGCTCTCCTACCTGGACGTGCTCGGGGGCGCCGAGGTCGGCGAGACCGTCGCCATCATCGGGGCCGGAGGCATCGGCTTCGACATCGCCGAGTTCCTGACCCACGCGCACACCGACGCCGAGCCGATCGACGCCTACCTCGACGAGTGGGGCATCGACCGGGACTTCTCGGTGCGGGGCGGCCTCAAGCCGACCGCCCCGCCGACCCCCCCGCGCAAGGTCACCCTCTGCCAGCGGAGGACCGGCAAGCTCGGCGCCGGCCTGGGCAAGACCACCGGCTGGATCCACCGCACCGCCCTGCGCAACCGGGGCGTCGAGATGCTGTCCCAGTGCAGCTACACCAGGATCGACGACGTCGGCCTGCACCTCACGACGGGCGACGAGACCCGGGTGCTGCAGGTCGACAACGTCGTCATCTGCGCCGGCCAGGTGCCCGCCCGCGAGCTCGTCGAGCCGCTCCAGCAGGCCGGTGTCCAGGTGACCCTCATCGGCGGCGCGGACGAGGCGGCGGAGCTCGACGCGCGCCGCGCCATCGACCAGGGGACCCGGTTGGCCGCCGCGATCTGAGCAGAACCGGGCCCGCGACGGCCATTGCGGTGACGCGCCCTCCCGTGGGAAAACCCCATCGGGAGGTTCCATGTCCCTTCGCCACTTCGCGGTGCTGCTGGCGCTGCTGTTCCCCCTCGCCTGTACGACGCCCCCCCGGGACGACGACGACGCGGTCGACGACGACGACGCGGTCGATGACGACGATGCGGTCGACGACGACGACGCGGTCGATGACGACGACAGCGCCGCCGCCGGCCTCGAGGCGGCGATCGACGAGCACCTCCGCGCCTTCGTGGTGCTCTGGTTCAACGACACCGACCTGAGCTTCGAGGTGGAGCACATCGGCATGGTCGACGGCGACGAGGACCAGATCGCGGCGGACTTCGTCGCGTCGTGGCACGTGCTCGACTACGCGGTGGTGGACGGCGACCAGGAGGGGCCCGACGGGTTCATCCAGCTCGGGGGCGCGGGCGCGGCCGACTTCGGACAGGACGTGGTCGACCCCTACCTCGACGACGGCTCCCCCTTGTTCGAGGTCACCTGGACGTTCGACGACGTCAGCGTGCGCAACTACGCGGTGATGGACGGCGACGAGATCCTCGAGCCGCTGACCTGGAGCTTCCGGGGGCTGGATGGCGCCCGCGACGGGGACGCCTGGCTGATGCTCGACGCCTGGGGCGGCGAGATCGCGAGCTTCTCGGCCGAGATCGGCTGCGACGGCGAAGCCTGCTCCCCCGACGTCTCTGCGTCCGACGACGCTGACGGCTGCGGCGTGGAGGTCCACGACGTCGTCTCGTGCGACCTCGACGGCACCTGCCGCATGGAGGTCGCGCTGGCCGGCTACTGCGGCCTGCCGGACCTGGGCTTCGACGACGCCGACGGGCGCTTCGAGCAGGAGGCCAACACCTTCGGCTTCCTGCACTTCAACGGCTCGTTCTCCCTGTCGGAGTCGTGCGGCTGCGACGCGCTGACCGACGAGGACGGCGACGGATCGACCGTCGGCGACGGTGACTGCGACGACGAGGACGACGACATCTACCCCGACGCCCCCGAGTCCTGCGACGACATCGACAGCGACTGCGACGGTGACCTGGTCGACGACTTCGACGACACCGACGGCGACCTCGACCCCGACTGCACCGACCCGGACGACGACGCCGACGGGAGCGCCGACGTCGACGACTGTGATCCGCTCGACGAGGCGGTCTACCCCGGCGCCGACGAGGACTGCGACGCGGTCGACAGCGACTGCGACGGCGACCTGGTCGACGGCTTCGACGACCTCGACGGGGACGGCGACCCCGACTGCACCGACCTCGACGACGACGGGGACGGCCACCCGCCCCCCTTCCACGGCGGCGGCGACTGCGACGACACGGACGCGAGCCGCTTCCCCGGCGCCGAGGAGGCCTGCAACGGCCTGGATGACGACTGCGACGGCCTCGTCCCGTCGTCCGAGGCCGACGAGGACGCCGACACCTACGCCCCGTGCGAGGGCGACTGCGACGACGACGAGCCGCGCGCCGGCCCCGGCATCGCGGAGTCCTGCGACGACCTCGACAACGACTGCAACGGCGAGATCGACGACGGCCTGGAGGCGTTCGACTGGTACATCGACGCCGACGAGGACGGCCACGGCTCCGCCGCCGGCCCCCACCCCGACAACCCCGGCTGCGGGCAGCCCGAGGGCTACGTCGCCAGCGACCTCGACTGCGACGATGAGGACCCCGAGATCTCCCCCGCCGCCGACGAGATCCCCGGCAACACGGTCGACGAGGACTGCGACGGCGTGCTCGACGAACCGCCCGGCGGCGGGGGCGAGCCGGCGCCGGGCGTGGGGTGCGGGTGCGAGGCCGGCGGGGCGCCCGCCGGCGCGAGCCTGGTCCCGCTGCTCCTCCTGGCTCGAACGCGCCGCCGGGCGCGCGCCGCCCGCCCCCCCCCCCCGCGCGGGCGCGCCCCCCCCCCCCCACGGGGGCGCGGGCCCCGGCGGCCGCGG
>CAYQEG010000272.1:4784-9965 GCA_964416435.1 uncultured Rickettsiales bacterium
GGGGGGGGGGGGCCCGGGGGGGGGTCGGGGGGCGCGGGGGCTCGGCGGGCCCCCCGGGCGCGGGGGGGGCCGCGCCGCGTGTTCAACTCCCGCGCGAGGGCGCTCGCCCACCACGCGACGGTCGAGTCGTACCGGTCGGCCTCGGTGTCGACCGTCGTGAACGGGTCGCGGCGCGCGCGTCTCCGGGGGTAGGCCCCGTGGGGCTCGGGCGCTCAGCTTGCCGTCGAACCAGCCGATGAAGGAGGACGGAGGCAGCCATGACCCGATGGAACCGCGGGCGCCCTGAGATCGAGCGCGACGGTGCCGACCGGCCCCGGCCCGGGGGCGGGGGTGACGACGGCGTCATCGAACAGGCGCGAGAGGTCTTCCTGGAGGTCATCAGGAGGGGCGAGTTCAAGCCTCCGTTGATGCCGACGACGGTGCGGGAGGCGATCGACCTGACCCGCAATCCCAACTCGTCGTTCATCGGCTTGTCGGCCGTGATCGAGCGGGACCCTCCGCTGACCGCCAACCTGCTCAAGCTGGCCAACTCGCCGCTGTACGGTGGACGCGAGGGGATCGGCGGCCTGCGCATGGCGCTGACGCGGATCGGGCTCCGGGGGATCAACCAGGTCCTGATGATCGCCGCGGCCTCGGAGGTGCTCGTGGTCCCGGGCGATCCGACCCTCACGGCCCGGCTGCAGGAGCGGGCGGTCGGCGTCGCCCTCGCTGCCCACGGAGTGGCCCACCGGGTCAAGCTGAACGACGACGCGGCGTTCACGGCGGGCGTGCTCCACGACGTGGGGTGGGCGCTCGGCTTTGGCCTCATGCGGCGCGCGCGGCGCCTCCTCCCGGACGCGCTGAAGTCCGACCCGGCGCTTCAGCATCGCGTGGTCGAGCGGATCCACGGCGAGCTGGGGATGGAGCTGGCGGCCACCTGGGGGCTGCCAGACGCCACCGCCCAGGCGATCGGCTACCACCACGCACCCGGGTCGGCGCCGACCGAGACCAGGCTCGCCTACTGCATGGAGGCGGCCCGCAAGATCGTCGACCGAGCGGGCTGGCACCCCGAGGATCCCGACGCCGCCGACCTGGGCTGCTCCGCCTTCGACGTGCTCGGCCTGCTGGAGATCGACGCGAAGGTGATCGTCGTCGACGTCCGTCGCCGGCTCGGCCTCTCCGCCGGCTGATCTCCGGAGGGACCCTACTCGCCCCGCACGTCGATGCTCAGGGCCGGCTCCTGCTCGCCGTACTGCACGCTGACCCAGCGCGCGAACGCCTCGTCGCCGTGCAGCCGGTGGACGAAGAACGGGACCACCACGGCCCGAGTCAGGCGGATGGCCTCGTCGATGGGGATGGGCAAGCCGGGGTTCGTGGTGACGCCCGGAGCGCTGGTCTGGGCGAGCAGCCTCGGCGGCGCGGGAGGCCGGCTACCCTGGCGCTACCTCTCCGCCGAGCACATCCGACCCGGCGAGACGAAGGTCCTCTGCATGGGGGCGGCGATCGGCGTCCTGGGCGGAGGCGCGGAGGAAGGCCTCGTCGGCTTCCTGACGGACCTCGCGCAGCTGGTCGGCGGGCCGGCGCTGGAGGCGACGCGCCAACTGATCACGACCCGGTGCGGCTTCTGCGAACGCCTCAACGCCCACGACGCCGCCGTCGGTGGCGGCTGCGGCGCGGCCCTCTGAGCGCTGGCTCCTTCCACGAAGAGGCGCCTTCGCCGGGCCGGTAGGATCCCCCGCCGATGCTCGTCCGCTCGTCTGCCACAGCCCTCGTCCTGCTCGCCCTGCTCGGCGGGTGCGCCCACAACACCGCGTCCCGGGACGCCGCGGAGTTCGCCCGGTCGGTCGTGTTCGTGGCCGAGGCCGAGATCGACGCCCCGCCGGAGGTCGTCTTCGACGTGGTGGCGGACTTCGCCTCGTACCCGGCGTGGAACCCCTGGCTCACCGCCATCGACGGGCCGGCGAAGCCCGGGAGCCGGATGGTGGCGGAGATCGTGCTCGGCGGGCGGACCCGGCGAGCCCCTCACCTGGTGATGGAGGTGGAGCGGCCGACCCGGTTCTGCTGGCGCGACCGGGGCGCGACCACCGCGTTCGCCTACGGCCAGCGCTGCCGGACCTTCGAGCGGCGGGCCGACGGGGGGACGTCGTTCCGGGTGGAGCTGCTGGTCGCGGGGCCGTTCACCCGCACCGTGGAGCGACGGTTCGGGGCCGAGCTCCAGCTGCGGCTGCGCGAGGAGACGGCGGCCCTCAAGGGTCGGGCGGAGGGGTTGGGGACACCCTGACGCCGCCGTCGGGCGACGGAGCCGGGGTCAGGGCAGGTTCTCGCAGACGTAGCGCCGGGCGGTGCCGCAGCTCGTCCAGGGCCAGATGGGTCCCGAGGCGTGGGTCGCGAGCCCGGCGCAGTCCGAGCCGGCGTGGTTGTAGCCGCCGCCACCCCCGTCCCAGGCGACGTAGGTCACCTCGGCGCCGGACGCCCACTCCAGGGTCCCCTCCTCGGTCTGGTCGTTGAGCCCGATCCACCACTGGTTCGCCGGGATCAGGGCGTGCGGCTGGGGGGGGTAGAGCGAGACCTCGTCCCGCAGCCAACTGCCCTCGCTCGAGTCCTCGATCGTCACCAGGTCGTAGCCCACGGCCAGGCACGCGTCTCGGGAGTCGCCCCAGGAGAGGTCGCTGCCGCACAACAGGTAGCTGTGCTCCTCCCGGTAGGCCACGTCGCACGGGCAGCCGGCGTCCTGGTCGGCGTAGCCGTCGCAGTCGTCGTCGATCCCGTTGCAGGTCTCCGTCTGAGCGGCGAACACCAGCGGGTCGTCGTCGTCGCAGTCGTCCCCGCCGCAGACCTCGGCGACGCCCAGGTCCTCGTCGATGTCGCAGTTCTGGCCGATCTCGACCTCGGCGGAGCCGGCCTCGCCGGGCTCGTCGCCGTCGTCCGCGGTCACCACGCACTCCCAGACCTCGAACCAGTCGGTCTGCTCCACCGGCAGCGTCGGCGTGGTGTAGGGCGTGCCGAAGCCGTCCTCGATCCACAGGAAGTCGTACTCCAGCGGGTCGCCGTCGGCGTCCACCGCGTCGACGGCGACCTCGCAGAGCAGCTCGTCGGTGTTCAGCGGCAGGGCCGGCGTGATCTGCACCACGGGGGCGCCGGGCGGGGTGTTGACGATCACGGCGGTCGGGGACGCGACCGTCGCCCCCGGATCGGTGCCGTCGTCGGGCGTGATCGTCACGGTGACCTCGTCCCCCTTGGCGAACGCGGCGGGGTCGAGCTCCGGCGAGTTGGCGCCGGCGGGCAGGCCGCCGACCGTCCAGGCAAAGACGTAGCCCTCGCTGTCCGCGGGATCGGGGTCGGACCAGCCGACGGGCACGGCGGTGAGGGTGTCGCCGGTGCGCGGCTCCAGCGGCGAGATCGAGACGGCGGCGACGGTCGGCGGGGTGTTGCTGATCGTCAGCGGCGCCGAGGTCGTCGGCGGGCCCGTCGCCTCGCCGTCGTCGGGGGTCAGCTCGACGGTCACGACCGCGTCTCGCGCGAAGAAGCTGGCCGGCAGCTCCAGGTCGTCCGGTCCGGTCGGCAGGCCGTCGACGAACCACTGGACCTGGTACCCCTCGACGTCCGCCGGGTCCGGGTCGTCGTAGCCCGTCGGCACGGCCGTCAGGACGTCCCCGTGGTAGGCGACGGCCGGCAGGATCGCGACCGAGGCGACCGCCGGGGTCGTGTTGAGGATCGTCAGCGAGCCGGTCAGCACGGGATCGCCCAGCGACTCGCCGTCCCACGGGCGCACCTCGGCGTGCACGACGTCCCCCTTGTCGAAGAGCGTCGGGGGGAGCGTGGCGCTGTTCGTGGCGACCAGCACGTTGTCGACGTACCAGTCGGCGAGGTAGTCCTCGGGGTCACCGTCGGCGTCGCTGAACCCGATGCCGGCGATGCTCAGGGTGGTGGCTTCGGTGGGGTCGATCGGCTCGAGCGACGCGGCCGAGACGACTGGCGGTGCGTTGTCGATCACGATCTGTGGCCCGATCTCCATCGCGCCCGCCGCCTCGTCGTCGACCGGCGTCGCCCGACACTGGACGACGTCGTGCTTGCTGAACTCCGGCGCCGCCAGCTGGTCGTCGGTCCCCGTCAGCTCGCCGCCGACGTACCACTCGAACTGGATCGACTCCGGGTCGGCGGGATCGGGGTCCGACCAGCCGATCGGCACGCAGGTGAACAGGGTCTGGACCGTGCCGGTCGGGGGATCGAGGGTCACCCCCTGCAGGGCCGGCGGCGTGTTGACGACCAGGGCGGCGTTGGAGAGGAGCGTCGCCCCCGAGTCGATGCCGTCGTCGGGGGTGACCGCGACCTCGACGGTCTGCCCCTTGTCGAAGAACGCAGAGCTGAGCTGGGGGCCGTCCTGGTCCGCGATCGGCTCCCCGTCCACCCGCCAGGACCAGGCGAGGGACACGAGGTCGTCGTCGGGGTCGTCGGTGCCGATCCCGACCGCCAGCACGTCCCCCTCGGCCACCAGCGGGTCGAGGCCGACCACCAGCGACGCGGTCGGCGGGGTGTTGGCGATCGTCACGTCCACCGACGCGGTGGCGGTCTCGGTGCCGGCCGACGTCAGCGTGGTGACCGACGCCCGCCACACCTGCCCGCGCTCGGTGAGCTCGGCCAGGATGAACGTCTGCCCGTCCCAAGCCGGCTGGGGCTCCCCGTCGAGCGACCAGCTCACCTCCCACGCCGGGGCCTCGGTGACGACCTGGAGCAGCAGCTGGTCGGTGGTCCGGGGCGACGGAGGGTAGATCGCGACGGCCGGGACCGCGGTGCCGTCGGCGCCGTCACAGTCCTGGTCGATGCCGTCCCCCACGGCGTCGTCGGCGTCGGGGTGGATCGACGGGTCGGAGGGATCGCAGTCCTCCATGTCCTCCCAGCCGTCGCGGTCGTAGTCGAACCGGTATTCGGCGGAGCAGGCGCAAAGCAGCGCCAACCCGAACAGTTGGGTCGCGGGACCACGCGGCATGGCTGGAGCCTCCCCTCGGGCGAGCCTACCAGGGGGAGGCCGCCCCGCTGTAGCCCGGGCCGGTCGGGCTCGATCTGCCCGGGGGGGCGGACAATCAACACGCCCGGCGAGTCTGATCTTGTGACAGTCGCCGGTCCCAGTTAGATAGGGACATTCGCGGCGGTGCTGTGGAGATAAAGGTGACACCTGGAGATAAACCCGGGGTGACGATCCAG
>CAYQEG010000273.1:0-9851 GCA_964416435.1 uncultured Rickettsiales bacterium
GCCACCGACGACGACGACTCCGCCGCCGATGACGACGACTCCGGCGCAGACGATGACGACAGCTCGGTCGACGACGACGACAGCTCCCCCGACGACGACGACTCGGCGGCCGACGCCAACGAAGTGAACGGCATCGTGGAGGAGGTCGGCGCGGGAGGCGTGGACGGGCTGACGGTGGAGGAGATCGGCAACGCGACGAACTCCACCACCACCGCGAACGGCGGCCTGTACACGCTCGCGCGGCCCGGCTTCAGCGGGATGATGGGGATCCGGGTGACCGGCGGCGGGTTCCTCGACACCGACTTCTGGATCGATCTGAGCGGTCCCACCAACGACGTCGCCATCGGCGTGCTCACCGGGTCGACCCTCGACGGCTTCTACACCGGGCTGTTCGGCACCCCGCGGGATCCGACGAAGGCGACGCTCGCCATCTCCGTCGAGGACTCCGGCGGGACCGGCGTCGCGGGCGTCACGGTGACGCCGTCCTCCGCCTACGACTCCGCCTGGGCCCAGGAGCCGGGTGACGTCTGGAACGAGGGCAACACGTCCTCGACCCCCGGCGCGCTGGTGTTCGCCAACCTCGTCCCGGGGAGCTTCACCCTCGGCATCACCGGAGGCTCGTGCAACGACCCCGGCACCATCAACGCGGCCGCGGACGGCTTCACGTCGGTGGACGTGATCTGCAACTGATCACGGCAGGGCGGCGACGCCACCTTCACCTTCGAACGCGATCACGCCAGCGTTGAGCGGGCGGCTCACGATCTGTCCGCCGACGGCCCACAGGTCGCCGCTCGGGGTCAGCTCGCAGCCGTGGAAGTCCTGGAGCGTCACGGGCGAGAGGTCCGACTCCCAGACGTCGCCGTCCCACTGGTGGATCGCGCCCTGGTTGCCGGCCGCCACGAGGCGTCCGCCGCCGCTGCAGACGCCGTTGATGCCGCCCGCGAACTCGGGCGACCGGTCGACCCAGGCGTCGCCGTCCCAGTGCACGATCGTTCCGCTGCCGAGCCCCCCGACGACGGCCGGGAAGTCGCCGGCCACGTCCACGGTCAGGAAGCGCATGTTCTCCATGCCCGCGGGCACGTCGGTCTCGCTCAGGGCGGCGCCGTCCCAGTGGAGGATCGTGCCGGAGTCGCCGACGATCCAGACGTCGTCGCTCGCCGTGCCGTGCACCTTGAAGTAGAGGCTGCCGTTGCCACCCGTGACGTCCGGCGAGACGTACTCCGACCAGCCGGCGCCGTCGCGCCGCCAGATCACGGGAGGGATGCCCTCGCCGACGGCGCCGCCGACGGCCCAGACGTCGTCCGCGGCCGCCCCCCAGACCCCGAAGAACGTCACCTCCGGCTCGGGGCCCTCGTACACGGTGACCTCGCCCGAACCCCGGTCCACCTCGAGGATCAGCCCCTGGCTTCCGACCGCGGTGACCACGCCCTCGGTGGGCCACGTCCACCACAGCTCGGCGCCGGGGTGGTCCGACAGCACGGTCGACTCCCAGCCGGATCCGTCGTAGTGCAGCATGGTCGGACCGGAGGTGTCGGGATCCTCCTCCGTCCCCACCATCCAGACGTCGTCGTCGGCCAGGGCCCGGACGGACAGGATGGCGCCCCCGAGCTCTTCGGCGACCAGGCAGATCTCATCGACGTCGGCGCACAGCGTCTGGGGCGGGCAGCCGGCGCAGGCCAGCAGGCAAGGAAGCAGAAACAGCGGTTGCGATCGCATCACGGGAGGGTGCCGCCGCGGAGCAGGCGACGCAAGGGCGGTCCGGGGGACGTCCGATCGGCGCTCAGGGGAGCGCCAGCTCGGCCCCTCCGATCCGGTGCACCCCGAACCGCTCCCCCGCGTCCGGCGCGCCCAACGCGAAGGCGGCAAAGTCTGGGTTGGCCCGCCGGAAGTTCCAGCCGACCTCGACGACCACCGGGCCCGCGTCGGCGATGACCGGCAGCGTCACGAGGTCCGTGGTCACCTCGCCCGGCCACAGCGAGCGCTTGTCCGCCACCGACGCGAGCTCGTCCAGCCGGTGCTCCCGGATCGGCTCCCCGTTGACGTCGAGGTCGCGGGCCCCCAGCCGAGGGGCGGCCGGGTCGACCCGGCCGTCGCTCAGTCCGCCGACGTGGGCGAGCACCGCCCCGCTCCGCTGGTGCCGCACGGTCACCTCCATCCAGACCTCCTGCAGATCGAAGGGGCCGATGGGGAAGCGGTGGGCGGAGCGGTGGTTGGAGGTCCGCACCTCCAGGGCGATGCCGTCGGCGCTGCGGTCCGCGCTCAGCTCCACCTTCAGCAGGCCGCGCCCCTCGGCCAGCTCGGCGTAGCGCGCGTATTCCGGGTTGTCCTCCAGCGAGTCCGGCAGGTGGCTCAGGTCGAGCCCTCCGGCGATCATGATCTCGGTCTGCTCGCGGACCTCGGCGAGCGCCTCGAAGTCGGCGTCGGGGTGCGTGACGTAGGCGGCGAGGTCGACGTTGATGCCCGGCCAGCGGTGGTCGTACAGGGCCATGCGGCCGCCGGCCTGCGGCGTGCGGGTCGGCATGTGGCAGAGCCCACAGGAGACCGTGCGCTGGTCCACTTCGGGGCCGGGATCCTCCTCTGCCCGGTAGGTGTTCTCGATCAGCACGGTGCCGCCCCCCACCAGCCCCAGCTCGAGCCGGTGGCACACCCCGCAGCCCTCGTCGCTCATCAGGTGACGCGACGCCTGGAAGCTCTGGCGGTGCAGGCGCGGGGCGTCCATCAGCCGCGCGTTGCGCTCCTCCTCGTCGGCCCCCGGATAGGTGCGCGGCACGCGGTAGGACGCGACGCCGTTGCCGGTCGGCGTGGGCGCGTCGTAGGCGGAGTGACAGGCGACGCAGGAGACGCCGTCGCCGGGAGGCGGGTCGCCGTCGGCGTACGCCTCCAGCACCGTGCCGCCGAGGGACCGCTCGGGGTCATGGCAGTTGGCGCACAAGATCGCGATCTCGGGCCCGTGGTCCCGGACGAAGCGGGCGACGGACGCCCGGAACAGGGCGTTGTCGGCCGAGAACCGGTGGGCGCTGCCCTCCCACTGGCGGACCAGCTCCTCGTGACAGCCGGCCTCCCCGCACGACGCCGAGCGGCCCAGCACGTCGGCGGGCATCGGCTCGGCCGGCAGCGCGTCCTTCGCGGTGCTCAGGGTGCGCCAGTGGGCCTCGGCGCCGTCCTCGGTGAAGCCCGAGTAGTACGTCCGATCGGTCTGCAGCGCCCAGGCGCCGACCACCAGCGCGGACGCGAGCAGCGTCACCCCGACGGCCGCGCCGAGTCGACCCTTGAAGGGCTTGCGCACCGCCCGGAAGTGGGGGGCGATGAGGGCCAGCGTCAGCAGACCGAGCGCGGAGTGTCCGATCACGGCGCCCCACCGCGCGTCGCCCCGGATCTCCATCGCGGTCAGCCCCAGGCCGATCGCGGTCCCCGCCGCGAGGGACAGCCAGAGCCCTGACCACCGCGTCGGCGCCGCCTTCTCGAGGCGGGGCAGGACCTGCATCGCGGCCGCCGTGGCGACCAGGCCGAGGGCCGCCCAGCCGGCCGCCGAGCCGGCCGAGATCGCGGGGTACAGGTACCCGTCGAGGGCGTAGCGCAGGCCCCCGCCCAGCCCCAGGAACGCCCACAGCCCGACCAGAGGCACCGCCGCGACGAGCAGCGGGAGCAGCGGCCGGGAGCCCGTCAGCCAGAGGTGCGCGAGCAGCGACGGCAGCGCGATGGCGAGCAGGCCCCAGCCGGCGACCACGTGCAGGTCGAGGGCGCCGAAGTAGAGCGGGTCGTCGGCCTCCGCGAGGAACAGCCACAGGGCGGGCACGGAGCAGGCGACGAACAGGACGAAGCCGGCGCGGGAGAAGAACCGGAGGACGGCGCGGAATCGGCGGGTTCGGAAGAAGCCGACCTTGCGCGTCACGGGGTCACCCTCCGCCACAGCCCCACGCCGTCGCCGCCGTCCGGGTCGTCGATCAGCCGCTCCAGGCGCCAGTCCGAGGGCTCCAGGCAGGGCGGCAGACCGGCCGCCTCCCCCGCCGGCGCGACGACGAGGTCGAAGGGGCGGGGGCGGGGGTCGGGGGTGTGCCGGGGCAGCGGACAGATCGGGACCGTGTCGAACGCCGCGGCGCCGGTCAGGACGGTGTGTCGGCCGCTCACGAACTTGTAGTAGGTCTCGTCTCCGAAGGGGTGGATCTGCGGCTGCTCGATGGCGAACCCGACCCCGGCGGTCCGGGTCTCCAGCAGCGCAGCGCCGACGGCCCGCCGCAGCCCGGTCCGACGGGGCCGCCCCGGGTGGTCGAACCGCCCCCAGCCGCGGTGCTCCACCGAGCACGCGAGCCCCCAGCCGAAGCGCTCCACCGGCTCGAAGTCCCGATCGTCCCCGATGAGCACGACTTCGGGCCCCTCGCGCCGGCCGGCGTGGAAGTCGACGGCGACCCACAGCCCGGCGGCGATCATCACGGCGGCCATCGGGCGCCTCAGGTCGGCCCGCAGGTGGGCCCAGCCGAGCGCGGCGACGATCGGCCCCAGCGGGGCGAAGGGCAGGAGGAACCGGTCGTCGAACACCGGCAGGAAGAAGATCAGGAACACTCCGTGGCCCAGGGCCACCAGCCAGACGAAGCCGCCACCGGGGCAGCGCGCGAGCAGCCACGCGATCGCCAGGGGCAGCCCCGCGAGGCACAGGGCCGGGCTCCAGACCGACAGCACCAGCTTGTAGAAGTAGAACCAGCGGCCGACCCCCTGCAGCCGGGTGACCTGGGCGTGCATCGCGTCGACCAGCATCGACAGGATCGCGACCACGCCCTGGGGGGTGTCCCGCTCGACGCCCAGCTTGCCGCTGAAGGTCTCCCCGATCATCCCCGCCATCGAGTTGTCGTGGCCGAGCACGCGCAGGACCACGACGAGCAGGGCGGCCCACGCCACCGCCGCCAACGCTCCGGCCAGCCAGGGCCGACGCCAGGTGTGCTCCCCCCGCGGGCCGGCCAGCGCGGCCCCGATGACCAGCGGCGGCCCGTACGCGAGAGTCGGCCACTTGATCACGCAGGACACCATCATCAGCGCCGCGCAGAGCGCCGCCGCGAGCGCCGGCCGCTCGGCCCGCCAGCGCAGGAGCGCCCAGGCGGCGAGCCACATCCAGGTGGTCATCGGGAGGTCGAAGTAGTACCGGATCGCCGACGCGTGGTTGACCGGCAGGAGCAGCCCGAACACGAAGCCGAGCGCGAACAGGTCCCGGTCCCCCGACAGCTCGCGGACGCAGCCGCCGATGGCGAGGGCGAGGAGCAGCCAGCTGACCAGCGACGTGGCGGCGACGGCGGCCTCGTCGAACTCCAGCTCGCCGAACAGCAGGCTCACGAGGTGCAGCCCGGGAGGAAACGCGCCGTCGGAGTTGTTGATCGCCTGGTCGACGGGGAGCTCGCTGAACGCAAAAGCGACGTTGACCCGCTCGTGGTGCTCCAGCCAGGCGGCGCCGTCGGCGCCGTAGGGATCGACCGGAGCGGCCGCGAGCCGGGCGAGCATCAGCGCTGCCATCCCGACGACCAGGAGCACGCAGCCGACGAGGCGCCACGAGCGGGGCAGGGGCCGGTCGCTCACGGCGACGCTCCCGGTCCGTCGTCGACCAGGTCGAGCGCCTCCACGAGGTCCGTCCACGGCAGCGGCCCCAGCCCCGTCGGTCGGTCGAGCCCGAGCCGGTGGGCGTCGAGGGAAGCGAGCACCTCGTCGACCATCAACGAGTAGCCGTACTGGGTCATGTGGCAGTAGTCGACGAACAGCTCGGGGCCGGGGATCCCGCCGACGCTGGCGTCCTCCGCGGCCCGCTCCAGGTCGACGAGGATCGCGCCCTCCCGCTGCTCCGCGAGCTCCCGGATGACCGCGTTGAACGACGGTCGGCACCGGTTGGACGGGAGCAGCTCGACCGACTGGGTCAGCCAGCGCCGGGCCTCGGCGTGGTCGCCGAGCTCGTACTCGACGAGGCCCCGGTACCGCGTCACCTCGGGGAGCTCGTCGCACCGCTCCAGCAGCACCTTCGCCTCGTCCCACCGCTGGCGATGGAACGCCTCGAACGCGTCGCCCAGGCAGTCGCCCCAGTAGATCCGCAGGTCGGCGAGGCCGCCGTCCAGGTCCCCGGTCGCGACCCGCACCTGCCCCCGCACCCCGAAGTACTCGGGGAAGTCGGGCTCGAGGGACGCGAGCACCTCGGCGGAGCGACCGTGCTCGCCCCGCTCCGCGGCGTTCATCGCGTCCCAGAAACCAGGGGGAACGTCGCCGCTGTACTGCAGCGCGTGGTCCTCGACCGAGTGGCCCCGCTCGAAGCCCTGGTAGCGCAGGTTGACCGGCAGCGTCGCGAGCAGGACCGGAACGCCTCGGGCCTCGGCCGCGTCCAGGATGCGCTCCAGGTTGCCCCGGAAGCTGGCCCGGGCCTCGTCCAGCTCGACGTTCTGGGGGGTGTAGTAGGACCGCCGCGAGCTGTCGGGCTCTCCCGCCAGCAGCGCCGTGAGGAAGCGGTATCCGCCGATCCGGTGCAGCTCCTCGCGCACCGTGCCGGTGGTCAGGGCGCCCTCGTTGTTGCAGGTGGCGACGAGCAGGACGTCGGGGTCGAGCTCCACCACCTGCTCGGCGACCTGGGCGACTCGGCCCGACGCGGCGCCCCCGGTGGTCGCCGGCAGCACGTCCAGCGGGCGGTCCTCGTAGACCCGCCGGAGCTGGGTGCGCAGCAGGCTCGCGGTGCCGCCGGGCAGCTCCGCCCCCTCGTCACAGCAGGCGAAGGGGGTGCCCTCGGCGAACGACGCGCCGAGCACGAACATCCGCCAGCCGTCCCCCTTGTCGGCCGCGAACCGCAGCTCGAGCATGCCCTCCTCGCCGTACCGGCTGTTGGTCCAGACGTCGCCGGTGCGCTGGAACAGCGGGCCTTCGACGTAGTGGGCCTGGTCCTCGCGTCGGTGGGTGTCGATGAGCCCCGCGCGATCCGCGCCCTCGATCAGCAGGTTGGCGCCGACGAGCGCGGCGACGAGGCAGATCGCGGCGAACCCGATCTTCCGCTGCAGCGAGAGCGGCCGGCTCATGGGGCCAGGAGGCCGGTCACCACGTCGGGGGTCAGCGCCTGCGTGGCGAGGACGAGGTGACGCAGCGGGGGAGCGTCGCTCGGCGGCGTCAGCCCCAGGGGCGCCGCGGGGGATGGGCAGTCGGCGGGGCGCAGCTCGACCAGGGCGTCGGGGCCGGGGGCCAGGGTGACCGCCATCCGGGCCAGGTCGGCGCCGTAGCAGCGGCCCACCACCGCGACGGACTCCGCCTCGAGCTGCTCGTCCGACCGGAGCGCGGAGGCGCCGGCGAGGATCTCGTAGGCGCGGAGGCCGTGCAGGTCGACCGAGTCGGAGCCGAGCGCGCGGTGCAGCTCGAGCTCCAGGGCGTCAGCCCGCGCGACCCGGGGCTCCAGGAGCAGCACCCCGTACCCGTCGGCGGCCAGCGCCCGGGCGGTCTGCTCGGCCGACGCGAGGTCACCCCGGCCGGGGTGCAGAACCACGCCGGCGCGGGTCTCGCCCGGGGGCCGGAACAGCAGCCCGGGCACGTCGCCCAGGAACTCGTCGGTGATGTGCACCTCGATCCGGTCGCCGTCGCCCCGGGCCTCTCCGGCCTCGGGCACGAAGGCCGCGCCTTGCGCGCCGAGATTGGTGAGCAGCCACGAGACCACCGCGATGCCCGGGAGGGGGGGGGCGTCGCCGCCGGTCGAGACGCCCCCGACGACGGAGCGGGCGGCCCGCTCGCCGACGCCGAGGTAGGGGGAGGTGCAGGTCGCCCGCTCGAGGCAGCCGCGCACCAGCCCGGACGGCTGCACGGGGCGCAGGCCGAAGGTGTCGGAGAAGAAGCGCAGCACCTGCCCCTCACCGCTGCTCCGGTAGCCGTACTCGGCCTGCAGGACGGCGCGGTCGGTCGCGCCGAACTCGTTGATGATGGCCTGGTAGGGGACCAGCCCGACGGCGGACTCGTCGATGAAGCTGCCCTCGTCGTCGACGCTCCAGTAGCCGCTCTCGAGGTCGGTGCAGAGCGCCAGGAAGCGGGGCTCCAGCCGCATCGCGAGGTTCGCCACGAGGGAGCCGCCGGAGTGGCCGGCGAGCCCCAGGCGCCGCGGATCGATGTCGTCCCGGGAGCGCAGATAGCGCTCGAGCAGCAGCACCTCGTAGACCCGCAGGCCGACCAGCGGGCGGCCTCGGAGCAGCAGGTCCCGCGTAAGGGCGCTGCCGTACTCGTCCCCGGCGTGCACCCGCGCTTCGAGCACCAGGACCGCCACCCCGGCGGCCGGGAACGCCGCGCCGAGGCGGTTGTCGAGGGTCCACGCGGCGTCCTCGCCGTGGCCGGGGTGCACGATGACGGCGGGGTGGGGGCCGGGCCCGTCGGGCAGCAGGAGCAGGCCGGTGAAGCGGCCGACCCACGGGTCGTCGAAGCGGAGCAGCAGCTTGCGGCCACCGGGCCAGGGGCTCTCGTCCAGTTGGGCGACGTCCAGCTTCCGCTCGTCCAGACCGGCGAGCAGCTCGGTCAGGCCCGCGGCCTCCGCGAGCACAGCCCGGATCTGCTCCGGCGGGGGTGCCAGGGACGGGGTGATGGGGTGGATGTCGTACAGCTCGGTGGCGAGCCGGTCGAGCTCTGCGGCGGAGACGGCGGTGGAGCCCTTGCCGGCCCGCCGGGCGTAGTCGCGGTAGGCGGCGTCGCACCGATCGAGCGACGCGCAGGGAAGCGCCCCTCCCGGCTCCTCCACGGCCACGATGTCGCCGGGGTGGTCGCTCTCGCGACAGCCGGCGACGCACAGGACGACGAGCAGCCAGGCCGCCCGTCGCAGGGACATCAACCGGACCACCGCGCCGGGTTCGTGGTGGCGCCCCACCACTCGGGTCCGCCGGAGCTGACCGGGGTCGCCAGGCCGGTGCTGGGGTCGACCAGGAAGATGTCGCCAGCGCTGTTGAAGCCGTAGATGAGGCCGTTGACGTTGTGATAGGCGACGCCGTACATGTCGCCCTGGCCGGTGGGGCCGACCTCGTGGGCGCCGCCCCCCAGGTCGGCGAGGTCGAGCACCACCAGGGTCGTCGAGCAAGGCGGCGTGGTGCCGACGCACATCAGCATGTACAGCAGGCCGTCGGGCAGGCCGACCATGTCACCGGCGAAGTTGAACCCCGACAGGGTCGCGATGACCGACGCCTGGCCGCTGGAGGTGTCGACCTCGTACAGGCGGTTCTGGGCCCCCGCGAGCAGGGTGCCGTCGGCCAGGAAGGTCATGGCGTTCATCTCGCCGAAGCCGAGCTCGAACTGGCGCTCGGTCAGCGCCGCGGTGGTGAGGTCCACCTCGTAGATCTCGAAGAAGCCGACCGCCCACATGTTGCCCAGCAGGTCGACGCCGATGTCGGTGACGCCCTGGCTGAAGGTGTTCTGCCCGCTGAAGTTGCCGACCAGCGAGGTGGCGTAGGTGTCCGGGTCGATCTCGTACAGGGTCGTGCTGGTGTGGGCGTAGATGAAGGCGCCCGGGGCGGCCGCGTCGTCGTCGTCCGTCGCGTCGTCGTCGTCGTCCGTCGCGTCGTCGTCGTCCGTCGCGTCGTCGTCGTCCGTCGCGTCGTCGTCGTCGGCCCCGGCGCAGTCGGGGGCGCCGAAGCAGTCCTGGTCTTCGCAGTCGAAGAAGCCGTCCTGGTCGTTGTCCGCTCCGTCGGAGCACTCCCCCGGATCGTCCCCCTCGAACTCGTCGTCGTCGGGATCGGGGGTGCGGGTGACCGGGCAGCCGGCCAGGATCAGAGCGAGGGACAGGACGATGGCGGATCGCATGACCGCCGAATCATACCGGGGCGAGGGCTAGGAGCCTGGAGCGCATTGGAGCCCGAGCCCCGTGAGACCGGGGCGTCCGA
>CAYQEG010000274.1:0-9785 GCA_964416435.1 uncultured Rickettsiales bacterium
GCGGCGGACGACGACGACGCGGCGGACGACGACGACGCGACGGACGACGACGACGCGACGGGGGAGGACTGGGTTCAGATCGCATGCGGCGGGTTCCACAGCTGCGCGAGGCGGGGCAACGGCACCGTCGAGTGCTGGGGTCGCAACGTCGAGGATCAGATCGAGGTGCCGACCGGGGTCGACTTCGTGTCGATCGCGCTGGGCACCAACTACAGCCTCGGGATCGCGACCACCGGCTCGGTGCACGGGTGGGGGCAGAACTCCAGCGGCCAGTCGCAGTACCAGTCGGGCAACTTCTCGGCGGTCAGCGGAAACACCTGGCACAGCTGCGGACTCAACGACATCTCGACCATCCAGTGCTGGGGCGCCAACAACGAGGGTGAGAGCACGCCGCCGAGCGAGACGATGCTCATGGTCGACGCCGGCCGGTATCACACCTGCGGCGTGACCACGTACAACGAGGGGCTCTGCTGGGGCGACAACGACTGGGGGGCGACCGAGGTGCCCGACCACGACTACCTCGAGATCCACGCGGGCGCGAACCTGAGCTGCGGCCTCCTGACCGACTACTCGATCGTCTGTTGGGGGGACGACACGTTCGGCCAGGCCACCCCGCCGTCGGGCACCTGGTCCGCCCTGAGCGTCGGTCACTCCCACGGCTGCGCGATCTCCGACGCCGACTCGAGCATCGAGTGCTGGGGCGCCGACGACCACGACGAGGCGTCCCCCCCGCCGGTCGGCACCTTCACCGCCGTCTCGGCCGGCACCTGGCACACGTGCGCGCTGAACACCGACGGCGAGATCATCTGTTGGGGTGAGGACTCGGACGATCAGGCGACGCCGCCGTAGTAGGGCGCTCTCGCCCGTCCCGATGACCCATCTGGCCGCCAGGTGACGCGCGTGGGCGGTCCCAACGTCGCCCCTGGCGTCGAGGGTGGCCGTTCGTTCCCCGTGGGCGGTCCCGACGTCGCCCGTGGCGTCGAGGGTGGCCGTTCCTTCCCGAGGGCAGAGGAGGCCAGCCGAGGCGACGGGACAGGCGAAAGGGGAGCTACGCGGGCACCAATTCCAGCAGGGTGATCTCCTGCGGGCTGCCCAGCCGCATCGGCGGACCCCAGTAGGTGGTGCCGGGGTTCACGTACAGCCACATGCCGGCCTCGCGGTACAGCCCCACGACCCACTTCAGGGCCAGCCCGATGAGGAACGTGAAGGGGAAGTACTGCCCGCCGTGGGTGTGGCCGGACAGCTGCACGTGGAAGCCGAGCTCGGCCGCGAGGGGGGCGCACTCGGGCTGGTGGGCGAGCAGCAGCCGCAGGTCGGTCGGCGGGGCGCCCTGGGCCGCCTTGCGCACGTCGGCGCGGTGGGTCGGCTCGAACGGCGTGGAGGTGCGGTCGGTGATGCCGGCCACCAGGATCTTCGCCCCGTCGTGTTCGATGACCCGGTGCTCGTCGATGAGGGTGTGCATGCCCAGCGGGCCCGACACGTGCTCCAGCCACTGGTGCACCCCCGAGTAGTACTCGTGGTTGCCGGTGACGAACCAGGTGCCATGCCGCGAGCGCAGCTCCCGCAGCGGCGCCACGTGCTCGGCCAGCGAGGAGACCGGGCCGTCCACGAGGTCCCCCGTCAGCGCCACGAGGTCGGGCTGCAGGCCGTTGACCACGTCCACGACCGCCTCCATGTGGCGGGCACGGATCGTCGGGCCGACGTGCAGGTCGCTGATCTGGGCGATGCGGAACCCGTGCAGCGCGCTCGGCAGCCCCTCGATCGCCAGGCGCATCGGCACCACCTTCGCCAGGTTGCGCGACCGCGCCAGCCCCACCGCGCCCAGCCCCCCGGCGCCCGCGAGGACCGCCAGGTTGAGAAGCCCGAGCAGCGCGCGTCGCCGCTCCGGGTCGGTCGGCAGCCCGCTCAGCCCCAGCCGCTCGGCCCCCAGGAGCGCCAGCCACCCGATCTCCCGGAACAGCAGCAGCGCGAAGATCAGGGAGAACAACCCCATCCAGACGTAGCCGACCCACTGCAGCGCGTCGGCCCACGGCCGGCCCGACAGCGGGAGCAGCAGGAACGTGCCCGGGACGAGCAACGCCGAGGCGCCGACCAGCCCCCAGGCGGCCTTCAGCTGGCCCCCGGCCAGGTCGAAGGGCCCGAGCAGTCGCACGCCGATCGCCAGGTGCAGGCCGATCGACAGGAGCACGACGATCGCGAGGAAGCCAACCATCTTCGGGTCATCGACCATCCTGCCAGGATGCCCCGAGGATCGAGGATCGCCAGTCCCGGTATCCTCCGCGTCCGGTGAGCGAACGAAAGCCACGGCCGCGCACGAAGTTCCTCCGGGGCGCCGTCCTGGGGGCGCTGTTCGGGGCCGTCGGGGCCAGCGGGGCGCTGGTCTTCGTCGCCACGTCGGACGGGGGCGCGTCGCGCGTCGCCGAGCTGCGCGAGCTGCGCATGCGGGCCGAGCACCGCGCCCTGAGCGAAGGGGAGCGGCTGCCCGTCGTCGACCTCTGCCACCCCCCCGAGCGGTCCGACCGGCGCGAGGTCACCCTGGAGCCGGCCCTCGGTGGCGCCGCCTTCCGCAAGCCGACCGACGTCGTCCTCCATCCGTCCGAGCCGGACACCTGGTTCATCGCCGAGCACCGGGGCGTGGTGCTCCGGTACTCCTCCGCGGGGGAGGTCAGCGTCTTCGTCGACCTGACCGACCGGGTCAAGACCGGCAGCCAGTGGGGCCTGCAGGCGATCGCCTTCGACCCGGACTTCGACCGCACGGGCCGGGTCTTCCTCGCCTACACGGGCTCGGCGCCCGGCGCCCACGAGCGCTCCCTGGTCTCCCGTGTCTCCGCGTTCCGCAGCCTCGACGGGGGGGGCACCCTGGACGCGGAGTCGGAGCGGGTGCTGCTGTCCGACACCCAGTCGGTGCCGTGGCACCCGGTCGCCTCGATCCGGTTCGGCCCCGACGGGCTGCTCTACGTCTCGATCGGCTCCAACGAGGAGCCCCTCGCCCAGGACCCGGCGTCGCTGCGCGGCAAGCTGCTGCGCATCGACGTCAACCCCGCCGACGGAGGCCCGTACGGCGTGCCCGAGGACAACCCCGGGGTCGGCGGCGACGGCCGCCCGGAGGTCTACGCCTCCGGCATGCGCAACCCCTGGCGGTTCTCGTTCGACGAGCAGACCGGCGACCTGTGGCTCGGCGACGTCGGCAACCGCGAGTACGAGGAGGTCCACCGGGTCGCCCCCGGCGCGAACCTGGGCTGGCCCTGGTTCGAGGGGCCGTCCTGCACCAGCGACCGGTGCGGCGAGGTCACCCACTCCCCGCCCCACGTCGCTCACTCGGGGGCCGAGGTCTGCTCCGTCACCGGCGGCTTCGTCTACCGGGGCGAGGGGGTGCCGGGCCTGCAGGGCCACTACGTCTACGCCGACTGGTGCACCGGCTCCCTGTGGGCGTTCGACGCGGCGGCCGAGGCGCCGACTCCGCGCCTGGTGTCGCCCGGGGGGGCCGCGGCCGGGATCGGCTCCTTCGCGCGGGACGCCTCCGGCGAGCTGCTCGTCGTGCAGACGAGCCCCGACGACAACGGCGAGGCTCGGGACCGCGTCTTCCGAGTGGTCGCGGCCCCCGCCCCCGCCAACCTCGAGCCCGACGGCCGCTCGCTGGCCGAGCTCGGCTGCGTGCCCGGGGACGGCCCCGGCGCGGTCCCGTGGGGGATGTTCGGGTACACGATCCGCAGCCCCGCCTGGGCCGAGGGGGCGACCACGACCTACGCCGCCACCCGTCGCTTCGAGGCGCTGTACGGCGGCCTGGAGACCCCCCGGGCGCTGACCGGCTCCTGGTTCCTGAAGACCTTCACGGTCGACGGCGCCCCGGTGGAGACGCAGATGCTCGTCCGTCGGGGGGACGGCACCTGGACGGGGCACACCTGGGCGTGGGACGACGCGGGAGGAGACGCCCGCCCCGTGCACGCCGAGGAGGTCCGGGAGCTCCCCGGCGGGGGGACCTGGCGCTACTCGCCGGAGACCTGCTTCGAGTGCCACGGCGGCGGGGCGGGGGCCCTGCTGGGGTTGACCCTCCCGCAGCTCGATCTGCGCTGGCAGGGGAAGGGGGGAGACCAGCTGCGGGGGCTGATCCAGGACCGCACCCTGAAGTTCCGGCGTCCCCAGAGCGTCGAGCCCCTCGAGAACTGGCGGCACGACTGGCTGCCCGACGAGGTCCGCGCCAAGGCCTGGCTGCACGTCAACTGCGCGCACTGTCACGAGCCCGGGGGCGTCGCCGGTCACCTCGAGATGGACCTCCGGCTGTCGACCGACGTGGCGGCCATGGGCCTCTGCGACGTGCTCCCCGCCTCGTCGGTCGGGGACGACCCGCTGCGCCGGGTCGCCCCGGGCGCGCCGTCCGCGTCGCTCCTGTCCCAGCGGATTCGCGCGACGGGACCCCCGGCCATGCCTCCCGGCCGCGTCACCGTGGACGAGAGGGGCGCCGAGGTCGTCGACGCCTGGATCCGATCCCTGGCCGACTGCGACTGATTGCGGAAACCAGGTTTCTGGACCGCTCCTCCTCGCCCCCGCGGCCCGATCTCGGCGTCGCTCCTCGGTCACAAGGGAGCGACCTTGCTCCCTCGTCGCTCCTGGACCTCGAACCGCGGGGCCTTCGGATCCGCGGTCAACAAACCCGGTTCCCGCAATGACGGCGCGATCAGTCCAGGCGGATCCGCTCGGTCATCACCCGGAACGTGGCCCGCGGCATGACGAAGCCGACCGACGGGCAACCCGCCACGATCGACTGCAGCAGCTCCGACTCGAAGGTCTCGACCTTCGCCGGGAGCACCTCGTCCAGGGCGAAGGACAGCTTCAGCTTCGTCTCGCACCGGCCGCCGAGCGCGGGCAGGGCGCGAACGGCCCGGGCCTGGTCGCCCAGATCCCACACCAGGTCCTCCCACTCGCGGTAGCGGTGACGCCAACCCTCGGGCACGCCGGGGAAGCGCAGCTCCTTGAGGCGGATCCGGAGCGTGGGGGCGCCGCCGAACCCCGACTCCAGGTGCGTCCACCAGCCTTCGCCGTCGCGGCGGTGCTCCGCCTCGGCGGGCAGGTGCGCCGGCAACCCGTCGGTGAGCAGTCGTGCGCCGCAGACGTGGGGCGCCGAGTCGATGGCGGTGCGCAGGAACCAGATCGAGTCCTGCGGGCCGCCCTGCCGCTCGGGGGCCAGATAGAAGCGCAGGTCGAACTGTCGCGGGGAGCCGAACAGCGCGCGCAGCCGCCCTCCGCGCTGTGGGCCGAACTGGCCGTGCTGGTAGGCGACGAGGCTGACCGCGGTCCGCCCCAGGCCGTCCACCTGCGGCGTCAGGCCGGCCGGGAGCAGCGCCTCGACCCGCTCCAGCGGGACCAGCCAGCTCACGAACGCGACGTCGGTCAGGTCGCTGCGCAGCGTAGGCTTGATCAACACCCGGCCGCTGGTCGGGGACCGCAGCACGTCCCGCAGACCGGGCTCCGCCAGGAGCATGCCGAGGTTCTCGAACGGGCTCGCCTTGGGCCACGAGAACCGGTGGTGGCGGACGTCGGGCGCGGGGTGTCGGCGGTGGTGATCCCGGCCGAGGTGGATCGCGAGGGCGAACAGCCAGCCGACGTACAGGATGAACGCCGCCGGGCCGAGCTCCCACGGGTTGCCGACGGCCGACGCGCCGTCCTCGCCGAGGGACGCCAGGCCGCGGGCGTTGAGGGAGCCCATCCACGCGAACATCCCCAGCGGGATGATCCCCAGCCCGAAGTAGGCCAGGTTGCGGCGCAGGCCGCCGGACAGGGTGACGCTCGCCATCAGCCAGCACCACGCCATGCCGACGTACAGCAGGCCCGCCTTGCTGGAGCACAGGTCCGCGGCGTTGGCGTCGACGATCGCGAACGCCGCGACGTCCCCCGCCAGGCCGGGCGCCACGCCGACGTACAGCCACTGGCCGTACAGGTCCGTGCCGGCCGCGAAGGCCGCGACCAGCGCGCCGCCGAGCGCCCAGCGCTGGATCTCCGTGGCGGCGCCCCGGGTCCGCAGGTGGTGCAGGAGCGTCGCTCCGAACAGGACGTTGGCGACCGCCGCGAGGTGCCACGGCAACCAGGCGACGCGATACCGCAGCGGGTGGTCAGCGACGTGGGCGGCCCGGTCCGCGACCGGGAGCGACAGGTCGAGGACCGACGTCAGCATGGGCGCCAGCAGCATGCCGAGCAGGTGCGTCGCGAGCACCAGCCCCAGCGCCGACATCATCCACCGATAGCTCCGTGGCTCGTTCACACTACGCTCCGCTGAACTGCACGCCTTCGAACACCATCGTCGGCGTCCGGAACCTGCGATAGGTCCACGGGTCGTTGCCGACCGCGACCAGGGATCCGAAGAGATCGAGCAGGTTGCCGGTCACGTTCATCTCGCCGATCGGCGCGCCGATCTGGCCCTTGTGCACGTGGTGGCCCCGGAGCCCGAAGCTGAAGTCGCCCGTCGTCGAGTCGCTGTTCCCGCCCAGCCACGACGTCAGGTAGATGCCCTCGCCGATGTCCTGCAGCAGGCCCGCGAAGTCCTTGTCCACCGACGGCGCGAGCACCAGGTTGCTCGGCCCGCCGGTCGTCGGCGCGAACTCGGCCTTCCGGCTGTAGTAGGTGTCGGCGTACAGGTTGCGGAGCACGCCCGCCTCGAAGATCGGCATCGGCCGGGCGGCGATGCCCTCGCCGTCGAAGTGGCGCGACGCCAGCCCGCGGGGGAGCAGCGGCTCGTCGGTCACCGTCAGCGCGTCGCTGACGACCTGCTCGCCCACCTGGTCGGCGTAGAAGCTCCGCCCCTGGTGGATCATGCGGATGTGGGCCGGTCGGAGGAGAGACCAGAAGAGCCGGCCGCCGACCTGGGGATCGACGATGAGCGTGGTGCGCTCCGTCGGCCCCTGGGTGCTGCCCAGCCGGGCCACCGCCTTGTTCAGCGCCGCCGCGCCGACGTCGCTCATGGTCGGGAGGTCCGCGACGTTGCGAACCCCCAGCCAGTGACCGCCTTCGGGGCGTCGCTCGCCCTCCTCCCGCACGGTCACCTCGGCGCCGACCCAGACGGACGTGCCTTCCCAGGTCCCCTCGAACCCGTTGCTGCTCGCGGCGGCGCCCCGGGTGTGGTCGTCCGAGACGTAGCTGGTCGCGGAGATGACGGCTTCGTGGGTGCGCGCGCCGGCGTCCAGCCCGTCGAGCCAGGCCATGCGCTGCTCCCGGGTGATCGTGTCGACGGTGCCGTCGGCGATCTGCAGGTCGGCGTCGCTGCGGCCGGCGAACAGGGCCGCGTCGGGGAGGGCCCGGTCGGGGTCGGGCGCCAGCGCCCGGGTCATCTCCACCGCCTCCTTCACGAACGCCCCGAGCCGCTCCGGCTTCAGCGACGTGGTGCTGTGGGTCGAGTACCGCCCGTCGACGTACAGCTGCACGGAGACGGACGCCGACGTGTCCTCCTGGACCTTCTCGAGGCTGCCGTCGCGGGCCTGGAACTCGACCTTGCGGGTTCGGGAGGCCGACGCCCAGGCGCCGTCCGCCCCGCTGTCCAGGGCCAGCTGCACCGCGTCGCTGGCGCGGGTCTGGAGCTCAGGCATCGTCGCCTCCGACCACCAGCTCGGACACGAGCATCGTCGGCAGCCCCTGGCTGACGGGCACCGACTGGCCGTCCTTGCCGCAGGTCCAGCCGCCGGTGTCCAGCTTGCTGTCGTTCGCCGCCATCGTCACCGCGCGGAGGGCCGCCGGGCCGTTGCCGATGATGTTGCAGTCCTTGATCGGGGCGGTCACCTTGCCGCCCTCGATGAGCCAGCCGTTCTTGACGTAGAAGGTGAAGTCGCCGGCGCCGATCTGGACCTGCCCGTTGGTGAACGTCTCGGCGATGATCCCGTTGTCCACCGCCGCGATGATCTCGTCCCGCGTGTGGGGGCCGTCCTCCATGTAGGTGCACCGCATGCGGGGCATCGGCGTGTGGCGGAACGACTGCCGGCGGCCGCTGCCGGTGGGGGCGACGCCGTAGTGCCGGGCGCTGATCGAGTCGTGCAGGTAGCTGGCGAGCCGCCCGTTCTCGACGAGCACCGTGCGCTCGCAGGGCTGTCCCTCGTCGTCGAAGTTGAGCGCTCCCCGCTCCCCGTCGATGACGCCGCTGTCGACGATGTTGACGAAGTCGGGGCCGACCTGCTCGCCGAGCATGTCGCTGTAGATCGACACGCCCTTGCGGTTGAAGTCGGCCTCCATGCCGTGCCCGATCGCCTCGTGCAGGAGGATGCCGCTGGCGCCCGCGGAGAGCACCACCGGCATCGTGCCGGCGGGGGGGCGGCGGGCGTCGAACAGGACCATGGTCCGGTCGACGGCCTGCTTCGCGACCATCCGGAGCCGCTCGTCCGTGAACCAGTCGAAGCCCTGGCGTCCGGCGATGTTGGCCGCGCCGGACTGGACCTCGTCACCCTTCTTGGCGCTCAGGGAGACCCACATGCGGGTCTGGGGCCGCACATCGGTGTGCACGTGGCCGCGGCTGTCCGCGACGAGCACCCGCTCCTCGGAGTCGGACCAGTAGACGCGCACCTGGTCGATGGCGGGGTCGCCGGCCTTCGCGTACCCGGCGACGGCCTCGATGAGCGGCAGCTTGCTGGTGATGCCGACGTCCGCCCAGGGCACCTGGAGCGAGTAGTGCGACGGCACCGACTGCTGCGCGAACGCGACCGGCGCGTCGGCCCCACCCCCGGCCGCGATGGACGCGGCGGTGCGGGCGGCGGCGAGCATCGAGTCGAGGCTCAGGTCTTCCGTGAACGCGTAGCCGGTCTGCTCGCCGACGACGACCCGCAGGCCGACGCCCTCGTTGATCGAGCTGTCGGCGCGGCTGACGATGCCGTCCTCGAGCGAGATCGAGTTGCTGCGCCGGTACTGGAAGTACAGGTCGGCCAGGTCGGCGCCCCGGGACGTCAGCTCGGTCATCACCCGCGACAGGGTCGCGTCGTCGATGCCGAACCAGGCGTAGAAGGGGTTGTCGGGCACCTGCGCCCCGGACGTGGAGGCCGCGACGGCGGGCGCCGAGGAGGCGCAGCCGGCCAGCCAGCCGGGGAGGGTGAGCGTGGCGGTGGTCGCGCCCGCGGACTTGAGGAACATGCGTCGGTCGAACTTCATGGGCCGCGAAGTTGACCACAGGCGTGCGCGTGAGGCGAGCGCCGGGATGCGCGCCGGGCGTCGATCAGCCGCCGCGTCGGCGGCGCAGCAGGCCCACGAGGAGCAGGCCGAGCGCCGCGCCGGAGCCCGCGCCGGGGCCGACGGTCGAGCCGGCGGCGCACCCACAGCGGGCGCCCGGCGCGGGGGGCTGCAGGTCGCTGCCGTCGCAGTCCTGGTCGACGCCGTCGAACGGGATCTCCGCGACCCCGGGGTGGATCGCGGCGTTGGTGTCGTCGCAGTCGGTGGCGTCGGCGACGAAGCCGTCGGGGGCCGGGCAGACCGGGTTGTCGGGGTGGGGGCCGAACTCGGTCCCGTAGCCGTCGCTGTCCACGTCCCGGTACAGGTCGACGGCGACCTCGTCGCTCATGTCGCCGTCGCAGTCGGAGTCGACGCCGTCGCACAGCACCTCCTCCTCGCCGGGGTTGACCGTCGGGTCGTCGTCGTCGCAGTCGCCGTCGGCGAGGGACCAGCCGTCGCCGTCGGCGTCCGACGGGGAGACGTCGTCGTCGTCGGGCTGTACGTCGTCGTCGTCTGGCCCGGCGGAGTCGTCGTCGTCTGGCCCGGCGGAGTCGTCGTCGTCGGGCTCGGCGGAGTCGTCGTCGTCCGCGATGTCGTCGTCGTCCGCGATG
>CAYQEG010000275.1:0-9757 GCA_964416435.1 uncultured Rickettsiales bacterium
CTCCTGCTTCAGCCCCGTCAGCTTGCACTCGAACGGGCCGGCGTCGAACGTGTTGACCGACGCCGGGAGCTGGAACTCGGGGGCGGACAGCGGGTCGCCGCTCTCGCTCGCGGTGTAGATGCCGGTCAGCTGCAGCGTCCAGCCTTCGACGTGCAGGCCGTCGTCCGCCTTGACCTTGTAGGTGTGCTTCTTGGAGCTGCGCGGCTTCACGATCAGCGGCTTCTTCTTCTTGCCGTCGTAGGGCTGCATCTCGTCGCCCGCGATCTCGAAGACCGCCGCCTCCTTGCGGACCACCAGGTAGTCCGAGGAGTCGTTGCGGAACTCCGCCTTCACCATCGCGAACTCGTTCTGGCAATGCTGGTCGGAGAAGTGCACGGACAGGTCGCCCTCTTCGATCGGGTCGACCTCCTGCATGTGGTTCTCGTGGTCACCCCCGGCCAGGGCGACGGCGGGCAGCAGGGCGGCGGCGGCAAACAGCGAAAAAAGGCGCATCAGGGTTTCTCCTCCAGGGACGGTCCGGGTCTCTACCAGCCAACGGACTCCGGGGGCAAGGGGAACAGACCGGTCCGGTCACGGGTCCCGGTCACGCCCCGAGGGTGCGGGCACGGCGCGGAAACGATCGACCGAATCGTCGTGCTCGCGCCGTCAGGGTCAAAAGGCGCCTGCGGAGTAGACTCCGCCCCGGAGGAGAAGGCACCCACATGACCCGCTTCCGCTGCGCCGTTCTCGGAGCGCTGCTGGCCCTGCTCGTCGCCAGCCCCGCGCTCGCCCAACACGTCGACGTCCCCCCCGACCTGGAGCCCTGGGTCGACTGGGTGCTCCACGGCCACGACGAGCTGGCGTGCCCCGTCGTCGCGAGCCAGCGGACTTGCGCGTGGCCCGGCCGGCTGGAGATCGCTCTGGACGCGGGCGGCGGCACCTTCAGCCTCGCGGTGCACGCCGACCGCGACCTCGACCTGGCGCTGCCGGGCGACGACGTGCGGTGGCCCCGCGACGTTCGGGTCGACGGCGCCGAGGCGGTGCTCACTCGCAGCGGCGCCGCCCCCACCGTGCGGGTGCCGGCGGGCAACCACACGGTCAGCGGTCGCTTCGCGTGGAGCCGCCTGCCGGAGTCCCTCGCGGTGCCCCCCCAGGTCGCGCTGCTCGACGTCACCGTCGAAGGCGCCGCGGTGCCGTTCCCCCGACGGCAGGACGACGGCACCCTGTGGCTGGCCGGCGGCGCCGCCGACACGAGCGAAGAGGACCGGCTCGCCATCGAGGTCCACCGGCGCATCGACGACGGCGTGCCGGTGGTCGTGACCACCCGCCTGCGCCTGCGCGTGTCCGGGCGCGCCCGCGAGGTCGACCTCGGCGTGCCGCTCCCCGACGGCACGGTACCGATCGCGCTGAACAGCACCCTGCCCGCCCGCCTGGACGGCCAGGGGCGGCTGCGGGTGCAGCTCCGACCCGGCGACCAGACCGTCACCCTGGAGGCCCGCACCACCGGCCCGGCGGCGACCCTCGCCGCGCCGGCCGGCGACGACCGGTGGCCCGAGGAAGAGGTCTGGGTGTTCGCCGCCAACCCCGCCGTGCGCGCGGTGCAGCTCCAGGGCGCCCCCGGAGTCGACCCCCAGCGCACCTCCCTGGACGAGGACTGGCGCGGCCTGCCGGCGTGGCGCGTGGCCCGGGGCACCGCGCTGGAGTTCGTCGAGCTCCGCCGCGGCGAGGCCGACCCGCCGCCCGACGAGGTGACGGTCAGCCGTGAGCTGTGGCTCGCCGACCGCGGCCGCTCCTTCATCGTGCGGGACCGCGTCAACGGCGAGCTCCACACCGGGGGTCGGCTCGAGCTGCTCGCCCCGGGCGAGCTGGGGCACGTGCAGGTCGGCTCGCAGGACCGTGTCATCAACCAGCGCGCCGACGGCGGCGCGGGGCCCGGCGTCGAGGTCCGCGACCGCACGCTGTCGCTGGTCGGGGAGCTGAGCTACCCGCGCACCGCGGCGATCCCGGCCGTCGGCTGGAACCGCGACGCCGGCCACCTGGGCGCCGTCGTGCACCTCCCCCCGGGCTGGTCGCTGCTCGCCACCTCGGGCGTCGACTCCGCGTCGGGCACGTGGGTCGACCAGTGGTCCCTGCTCGACCTGTTCTTCCTGCTGCTCATCGCCCTGGTGACCTGGAAGACGATGGACATCAAGTGGGCGGGGCTGGCGCTGCTCGTGCTCGGCCTCGCCTGGCACGAGGCGGGCTGCCCCCAGGGGTGGTGGCTGCTGTTGCTCGCGCTGCACGCGCTGGTCGGCGCGCTCAACCGCGGCTGGGTCACCACCGCGCTGCAGGTGCTCCGCTGGGCCTTCGTGTTCGGGCTCGCCGTGCACATCCTCGTGTTCTCGTGGAGCCAGGTCCGGCACGGGCTGTTCCCCCAGCTCGACCACTACGCGTCGGGTCCGTACGACGGCGGGGTCGACGTAGGCGAGGACCACTGGGCCCAGGGCACGACCGCCGACTGGGGCCCCGGCATGGGCGGCGCCGACATGGCGATGGCGCCCCCCCCGCCCCAGGAGGAGCCCTACCTCCAGCAGGAGTACGACGAGTCGGGGATCGTCGACTCCCTGAGCATCACCAGCCGCAGCTCCGGCGACAAGGGCGGCGAGTGGGGCGGCCAGCAGGAGGCGAAGCCCAAGAAGCGGGCCGCCCGGGTCGACCCCCAGGCGGTCGTGCAGACCGGCCCGGGCCTGCCCCGGTGGTCCTGGGAGCGCTACACGCTGACGTGGAACGGGCCGGTCACGGCGTCCCACGAGATGCGCCTGATCCTGCTGCCCCCGTGGGCCGACATGCTGCTGTCCATCCTGCGGGTGCTCGGCCTGGTGTTCCTGGGCCTGCGCTTCTGTGATCCCCGTCGCAACCCGAAGCCGAAGGAGCCGGGGGACGCGCCCGCCACGCAGCCGCCCCCGGCCGCCTCGGCCGCCGCCGTGGCCCTGCTCGCCCTCGCGGTGCTGGGGGTCGGCCTCGTCGCCCCCTCACGGGCGGACGCCCAGATCCCCAACGCCACGCTCCTGCAGGAGCTCGAGCAACGACTGACCGCGCCCCCGGAGTGCGGTGACGCCTGCGTCGAGGTCCCCGAGCTCGAGCTGCGGGGGACCGACGCCGGGCTGCGGGTCACCGCCACGGTGCACGCCCAGGCGGACGTCGCGTTCCGGCTGCCCGGCCCCGACTCGGCCTGGCTGCCGACGCGGGTGACGGTCGACGGCCGTGAGGTCCTCGCCCTGCGGCGCCTGTCCGACGGCTTCCTCGCGGTGCGCCTCACCGAGGGCAAGCACCGCGTCGTGATGGAGGGGCCGGCCCGCGACCAGGTGGCGCTGCAGCTGGGGCTGACCCCGCGGGTGCTCTCGTGGTCCGGGGACGGCTGGGCGATCGACGGCTACCGACCGGACGCCCCGCCCCCTGCGTCGGTGCGGCTGAGCCGCTCCCGCCCCCTCGCGTCCGAAGGCGGCGACGAAGACGAAGAGCAGCTCGAGCTGCCGGCGTGGCTGGAGCTGCGACGCGAGCTCGACGTCGGCATCCCCTGGCTGGTCCACAACGAGCTGGTCCGCCTCGGACCCGCCGGCTCGGTCGTGCACGCCCGCGTACCCCTGCTCGAAGGCGAGTCCGTGACCACCGCCGGCGTGCCCGTGGAGGACGGCGTCGCGGTCGTCACCCTGGAGGGGAACGAGACGGTGCGCGCGTGGGACTCGACCCTCGCGGAGACCGACGCCCTGGTGCTCACAGCCCCCTCGGACCAGCCCTGGACGGAGCGCTGGACGCTGGACTGCTCGCCGATCTTCAGCTGCTCGGCGGACGGCCTGGCGCCGATCGCCCACATGGCCGAAGGCCGCTGGCGGCCGGGTTGGTTGCCCTGGCCGGGGGAGCAGGTCACCCTGCGGTTCGGCCGCCCGGGCGCGGTGCAGGGCGCCACCAGCACGGTCGACGACGCCAAGCTGGAGCTGCGGCCGGGCCGGCGCGTGCTCGAGGCGACGCTGACGTTCGAGCTGCGCTCCAGCCAGGGAGGCGAGCAGTCGGTCACCATCCCGACCGAAGGGCAGGTGGTGTCGTTCACGATCGACGGCGTCGACCTGCCGCTGCAGAACGAGGGCGGCAAGCTGACCTTCAGCACCGAGCCGGGCACCCACACCGTCGCGCTCCAGTGGCGGCAGGACAAGCCCCCCGGCGTGCTCCTGCGCGCCCCCGAGGTCCACCTCAGCTCCGGCGGCGCCAACGTGCTGACGACGATGACGGTGCCGGACAACAAGTGGCTGCTGTGGGCCGGCGGGCCGCGGTGGGGCGCGGTCGTGACGCTCTGGCAGTACGTGCTCGTGCTGCTCCTCGCGGCGTGGCTGCTGGGCCGCTACG
Source organism: uncultured Rickettsiales bacterium (assembly GCA_964416435.1). GTDB lineage: Bacteria > Myxococcota_A > UBA796 > UBA9615 > UBA9615 > CAYQEG01. Next base: position 4,360 of record CAYQEG010000275.1, read on the forward strand.
CGCCGACCACCCTCGGTGCGCCGTCCTGGTTCGTGCTCGGCCTGGGCATGACCCAGGTGCCGGTGGTGGCGCCGATCGTGGTCGTGCTGTGGCTGATCGGCGTCGGCCTGCGCGGCCGGCACGAAGACGCCCCCTGGTGGGCCCACGACATCGCCCAGGTCGCCCTCGCGGGGGGCACCGGCATCGCCTTCCTGTGCATGTACTGGGCGGTCTACGAGGGACTTCTGTTCCAGCCCGACATGCAGGTCGAAGGGGCCGGCTCGTGGGGCTCCCAGCTCCAGTGGTACGCCGACCGCACGACCGGCGCGCTGAGCCGACCGTGGGTCCTGTGGCTGCCGCTGTGGGTGTGGCGGATCCTGATGCTGCTGTGGGCGCTGTGGCTCGCGGTGATGACGTTCCGCTGGGTCACCTGGGCCTGGCAGCAGGCCTCGGTCGGCGGGCTGTGGAAGATGCCGCCGAAGAAGGCCGCCGGGGAAGTCCCGCCCGCATCTCAGCCCCCCGCGCCCGAGCCCTCGCCGACCACCGGGAGCTGAACCCGCCAGCAGGGGACCGGCTCCCGGACGCCCTTGACCTCGAGGGCGCCGAGCTCGTGGAAGCGGTCGTCGCCCGACGCCACCTGCACGTCGTGCGTGGTCACCACCTCGCCCGCCTCGGCCTTGCTGCAGAGGCGGCTGGCGAGGTTCACGGCGTCCCCGATGGCGGTGTACTCGAAGCGCTTGTCGGAGCCGATGTTGCCGACGACGACGCGGCCCGTGGCGACCCCGATCCCGGTCGCGATGGGCTCCAGCCCGGCCCGCGCCCGGGTGGCGTTCCAGGCCGCGGTCCGCTCCTGGATCATCGTCGCGGCGAGGATCGCGCGGCGGCTGTGGTCGGGCTGGGGCGTCGGGGCGCCGAACCACGCGAGCAGCGCGTCGCCCATGAACTTGTCGATGACGCCTTCGCACTCGATGACCACGTCGACGAGGATCGCGAAGTACTCGTTGAGCAACCCCACCAGCTCGGCGGGGTCGAGCCGCTCGGACATCGCCGTGAAGCCGCGGATGTCCGACAGGAGCACCGTCACGTCCCGCTCCTGGCCGGTGAGCTGCAGCTCCTCGGTGTCCATCAGGTCCTCGACCACCTCCCGCGCCATGTACTTGCCGAACATGTCGCGCAGCCGCTCCTTCTCCTTGAGGCCGCGGGCCATCCGGTTGACGGCGGCGCCCAGCAGGCCGACCTCGTCGGCGCGGTCCTGGGGCACGCTGACGTCGTAGTCCCCGGCCTCGACGTGGGCGGCCGCTTCGGCGACCGCCCGGATCGGCTTGGCGAACCGACGCCCGAGGACCAGCGCCCCGGCGAACGCGAGCAGCACCGCGGCCAGCGCGACCAGCGCGTCGATCGTCGCCCGCGCCCGCAGGTCGGCGATGAGCGCGCTCACCTCGACGTCCGCCTGGAGCACCGCGGCGACCCGCGCGCCGTCGGGCGACTCGATGGGCGCGAAGGCCGAGATCCAGGTGTCGTGGGCGTCGGTGTAGGGCCCCTCGACGCCGGCCCCCTCCCCCGCGAACACCGCCCGCACGCTGTCCCGCAGCTCGTTGGTGTGACCGACGAACGGCTCCTCGTTGGTCATCACCACGAACGCGGTGCGACCGCGGTCCTGCCGCAGCGTGTAGACGGGGCTCTGCAGCTGAGCCCCGGCCGCGACGTCGCGGAGCTCGTCCCGCAGCGCCGCGAACTCCGGGCTGGCCGGGTCCTGGGACGCGACCACCGCGGCGTGAAGCGACGGGTCGACCCGCGGGGCGGCGACGCTGACGACCTGCAGCAGGCGCGAACGCACGTCTTCGAAGGCCGCCTGTTGCCGCTCCTGGGTCTGCAGCGCGAGCAGCACCGAGACCACCACGAGCACGGGCACCCCGCCGATGGCGCCGACGCGCAGCGCCACCGAGCCGGTGACGAGCCGGCGCAGCACCGCCAGCGGGCCCGTCGCCTGGTCCAGGAGGTACAGCAGCAGCAGGAGCAGCGCGAACCCCGCCGCCGCGACCCCCGCGGTGCGCGCCCACGCCGTCAGCCGCGCCGCGAACAGCTCGCTCCCGGACTCGTCGACCGCGACGATCGCGACGCTGTGCCCCTCGGGCGCGAGGATCGGCGCCCAGGCGGAGATCCAGCGACCGTGGTCGTCCGAGTAGAGGCCGGTGCGGGTCCGGTCCCCCCCGAAGGCGGGCCGCATCGCCCCGCGCAGGTCGTACAGGTCGCCGACGAACGGGTCCGGGTTCGTCATCACGACGAACTCGGTCTTGAAGCCGCTGGCGGTCACCCGGAGCGTGTAGACGGGCGACGCCACCTCGTAGCGCTCCTGGACCTGGCGGAGGTGGGTCCGGATGGACAGGAAGTCCGAGCCGGTGACGTCGAGGGGGCCGACCACCCGGGTGTGGGCGGCGGGGTCGACGCCCGCCGCCGCCTCCGCGGCGATCGACTCGAGCCGCTGACCGACCCGATCGATCTCCCGCTCCACGGGGACGACGAAGCCCCACGCGGCGACGAGGCCGAACAGCAGGCCGCCGGCCGCGGCGCGGAGCAGCTGCATGCGTCGGCGGGGGGCGTCCCAGGTCACGCGAGCAGGTCCTGCAGCGCCGGCTCGAGCTCTGGGTGCTGGAAGGTGAAGCCGCTGGCGAGCGTCGCCACCGGGAGCACGCGCTTGCTCGTGAGCACCTCCGCCGCGAACTGGCCGAGGATCACCTTCAGGGCCCACCCGGGCGCGGGCAGGAACGCGGGACGGTGGAGCACGCGCCCCAGGGTGCGGGCGAAGTCGCGCTGACGCTCGGGGGTCTCGGTGGCGCCGTTGAGCGGGCCGCTGACGTCGCTGTCCAGCGCGTGATGGAGCAGCGCGATGGCGTCGTCCACGTGGATCCAGGACCACCACTGGCGGCCGCCCCCGAGCGGCCCGGAGATCCCGAGCCGGGCCGTGGTCAACATCTCCCCGAGGGCGCCGCCCTCGGGGTCGAGCACCAGCCCGAAGCGCAGGCGCACCACCCTCACGCCGTGCTCGGTCGCCCGCTCGGCCTCGATCTCCCAATCCCGGCAGACCTCGGCGAGGAACCGCGCCCCGGCGTCCATGGCGTCCAGGTCCGGCGGCGGCGCGTCCTCGGGCAGGTCCTCGTCGCCCCGATCCCCGTACCAGCCGATGGCGGTGGTCGAGATCAGGGTCGGCACGCCCGCCGCCACCAGCGCGTCCACGACGGCCCGGGTGCCCTCCCGACGGCTGCCGTGGATCTTCGCCTTCTTCTTCTTCGTCCAGCGTCCGGCCACCGGCTCCCCGGCGAGGTGGAAGACCGCGTCGACGCCCTCGAAGGCGCCCGCGTCCTCCAGCCGAGAGGCGTCGGTCAGCTCGGGGAGCCGCTCCCGCGCGCGCTCCGGATCGCGGCTGACGCCGACCACCTGGTGGCCCGCGGCCGCGAGCGAACGCGTGAGGCGGCGGCCGAGCAGGCCGGTGACGCCGGTGATGAGGAGCCGCACGGACCGGAATGTACCCGTCCGGGGAAGAGACGTCAGTCGGCCAGACGGAGCTGCGCCGCGAGACCGGCGAGGTCCGGCGACCGGTAGGGGGTCTCCATCGCCTCCCGCACCACCGCCCGCGCCTCGTCGGGTCGACCGGCGGCGATCAGGGCCGTCGCCAGCGCCACCCTGGCGTCGCCGTTGGGCCGGACGGCGTGGTTCTTCGAGGCCAGGCCGACGGCCGTCTCGACCGGCCCGAACTCCAGGTAGTGGTCCAGGGCGTGGCCATAGGCCGCCTCGGGGAACCGCTGGAGCTGCTCCTCGTAGGCCGCCCGCGCGCGCGCGACCCAGACCCGACTCGCCTCCTCGCCCCCCCGGCCGGCCTCGATAGCGGCCATCGCGTCCATGAACTCGGGGTTGCCGGTCCGCTCGATCACGCGCGTGTAGATCGAGACCGCCTCGTCGGTGCGTCCCTGCAGCGTGTGGATCTCGGCGATGTGCTCGTCGACCAGGTACCAGCCGTCGAGGTGGGCGGCGGCGTCGCGGTAGTGGGCGAGCGCGTCGTCCAGGCGGTCCTGCTCCAGGTCCATGATGCCCAGCTGCAGGTGCAGCCACGCCACCGGCTCGGCGGCGCGGCCGTGGTAGCTGCGGAGCGCTTCGCGGTAGAGCCGCTCGGCCTCGGGCAGGTCCCCTGTCTTCCAGAAGTACAGCGCGAGGGTGCTGAGGTTGGGGACGGACGGCTCGGCGTCGACCGCCTGCTGCAGCAGGTCGCGCGCCTCGGCGTACCGACCGAGCTGCAGGGCCAGGGCCCCCCGGCGGCGCAGGAGCACGTCCGCGTCGGGGCGGATGGAGGCGTGGCGCCCCTGGAGCGCCTCCAGCGCGGGCCCCACCCGGTCGAGCCGGTGGAGCGTGTAGTCGAGGGCGGCCCGGGTGGAGACCGGGCCCGACCCCTCGGGGGCCATCGCGAAGCCCTGCGTCAGCAGCTCTTCGGCGCGGGCGTAGTCCTCGTAGCTGCCGGTCAACCGGGCGCGCCTCAGCAGCCCCCCGGCGGCCAGGTCGAGGTTGACCCAGTCCCCCTCGCTGCGCTCCGCCCGCTCCAGGGCGGCGGCGATGTCGCGGTCGACGGCGGCCAGCTCGTCCGCCCAGGCCGTCGCCGTGACCGAGGCGACCGGGGCCGGCGTCGGCTCGTCCACCGGCTCGTCCACCGGCTCCGCGGGGGCGTCGGCGCCGGCACACCCGGCGAGCAGGAGCAGCGCGATCGGAAGGTGCTTCATCATCTCCTCCAAGCACGACGCCCCGGAGCCCGGAGGCCCCGGGGCGTCGTCAATGGTCGGTCCTCGCCTAGTCTTCGACGTGCGGATCGGCGAGGTACGGGAACACCTCGCTGAACCCGACGTCGTTCTCGGGCGGGTTGAGCAGCCCGACGAGGTCGGCGGGGGTGTGCGTCCCGTCGGCGATCTCGAGGAGCACCACGGCGAGCGTGATGTCGATGACCGGGTCGGTCAGCGTGCGCCCGTTGGGGAAGGCCGCGTCGAGCGGCGCGCCCTCGCCGTCCATCGAGGCGATGGTCAGCGCGTCCGGCAGGACCAGCGGCCCCGCGACGACCACGCAGCTCCCGGTGCCGTCACCGTTGACGGTGCAGGGCGTGGCGGGCACGCCCTCCAGGTCGTCGTCGAGGATGCCGTGCAAGAAGTCGAGGCTCGCGATGATCTCACCGACGAACATCCCGTCCACATCGTCGGTCAGGGACGCGGCGTTGTAGTCGTCCTTGCTCGTGATGAGGGCGGTCGCCACGGCCGGCATGCCGGCGCGGTCGACGCGGTCGTAGTCCTCGAACGCGGTGTCCGAGAAGGCGAAGCCGTCGTCCGCCGAGTCGTCGTCGTCCGTCGCGTCGTCGTCGTCCGTCGCGTCGTCGTCGTCGGTCGCG
>CAYQEG010000276.1:0-9659 GCA_964416435.1 uncultured Rickettsiales bacterium
ACCTCCGACCCCCTGCTCCCGAAGCAGGTGCGCTACCAGACTGCGCTACGCTCCGTCATCAAAAGGGCCCCGTATTCAGGGCCGCCGAAGGGTAAGGGCCTCTGCGCGACCCGTCAACCCGCGGATTTCGACCTTCTCGGCCCGAAGGGGCGTGACTCCTTCGATGGCCCCCGCGCGGTGAGCATTCACAGCCCCGACGCGTTCGCCGCCGCGCTGCTGCTCACGCTCCTGTTCGTCCCCGTCGCCCGCGCCGCGGCCCGGGGCCGGATCGTCGACAGCGACGAGCGAGACGCCGACGGCCGACCCATGACCCGGGCGGGGGGCCTGGCGATGACGGCGGGGTGGGCGCTCGCCCTGCTGTGGGTCGGAGGCGCCGACGCCTGGCCGGTGGTGGGGATGGCCGGCGTGGCGGTGGCCGTCGGCCTGCACGACGACCTGACGAAGTCCTCTCCCCGCTGGCGCCTCGCGGTGTTGGCGGCGCTCGCCCTCAACGCGACCAGCTTCGGGTTCCGGGTCGACGTCGTCGCGCTGCCCGGCGGCGGCACCCTCGCCCTGGGCGCGCTGGCGGTGCCGCTGTCGATGCTCTGGATCCTGGGGGCGAACGTCGCGTTCGACTTCATCGACGGCCTCGACGGGCTCGCCGCCGGGCTCGCCGCCATCGCCTGCGTCGGGCTGCTGCTCGCCGGAGCGGGGGGCGTCGCGGCGCTCGCGGCGGCCGCGATGGCAGGCGCCTGCGCCGCCTTCCTCGCCTTCAACCGCCCCCCCGCGAGCGCCTACATGGGCGACAACGGCTCCAACCTGCTGGGCTTCGTGGTCGGCTGCGTCACCCTGGCGGGGCTGCGGGATCCGGTCGGCGCGTTCCCGGTGACGGCGGGGCTGCTCCTCATCGCCGTGCCGGTGCTCGACGGCGCCTTCGCGGTGGCCCGCCGGGCGACCGCCGGACCGGACCTGTTCGCCTCGGACCGGCAGCACCTGCACCACCGCCTGCTGCGGGGGCGCAGCCCCGGACAGGCGCTCTTCGTCCTGCTCGCGGCGGCGGCGCTGTGCGCGCTGGGGGCGGTGAGGGGGGGCGGCGGCCTGCTGCTCGGCGCCGTCGGCCTGGTCTGGCTGCTGACCGAGGTGTTCAGCCCAACCGCTGACGCATCGCGGCGATCATCGCGGCGTAGTCGTCGCTCTTGAAGATCCCCGAGCCGGAGACCAGCACGTCGGCGGCCGCGAAGTCGGTGATGTTGTCGACCTTGACCCCGCCGTCGACCTCGATGAGCAGGTCCAGGCCGCGCTCGTCGACGATCCGGCGCAGCTCGCCGGCCTTGTCGATCGCCGAGCGGATCGCCGACTGACCGCCCCAGCCGGGGTTGACCGTCATGATGAGCACCAGGTCGACGTCGGCGAGCACCGGCTCGATGGCGCTGATCGGCGTGCCGGGGTTGATCGACACGCCGGCCTTGCACTTCAGCTTCTTGATCGTCTGCACCGTCATGTGCAGGTGGGGGCACGCCTCGGCGTGCACCGTGATCACCGACGCGCCGGCCTCGGCGAACGCCGCGAGGTGCTTCTCCGGCTCCACGATCATCAGGTGCACGTCCAGCGGCAGCGTCGTGTGACGACCCACCGCACGGGTGATCGCCGGCCCCAGGGTGATGACCGGCACGAAGCGGCCGTCCATCACGTCGACGTGGATCCAATCGGCCCCGGCTTCGGTCACGGCGGCGACCTCGGCCCCCAGCCGCCCGAAGTCGGCGCTGAGGATGGAGGGGGCGATCAGGTGGGGGCGGTTGCTCATGGCTCGGCTCGGGCTCAAGAGGACTCGGGGGACGCAGGCGGAGCGACCAGGCTCTCACCGGGCTCGGGACGGTAGCCCCGGGCGAAGTCGGCGGCGGGCTGGGCCTTCCTACCGGGGGGCTGCACCACGGTCAACAGGAGGGAGCCGACCCCGCAGCGGACCAGCAGCCCGGCGTCGTCGACCCGCACCACGGAGCCGACGGGCGCGTCCGCCTCGTCGTCGACGGGCACCGCCCGGTGGACCTTGAGGGTGTCGCCGCGGAAGCCGCACCACGCCCCCGGCCACGGCGAGAACCCGCGGATCCGCCAGGCCAGCGCCTGCGCCGGGTCCTCCCACCGCAGGCGGCCGTCCTCCTTGCTCAGCAGGGGGGCCAGCGTCACGCCCTCCTCCGGCTGATCGGTCGCGGTCAGCGTGCCGGCCTGCAGCTCCTCCAGGGTGGCGACCAGCAGATCGGCGCCGATCCCGCCGAGTCGATCGCCGAGCGTCCGGGCGTCGTCGTCGTCCGCGATCGGCTCCTCTCGGACCCGCAGGATGGGGCCGCTGTCGAGCCCCTCCGTCATCCACATCGTGCAGACGCCGGTGACCTGCTCCCCCCGGGCGATCGCCCACTGGATCGGGCCCGCCCCCCGGTACCTCGGCAGGAGCGAGGCGTGCACGTTGACGCAGCCGAAGCGGGGCGTCTCGAGGTGCCGGCTGGTGAGGATGCGGCCGTACGCCACGACCACCGCGACGTCCAGGTCCAGGGCCTCCAGCGCCTCGGGGAACGGGCCGGTGCGGATGCGGCGGGGCTGGTGCAGCGGCAGGCCCCGCTCGGCCGCTCGCTTCGCCACCGGGGGTGGCCGGAGCTTGCCGCTGCGCCCCACCGCCTTGTCCGGCTGGGCCACGACGGCGACCACGTCACACAGGTCCGGCCGCGCCAGGAGCGCGTCCAGGGACTTGACCGCGAGGGCCGGCGTACCGAAGAACGCCGTCCTCAGGGGCCGGTCAAGCGGTCGTCGTGGAAGGGCTCGTCTTGGATCCAGCGCCATCGCGTCGCAGCTTCTTGAGCTTCTTGAGGTACAGCGTGCGCTTCAGCGCGCTGAGACGGTCGACCAGCGTGACGCCGTCGAGGTGGTCCAGCTCGTGCTGGAAGACCACGGCGTAGAAGCCCCGGGCCTCCAGCTCGAACGGCTCGCCGTCGCGGTCCAGGGCGCGGATGACGACCTGGTCGTACCGCTCCACCTCGACCGTCATGTCGGGGACCGACAGGCAGCCCTCGTCGAAGCAGATCCGGCCGTCCTTGTGCACGATCTCGGGGTTGATCAGCTCGGTCAGGAAGCTGCGGCTGCCCGCCTCCTCGTCGCCCGGCTCTTCCCGCGACATGCCGTCGCGCACCGGCACCGCGACCACGACGACGCGCTCCGAGACCCCGACCTGGGGAGCGGCCAGCCCGATGCCGGGCGCCGCGTACATCGTCTCGGCCATGTCGTCGAGCAGCTTGCGCACGCGATCGTCCACCACGGCCACCGGCTCGGCGACCTGCTTCAGGATCGGGTGGGGCACCTCGTAGATGGGCAGCACGGCCATGCTCGACCCCTATAGCACCAGTGCCGACGCGACCGCACGCCCGTCGCCTCGGCCCGCCGCAGGGCAGCGTCCGCGCGGCTATCCTGGGCGGCCGTGCGCCCCCGGTCGATCCCAGCCACCCCCCCGTTCTTCGACCGTGACGTGCTGCGCGCCGCGGTGACCCAGGGGCGTGGCGGGACCTGGCCGAGGACCGCGGCGGAGCTGAGCGAGCAGTTCCGCGCCACCTTCGAGCGGCCCGAGGCGCGCTGGGTCGCCGAGCCCGAAGCCGAGCTGATGCGCGTGGTGCTCGCCCGGCTGCCCGAGGCGGGGCCGGCGGGCCCCCCGATCGCGGCGCCGGCGTGGGGCCCCCCCGGCTGGGCCGAGGTCCTCGACCGCTTCCGCCTGGTGCACTGGATGGCCCCCGCCCGGGACCGCCTGGACCCCGGCCCCGGGGCGGTCGCCCAAGCGCTGGACGAGGGCGCCCGGGCGGTGCTCCTGACCCCCATCGCGGGGGATCTCCGAGGGCTGCCGGAGGCGGCCCGCCTGTGCCGCCAGCGGGGCGCCCTGCTGATGGTGGACGGCCGCGCGAGCGCGGGCAGCCGAGCCCTGGACGGCGGCCCGGAGCTGTACGGCGACCTGGTCCTGCTGCCGCCCGACGGGGAGCCGGCGCGGGGCCCCTACCCCGGGGCGATGCTCTGCGGCGCCGGCAACGAGCCCGGCGAGGGGAGCCGCGCGGGCGGGAGCGGGCTGCGCTGGGCCGCCGCGGCGCTCCGCTCTTCGGTGCGCGACGAGCCCCGGCTCAACCGGTTCCTCGGTCGCCCCCGGGACGTCGCGAGGCCGGTCGTCGCCAAGACGTGGCCACCGCCGCCGTGGGTGGTCGCCGCGTGCGCCGCCCGGCTGTCCCAGTTCGGGGGGCGCTCCGCCCAGCGCGCCCGCCACGCCCGCGCCCTGCGGGTCAACCTGGGCAACCTGCCCGCGGTGCAGCTGATCGAGGACGCGGCGGGCTACCAGTCGGCCGGCGCGGCGTTCGCGATGCTCTCCCAGGGTCGGGACGGGGTCGCCGAGCAGCTGCAGCGCGCAGGCATCCCGACCCTCGGCGCCCTCGCCGGTTGGCTGGCGCCGGCGAGCAGCCGCTCCGACCTCGCACAGCAGGTCGCTGATCGCATGATGCTGTTGCCCCTGCACCCGTTCTATCGGCCGGACGACCTCAAGGCGGTGGCCGAGCAACTGCGTCGCGCGACGCTGCTCGTCAACGGCACCGGCATGGCGGACCCGACGGAGGGGTCGGTGACCCCCGAGCCGATCCTGGAATAGGGACCGCTACAGGCCGAGCGTGTCGGCGGTGGCGGGCACCTCGCAGCGCTTGGCGACGAAGCTCGCCTCCAGCGAGCCGGCGGTGGTGCCGCCGTCCAGCAGGTCGCCCTGCAGGTCGACCGACCAGGCGTCGTCCCCCGACGTGGCCAGCTCCAGGATCCCGGCGTCCAGGTTCCAGGAGTCCATCAGCGTCGGGTCGACCTCGTTGAGGAACTCCTGCCAGTTGGTCTCGTCCACTTCGTCCGCCCCGAGGCAGGTGTAGGCGTCGGCGCGGTTGCGGCTCGCGGTGCCGTTGAACCGCTGGTAGCTGGCCGTGAAGCGACCCTGGCCGCCGGCGCCGACCTGACGGAACTCGCCCACCTCCGGCGCGGTGATCGCGTCCAGCGCGGTCTCGTCCTCGCGGGCGATGGTGATGAACAGGAAGGCGGCGCCGTCGCGCTCCAGGGGGCCGTAGGCGTCGGCCAGGTCATCCAGCCGCTGATCCTCGGACTCGCAGATGCCGGCGCCGTCGTCCAGGCGCTGCTCGTGCCGCGCCTGGGCGTCGATCCGGTCCTGCTCGGCCTGCTTCTTCTTGCCGCAGTAGCCGGAGATGTTGGTGAGCACGAAGCTGTGGCGGTTGGCGCCCGAGCTCGCTTCGACCTGCCAGACCTGGGACGACGGGCTGAAGCCGTCGATGCCGTCGGCGTCGATGAGGAACGAGCCGCAGCCGGGCAGGACCAGCGCGAGGGACAGCAGCAACAGCAGGCGGTGCGTCATGATCGGGAAAAGTAGCACGCGTCGTGCCCGGCTCCCGGGCGGCGGCACGCACGGGGGAGAAGGTGGCCCGGGCCTCCTGACCGCCGAATGTGGGGGGGGGGTCGCACTCGACAACCGGTGGAAGCCCGGGCCGCGATCGGCTCCGAGAAGAGCCGTCTGACGCCTGTCGGCGTCGGCTGGAACCTAATCCCGAGAGTCGGGGCTGTCAATTGGGAACCCCTACTTTCGTAGAGGTTTGGAGAAGAGGGCTCAATCGCCCTACTGCTCGGCTGATTCGAGGTCCGTCTGGCGCTCCGGTTCGTCGATCTCCTGCCGATCGACCCGCACCTCGACGTCGAAGCGACCGATCGCCTCCATGGAGCCGTCGCGGGCGGAGAACTGGTCGCTCGTGAACCCGAGCCGGAACCGGCCGGCGGCGGTGGCGGTGCCGTCCTCACCGGGGAGGGTCAGCGACTCCAGCTCGAGGGTGCCGAGGATCGCGTCGGCGCAGTCGCCATCGCTCGCCTCGACGCACGGGTCGTTGACGCGGTCCAGCGTGAACCGACCCTCTTCGTCGCCCTGACCGTAGTAGTCGGCGCTGAACGTCTGCAGGCCGAGCCGCAGCGTGGCGAAGACCTCGATGTCGCACTGGGGGAGCGGCGGATCCTCTTCGGGGTCGCCGTAGATCTGCTCGTCGTCCTCGCCGACCGGGACGGCGGCGTTGTAGTTGACGCGCAAGGTGCGGGGGTAGTCCCAGTCGTCGCTCGCGAACTCGGTCGGCCGGTCCTGGCAGGCGGTCGAGCGGATGTCGTCCTCCCCGGGGAGGTTGACCACCATCACCAGGCGCAGGTCCTCGTCCAGCTTGCCGTAGTCGGCCGCGTTGTCGGACAGCTCGCTCTTGATGCAGCGGCCGACGCCGTTGCGGTCGTTGAGGTCGAGGTCCGGCCCACAGCCCGAGCCGTCGACGCCGTAGATCTGACCGGTGTCCTCGAGGTACGCGAGATCGTCGAAGTCGTCCTCGGCCAGGGCGCCCCAGGCCTCCCCGACGTCGAGGTGCGCGGTGATCTGCAGGTCACCCTTCTGGGTGATGAGGCCACGGGCCCGGCTGGTCTCGTAGGGCACGTACAGGTCGACGATGTCCGACCGCTCCCAGGTGCCGCCCGCGCAGCCCTCGTCCTCGTCCCCGTCGACGCAGACGGACGCGCGACCGGCGTAGATGTCGGCCCAGGCGTCAGCCCGCTCTTCGGGGTACAGGAGGTCTTCGTACTGCTCGTAGTTGGCGCCGGTGACCTGGAAGAACAGCTTCGCTTCGCTGTCTCCCCAGAAACAGCCGGGGAGCACGACGGCGGCGATGAGAATCAGAGCAGCGGAGCGCATGGCGCGGACCCTAGCGGAGCCGTCAGGCCGACGCCAGGGTCGCGGCCGGCCAATCAGACCGCTTCGGCCTCCGCCGCGTCGCCCGCGCGGGCCGCCTTCAGGCTCAGGATGCGGAGCTTCTCGCCGCGCGCGTCCCGGCCGTCCTCGGCCTCGTCGATCAGGTTGCGGGCGATCAGCTCGCGGCGAGCCCTCGCCGCCTGGTGCTGCGCCGCGGTCGCGAGGTGGGTCTCCCCCCGCGAGGCGTGCACCACCGCCAGGTTGCGCAACGCCGCGTACAGGCCGCCCAGATCGGCGAGGCGGTTGTAGAGGAACACCGCGCGCACCGCGTGGAACACGGCGCCCTCGGTGTCACCGCGCTCCTGGTGCAGCGCCGCCAGGTTGTGGTTCGCCGCCGCCGCCTCGGGCACCTCGGCCTTCTCGAGGGGTTCGCGGCTGCGCTCGAGGATCTCCTCGGCCTCCCGCCAACTGCCGCCGAGGCCGAGCTCGATCGCCCGGCGGTAATCCTCCACGGCCTGGGCCGGTGGCGGACTGTTTCGGTGGACGAGGTGTTGCCACATGCGAAGAGCGTCCATGAAGTCTCCCCAACAGATCGTACGCGCCGATCCTGGCGGTTTTTACCACGTTCGGGATTGCGCGCCCAGCGCGGGATCGCGGGACTGCTCGACAGATCGGGGTCAGGGGGCCATAGTCGTCGACATGTCGCGCCCGCTTTCGATCGCCGTCGTCGCCTTCGCCTGTGGGGTGATGGCGCTCGTCCCGGCGCCCCAGGCGCAGGCCGAAGAGGACTTCTTCGAGCCGATTTCGATGGGCATGGGCGGCGCGGTGCGCAACCTCGGCCTGGACGCCGCAGCGGTGCACCTCAACCCCGCGTCGATGACCGGCAAGCCGCGCTACGTCACGGGCTCGAACTACACCTTCTACGGCCGCGAGAAGAGCCACACCATCGCGTCGGCGGCGTTCGATTCGCGGACCAGCAACTTCGCGATGGGCACGCAGTACACCATCCAGATCTTCGAGCCGCCGTTCGAGCCGGAGCTCGACCTGAACTGGTTCCCGGTCAACGACGACCACGAGGCCCTGCGCGACAAGCGGACCTGGCAGCGCTGGGACATCGCCGCCGGCTACGCCTTCTGGGGACGCCGGTTCAACGTCGGCCTCAGCGCCCGGATCGTCCGGCAGCGGTTCGCGATTCGCGAAGACCGCACCTTCTTCACCCTCGACGCCGGCATCACCGTCTGGCCCGTGCCGTTCCTCGTCATCGGGGTCAGCGCGCAGAACTTCATCCCGACCAAGGACGACCGCTTCCCCATCCGCCTCAGCCCCGGCGCCGCCCTGGAGCTCGGCGAGCTGTTCCGGCTGGGCGTCGACGTCGTGTTCGACTTCACCAGCGGTGAGGCCACCTACACCGACCTGCACGCGGGCGCCGAGGTCAACATCGCCAGCATCGTGGCGATCCGGGGCGGCTACTACAGCGACCGCAAGTTCACCGAGAACTACATCACCTGGGGCCTGGGCCTGAACATCCAGCAGGCGAAGCTGACGCTGAACTACGCCATGCGGCTCGAGGTCGGCCCGATGGAGCGCCGGCTCCGGCCCGACAAGCCCGAAGCGAACCAGCGCATCCTCAACACCTTCGGGTTCGACCTGCGGTTCTGACCTACTCCGCCGGCGCCGCGGGCAGCGCGTCGGCCAGCTCGACCAGCCGCTCCGCCTTCCGACTGAGCACGTCCGCCGACCGGGCGATGCGCTCCGAGTCCCGGGCCAACGCCAGGATCGAGTCGGCGTCGCCCCCGCTCGCGACCAGTCGCTGGGCCGTCTGCGCCAGGTCCCCCATCGCCGCCTCCAGCCGGGTCAGCTCGGCGGGCATCGTCGACGTCACGTTGACGAGCCAGCGGTGCACCGTGGCCGGCTCCTCGGCCGCCGCGGGGGCGGCCCACGCCAGCGCGCAGACCAACGCCACGAGGGCTGGGAGGCGCTCAGACACCGGCCGGCCTCGCGGCCAGCTCGCGCGGCCCCACCCGACCGGCGTGCAGACGAGCCCGGTCCGGTCGTCGCCCGAGGGCCCGACGGCGGGCCAGGCTGCCCGGCAGCTGGACGAGCGACGCGAGGTGCGCCGCCCCCACCACCGCCGGCAGCAGAGCCCGCCGGGCCGGGCTCCACGAGGCCCCCAGCCCGTCGCCCGCGGCGGCCCCCGACGCGAGCACGGCGTGCCGCACCGCCGTCCACAGCGGGGAGGCGAGCAGCCAGCTGACCGGCAGGTGCGTCACCGCGACCCGCGCCCGGTTGCGCTCGACCAGGAACACCTTCTTGAGGGCGAGCTTGCCGAAGCTGCCGCCCACCGCGTGGCGCACCAGCGCGTCGGGCACGTAGCGGGTGCGCAGCCCCAGGGCGGCGAACCGCAGCGACAGGTCGGCGTCCTCCCCGTAGGCCCAGTAGGCCGGGTCGAACAGCCCCGCGCGGACCAGCGCCGACCGCTTGAACAGCACCGCCGCGCCGCTGAACAGCAGAGGCTCGTCCGCCTCCACGAAGCGCCCCGACGCGGCCTCCCCTCGACCCCGGCACCAGTTGAGGCCGTCGGGGTAGAGGCCGTGGCCGCAGTTGTCGAGGCGGTCGGAGTCGTCCCGCAGGAGCATCCGGGGCGCCGCGGCGTCGGCGTCGGCGTCGAGGAGGCGGGCGACGCAGTCGGGGGCGAGCGCGGCGTCCGGGTTGAGCAGCAGCAGGCGCTCCCCCGTCGCCATCTGCAGGCCGGCGTTGGCGCCCCCTGCGAAGCCGAGGTTGCGAGGGAGGACCGCCCGGCGCAGCCGACGGCCGGGGGCGGGGTCGAGGCGGAGCCGGGCGCCCCCCCCATCCCCGCTGGCCTAGTCGACGGCCATGACCACGAAGTCCGGGTTGCCATGCGGCCACC
>CAYQEG010000277.1:0-9580 GCA_964416435.1 uncultured Rickettsiales bacterium
GCGTCGTCGTCGTCCGTCGCGTCGTCGTCGTCCGTCGCGTCGTCGTCGTCCGTCGTGGCGGAGTCGTCGTCGTCGCCGTGGGAGCAGGCGACGGAGAAGATGAGGCTCGGCGTCAGCAGAGCGAGGAGTGCAAGGCGAAGCAGGGTCATGCGAGTCATGGGGGATCCTCCGGGCGCGGACCCTGCCACGGTCCGATCGCCCCGACAAGTCTCACCACCAATGAACGTCGTCCAGCCGCTGATCCCCGGCGCGGGCGGCCTCCCAGGGGCGCGCCGGCAGGTACTTCCAGCCGCCGTCGCTGAACATCAACACCACGTTCCCCGAGTCCATCCGGGACGCCACCTTGCGGGCCGCGACGAGGGAGGCGCCGGCGGAGATCCCGGCGCAGATCCCCTCCGTCGTCGCGAGCTCCTGGGCGGCCGCGATCGCCGACGGGTTGTCCACCAGGATGCGTCCGTCGAGCTGATCGAGATCCAGGAGCGGCGGACGAAACCCCCGGTCCAGGCAGCACAGCCCCTGGAGCCGCTCCCCGAGCCGGGGCTCGACGCCGATGATGCGCACCCCCGGGTTGTGCTCGCGCAGCCTGCGGCCGACCCCCATGACGGTGCCGCCCGTTCCGATGCCCGCGACGAAGGCGTCGACCCGGCCGAGCTGCCGCACGATCTCGGCCCCGGTCGTCCGGTAGTGGGTCTCCACGTTGACCGACTGGGTGAACTGCCCGAGGGGGTACCAGCCGTGCTTCTCCGACAGCTCCGCCGCGCGTCGGATCGCGTCGTCCATGCCGACGCAGTTGGGGCACCAGATGCAGTCCGCCCCGAACAGCGCCAGCGCGTCCCCGATCGAGGGGGCGACCTCCTTCGGCAGCACGATCTTGACCTGGTACCCCTTGCGTCGCGCCACCATCGTCAGCGCGATGCCGGTGTTGCCCGAGCTCGCCTCCACGATCGTCTGGCCCGGCTTCAGCCGTCCGGCGCGCTCCGCCTCCTCGACCAGCGCCAACGCCACCCGGTCCTTGACCGAGCCGGAGGGGTTGTGTCCCTCGAGCTTGGCGAACAGGCGCACCGGCAGGTCGGCCGACATACGCGTCAACTCCACCAGCGGGGTGTTCCCGACCTGGGCGAGCAGCCCGTCCCTCGGCTCGGTCACGACGACCTCCGGTTGGCGAGGATCTTCACGAAGCTGCGCCCCCGGATCTCCTCCAGCGTCAGACCCGTGGCCTGCACCTCGGCCAGGGTCACAGCCCCGCAGTTCAGAGCGCGCAGGAAGTAGTTGAGCAGCCCCTGGCCGGTCGCCGCGTCGTCGAACACGTCGCCCACCAGCGTCGCCTGGGCGGCCTTGTCGATGAAGTTGCCCAACCGCTCGCTCGCCGCGCCGGCCCCCCGCAGGAAGAACGCGTAGACCGCCGCGTACCGCACGGGGAGCTGGGCGGGGTGCAGGTCCCAGCCCTGGTAGTAGCCGCGCAGAAGGCTGTGCTGGATGTGGTCGTAGGCCAGCCTCCAGGCCCGGTGCACCACCGCCCGGTTCTCCGCCTCCTGGGTGGCGGTCAGGTCGTCGCCCCGGTGGGGGGCGACCGGCATCACGTTGGTCGCGCCGTCGCTCAGGAAGATGCCGCTGCCGGCGTACGCCACCATCATCATGTGCTTGGCGAAGTCGCACGACGGGTGGTCCATCACCTGGTGCTCGGCAGTGACGTTGGCGCTCGCGGTGTAGTCGTAGGTGCCGAAGTGGGCGCCGGTGCAGCGGCCCTCGCAGGCCTGGAGCAGGCCCGGCAGGGGGGAGCGGCCGTCGGGGCCGAGCACGCCCTGGGTCAGCTCGATCATCAGCTCGAGTCGGAGGCTGCCGTGGGGCAGGCCGGTCCCCTGCTCGAGCAGGCCGAGCACGGCCACGAAGGCGGTCACCTGCTCCGGGATCGACACCTTCGGCAGCGTGATGATGAACCCGTCGGGCAGCCGCCCCCCGGTGGCCTCCACGAGCGTCGAGACGAACAGGTCCAACGTGCGCACCGAGCGCGCCTTGAGCTCCTCCGTCAGCGGCTTGATCCGGATCCCGATGAACGGCGGGAGCAGCCCCTCCGCCAGGCCCCGGGCGACCTCGCGGGCGCAGGCGACGGCGGCGGCGTCCTCCTCGTCGTCCGGCCGGTTGCCGAACCCGTCCTCGAAGTCGATGCGGAAGTCCTCGACCGCCTCGCGCTGCAGCTTGGCCCGGGTGCGCTCCCAGATCGTCTGGTGCAGGGCGGCGTCCCCCGGCAGGCCGAGGGCGGCGGCGAACGTCGCGGCGTCGGGCGCGTACGCGGTCATCGCCTCGAGCGCCAGCTCGCCCAGCCGCCGGCACGTCTCCGCCTGGAACAGCTGCGCGCCGCCGTAAACCGAGTGCACCGGCTGCCGGCTCGACGGCTCGCCCGGGTAGCGGGCGGCGAACGCGCGGTTCGCGTCGCCGAGCCGGGCCAGCACCTCGGCGCTGGCCGAGGGGTCGAGGGTGCCGCGCATCAAGAGCCCCGGTACGTCGAGTATCCGAACGGGTTGAGCAGCAACGGCACGTGGTGGTGCTCGTTCGGTGCGGTGATCTCGAAGACGATCTCCACGTAGGGGTAGAAGCCGCGCAGCCCCTGGGCGGCGTGGTAGGCGCCGACGTCGAAGCGGATCCGGTAGCGCCCGGCCGCCGGCGGGGCCGCGGGCAGCAGGTCGGCCACGCGCCCGTCCTCGTCGGTGACGCCCCGCGCGACCACGGACCAGCGGTCCGTCCAGTGCTCCAACGTCACGTCGATCCCGGCCGCCGGCTTGCCGCGCGCGGTGTCGAGGACGTGGGTGGTGATCGGGCTCCTCATGCCAGCTCCTCTCCGGTCAGCCCTGCGAGGCGCAACCGGGTGATCTTCGCCTGCTCTCCGGCCGCGATCCGCAGCTCGAGCTGGCGCTCGTTGTCCAGGCGACGACGCAGGATGTCGAGCATCTCGGTCGCGGACCGGCCCGACGCGCACACCAGGAAGACGTGGCCGAAGCGGGCGTCGTACGCGGCGTTGCCCTCCGCCAGCGCGGTCAGCACCTCGGCCTCGGCGCCCGCGACCCCCGCCTGTTCGGCCTCGGAGAGCGCCGCGGTGGCCCCGAAGCGCTCCCGGAGCGACGCGACGTCGGCGCCGATCCTCGGGTGGTGGCCGAACGCCTCGAGCCAGTCCGCCTCCTGCAGCCGCCACCAGGCGTCCTCGGCGACCCCGAGGAGGTGGGCCCGGGAGCAGAACGGGCGCTGATCGAGCACCGCGGCCACCCAGCGGGTCGAGCCGCAGCATCGACCGAGCACCTCGGCCGCGCGGTCCGGCTCGGCCCGGTTCAGCGCGACGACGAGGGGGTCGTCGATGGCGGCGATCCAGTTGGCCGGCCGCCCCATCACGCGGAGGCGAGCGACCCCGCCGTCGGGCTGGATGCGCATCCGGACGTGCGTCCAGGGGCCGGAGTCGTCGACCGCGAGCACGTGCTCGCGGTCCGGCCCGAGGGGCGACCAGTCGACGATCGGGGTCCACAGGTCGGTCGTCACCAGCGACCACGGCGGCGCGCCGGGCCAGCAGATCGCGTCGATGGCGGCGTGGGACGGGTGGTTGCCCTTGAAGTGGGCGGTGTCGAGCAGGACGTGGTCCAGGGTGCCCGACCGGCCCAACAGCACGATCATCCAGTCCTCGCCCGGGGGGCGGCTGCGGCGGGTCTCCCAGCCCTCGCCCATGTGGGCCGGCGGGTCGGGCCGCAGCAGGTTGCTCATCGGCGAGAAGAACATGTCGCTGCAGGCCAGGGCCTGGCCCCCGCGGCCGAGGCCCGCGAGGTCGACGAGGCCGTCGGGCTCGGACTCGTCGAGCCCCGATTCACCGTAGACCCGCAGCCGGGCGACGCCGCCGGCGGGGAAGATGTTGAGCCGGACATGCGTCCAGACCTGGGCCGACTGGCGGGCCGCGGCGAGGTTGTGAGCGTCCCCCCGCAGCGCGAACTGCGGGACGATCTCCATCCACTCCCCCGCCTCGTTGCACGCGTCGATCGACGCGAAGGCCGGGTAGTTCCCGGTGAAGTGCTGGGTGTCGACGTCGACCCCCACGACGTACCCGGGTACGCCGAGGCGGACGAGGCACCAGTCGTGGCCCGGGACCCGGCGGCGGCGGCTCTCCCAGCCGTCCATCCACTTGCCGTCGTCGGTGTACCGGTCGGCGTCCCAGACCGCCGGTCCGGGCTGGAGCAGGTTGTGGGCCGGGGCGAAGAACTCGTCGCTCACCTCGACCGCCTCGCCCCCCAGATCGGCGGCCGCCAGGTCCACCAGACCCGCGAAGGCCGACACGTCTCTCGTCGTCATGCACGCTCCCGGAGCAGCGCCGTCCCAGTCGGCGCGGTCTGCACGAGGCTCCCCGAGCGTACGACCGCCCGCCCCCCCAGCCAGGTGTGATGCACCCGACCACGAAGCCGCCGGCCAGCATACGGGGTCGTGGCGTGGCGGTGGGCCAGCGCCGCGCCGTCGACGACCACCTCGCCCTCCGGATCCCACGCGACCAGGTCCGCGACCGCCCCCGGCCCCAGGCGGCCGCGATCCCCCAGCCCGAGCAGCTCCGCCGGGGCGGCGCTCATCCACCGGGCGACCCGGCCGAGCGGGATCCCGCGACGGCTCGCCTCGGTCCAGACCGCGGCGAGCCCGAGCTGCAGCGAGGCGATGCCCCCCCACGCCTCCACGAAGTCCCCCCGCTCGGGGAGCTTGAGGCCGGGCACGCAGGGGCTGTGGTCGCTCACCACGACGTCGATGACGCCGTCGAGCAGCCCGCGCCAGAGCAGCTCCCGGTTGGCCGCGGGGCGGATGGGCGGGGCGCACTTGAACTCGGTCGCGCCCCGGGGCACCTCCTCGGCGGTCAGGCAGAGGTAGTGCGGGCACGTCTCGACGGTGATCGGCAACCCGTCGGCCCGGGCCTGGCGCAGCATCGGGAGCGCGCTGCCCGAGCTCAGGTGCACGACGTGGACCCGGCAGCCGGTCTCCCGGACCAGGTCGATGACCATCGCGATGGCGCCGTCCTCGAACGAGCGGGGGCGGGCGTGCAGCCAGGCCAGGTAGTCGCGCGGGTCCCGGTCCTGCAGCTCCCCCAGGTCGTGCTCCAGCTCGGCGTGCACCAGCAGCGGCACGTCCAGCGCGCCGAGCGCTCGCATCGCCTCCAGCAGCACCGGCCGCTCCGACGCCGGGAACTCGTCGATCCCCGAGTGGCACAGGAACGCCTTGAACCCCATCGCGCCGGCCTCGACCATCGCGGGGAGCTGGGCGACGTTGCCCGGCACGACGCCGCCCCAGAAACCGCAACCGACGCGCAGGCGGCCGGCCGCCGCGGTGGCCTTGGCGTCCAGCGCGTCGGCGGTGGTGGTCACCGGCAGGCAGTTCAGCGGCATGTCGACCAGGGACGTCACGCCCCCCAGGGCGGCGGCGGCGGTCGCCGTCTCGAACCCCTCCCACTCGGCGCGACCGGGCTCGTTGATGTGCACGTGGGAGTCGACCAGCCCGGGCATCAGCACCAGGTCGCCGAGGTCCTCGACGGGCGTGCCGGCGGGGGCGGCGTCCGAGATCTCGACGATCCGACCGGCGCGCACGAACACGACGCCCGGCCGCGGTCCGCCGGGGGTCAGGACACGCCGGCTGCGCAGGGCAAAAGGCTCCACGTAGGCGAGTCTACTGGACCCCCGGGCTATCCTGAGGTTGAGAGGGCCGATGCAAACCTACGTTCTCGACTGGCTGCACCTGCTGCTGCGGTGGCTGCACCTCATCGCCGGTGCGGCCTGGATCGGTGCGTCGTTCTACTTCGTGCACCTCAACAACTCGGTCCGCCCTCCCAAGGAGAAGACCGACGGCGTAGCGGGCGAGATGTTCGCCATCCACGGGGGCGCCTACTACCAGGTCCGCAAGCTCGACCCGCGCATGCCGGTGCTGCCGCGGGTGCTGCACTGGTTTCAGTGGGAGGCGTACACGACGTGGCTGACCGGGGCGGGGCTGCTGACGGTCGTCTACTACTTCCAGGCGGAGGCCTACCTCGCGGGGGACGGCACCGAAACAGGCACCGCGATCGGCGTCGGGATCGGCGCGCTGCTCAGCGCCTGGGTCGTCTACGACCTGCTCTGTCGCACCCGGCTGCTGCACAACCCGCGGCTGTTCGGGCTCGTCGGGCTCGTCCTGATGACCGGCGCCGCCTGGGGGCTCTGCGAGGTGCTCAGCCCCCGGGCCGCCTACATCCACGTCGGGGCGATGCTCGGCACCTGCATGGCCGGCAACGTCCTGTTCGTGATCATCCCGCGCCAGACCGAGATGGTGACCGCGACGAAGGAGGGGCAGGACCCCGATCCCCGAGCCGGCAACCTCGGCGCCCTCCGATCGCTGCACAACAACTACATGACGCTGCCGGTGCTCCTGGTGATGGTCAGCAACCACTTCCCGTTGCTGTACGGCCACACCTGGAACTGGGCGCTGCTCGTGCTCGTCGCCCTGGCCGGGGCGGGCATCAAGCACTGGTTCAACCTGCACGGGCGCGGCGAGCCGGCGCCCCTGTGGATCTGGGTCCTGGGCGCGGTGATGATCTCGGTCGCCGCGGCCGTCGCGGCGCCCCCCCGCCCGTCGGGCGGGGCCGTCGCGGGGGCCGACGACGCCCCGACCTTCGGCGAGGTCCGGCCGATCATCGTCGAGCGCTGCCTCCCCTGCCACAGCCGCTGGACCACCCACCCCGCGTTCCCCCAGGCGCCGCTGGGGGTGACCTACGACTCCCCCGAAGAGATCGTCGCCCTGACCCCCAAGATCAAGACGGTCGCCGTCGACGCGCAGACCATGCCCCTGGGCAACCTGACCGAGATGACGGACGAGGAGCGGGCCACGCTGGGGGCGTGGATCGACGCCGGCGCGCCGCTGGACTGACCCGGCGCGACGCCTGCTGCGCGCCGCCCCGGCCCGTTGCATGCTGTGGAGCATGGCTGCCGCACGCCCCCGCCCGGTCCTGCTCGCCCTGCTCGGCTCCCTGGGCCTGGCGCTCGCCCCAGGCTGCGTGACGGCTCCCCCGGAGCCCGAGGAGCCGACCCCCGAGCCGTCGCCGTACCTCGCCTGGTGCCGGGGGGTGCCGTTCGACGGTGAGCTGACGGAGATCCGGCTGGCCGACCTGCAGGGCAACCCCCTGGGGACCTACCCGGACATGCCTCCGGGCACGCTGTACACCAACAAGATCGTCCCCCAGCAGCCGTTCGAGGTGACCGCCGTCCGCGCCGCGTTCGGGGGGCCGCCGGGGCCGATCCGCCTGCGCCTCACCGACCACTTCGGCCGCAGCTACCCCGACCTGGAGACCGACCTGATCGAGCCGATCGAGATGGAGCTGGCCGACGACCAGGTCGACCAGCGCTTCGTCCAGATCCAGATCCCCCCGCAGACGGTCTTCCTGGAGCCGACGCAGCACTACATCCTGTTCGCAGAGCAGGTCGAAGGCGGCCCCGTGCTCGGCGTCGAGTCGCTCCCCGAGGGCGAGTACTCCCGCGCGATGATGCACCTGCCCGGCGAGGACATCGCGTACGGCAGCGAAGGCAACTTCCGCATCGAGCTCGAGGGCAACACCTTCTGCGAGCGGGGGGAGGAAGACCGCCTCTTCGAGCGGGTGGCCGAGCAGCCGTGGGCCGAGGTGCGGTCGTCCCGCGCGGCGTTCACGGACCTCAACGGCGACGGCCACGACGACCTGGTGCTCGTCGACGGCGGTCCGCTGGTCTGGTTCGGCGACGGCGCGGGCGGCTTCGAGGAGGCGGGCTTCGACCCCTTCGTCGACGTGCCCGGCTCGAACATGGCCGTGTTCGCGGACATCGACAACGACGGCGACGTGGACGCGTTCGCGTCGGTCTACATCGGCGCCGACGACGACGGCGACGGCGTCGCCAAGGACGAGGGGGACTGCAACGACGCCAACCCCGACGTGCGACCGACCCGGGCCGAGGTGGCCGACAACGGCGTCGACGACGACTGCGACGGCGTCGCGGACGACGGCACGAGCGAGCTGGACGAGGACGGTGACGGCGTCTCGATCGCGGGCGGGGACTGCGACGACACCCTCGAGGCGGTGCACCCCAACGCCCCGGAGCTGCGGGACGGCCTGGACAACGACTGCGACGGCGCGGTCGACGAGACGTTCGTCAACCGGATCCTGCTCAACGACGGCTCCGGCGACCTCATCGCGGTCGACGACGCCGGCGTGGAGACGGTCGACCCGAGCACCGCCGCCGCGTTCGCCGACGCCGACGGCCTGCTCGACCTGTACTGGGGCAACTGGCTGCGCCACTACCCCGAGGACTCCGCCGTCCAGGACGTCTTCGTGCGCGGGCTCGGCGAGGGGCGGTTCGAGGAGGCGCTCGTCTCGGCCGGGATGGAGCTCAGCTCCCCCAAGTCGGTCTACGGCGTGCTCTGGAACGACTGGAACGACGACGGGGCGCAGGACCTCTTCGTCGGCAACTACCACCTGTACGCCAACCAGCTGTGGGAGAACGACGGCGCGGGCCAGTTCGTGGAGGTCGCCGAGGAGGTCGGCGCCGCCCACGACGACATCCCCGCCCCGTCGCCGTACGACCTGACCTACACCGGCGGCCACACCTACGGCGGCGACTTCGGGGACGTCGACAACGACGGCGACTGGGACATGTACATGTGCAACCTGGCGCACCCGCGGGTCCAGCCGTGGAGCGACCCGTCGATGTTCCTGATCAACGAGGGCCCGCCCGGGTTCACCTTCGACAACGTCCCCCAGGACTACGGCTTCATCTACGACGAGGGGGACGTCAACGCCGCCTTCGCCGACTTCGACAACGACATGGACGTCGACCTGGTGGTCGCGTCGCTGTACACGGGCCACTACTCCCGGCTGTACCGCAACGACGGCGACGCCGGCTTCGTCGACGTCACCTGGGAGACCGGCACCGCGGTGCACGACTCGGTCAGCGCGGTCTGGTCGGACGTCGACGAGGACGGCGACCTCGACCTGGTCATCGCGGACCGCGACGGCGCCCCCAACGTGCAGCTGTTCCTCAACCGGGTGGGGCAGGACAACGGCTGGGTCGAGCTCGTCCTGCAGGGCGACGGCAGCAACCGCGACGCCATCGGCGCTCGCGTCCGCCTCACCGCCGACGGGGTGACCCAGATGCGCGAGGTGCGCGGCGGCGGCGGGCACGCCAACAACCAGAGCAGCCGGGTGGTTCACTTCGGGCTGGCCGACGCCGACGCCATCGACGAGCTGACGGTGCGCTGGGTCGGCGGGGTCGAAGAGACGATCGCCGGCGCACAGCCGGGCGGCCGCTACCGCGTGGTGGAAGGCTCAGGAGCGGTCGAGCCGCTCCCCTGAGCCAGGAGCCTGGAGCGCATAGCCGCCTGTCGCGCTCCAATGCGCTCCAGGCTCCTAGATGTCCTCGGCGTAAGTCCCGACCGGGAGTCCGGCGAGCAATCGGCGTCGTCCGTCGTCGTCGAGACGAGGAGGCGTACCTCGCGTACGTCGACGAGGGGAGGCGGCGTCGGCGGCGTCGAGGGCCGGCGGAAACCGGTGCGGGACTTGTGCCGATGGCATCTAGTCGTTGCC
>CAYQEG010000278.1:0-9580 GCA_964416435.1 uncultured Rickettsiales bacterium
GGGATCGACAACGACTGCGACAGCGTCGTCCCCGTCACCGAGACCGACGACGACGGCGACCGCCTGGCCGACTGCGAGGGCGACTGCGACGACAACGACATCGACCTGTTCGACGGCAACGTGGAGCAGTGCGACGGCGAGGACAACGACTGCGACGGCACGCCCGACCTGGACGAGAACGACGGCGACGGCGACGGCCAGGCCCCCTGCGAGGGCGACTGCGACGACGGCGACATCGACAACTGGGACGGCAACTCCGAGGTGTGCGATGACGCGGACAACGACTGCGACGAAGACGTCGACGAGGGCCTGGTCGGCGGTGGCCCGAGCTGCCCCGGCGTCGACTGCGACGACGTGCTCGGGGCGGCGACCGGGACCCCGATCGACGGTCCCTACTGGATCGACCCCGACAACGGCGGCGCGATCCTCGTCTGGTGCGACCTGACGACCGACGACGGCGGCTGGACCCTGGTGATGAAGCAGGCCTCGGGCAGCGGCTACGGCTCCCCCCTCGCGGTCAACAACTGGGCCGGCTGGGGCAGCCCCGGCGAGGTGATGAACGAAGCGGACGCGAGCCTGGACGACACCAACATGGTCAACGCGGCCTACACCCGGCTCGCGGTGGACGAGCTCCGGCTCACGGCGTCGTCGACCTGGGTCGACACCGCCTCGGGGGCGTGGACGATCGAGGTCTTCACCACCCCGTACGACGCGCTGTCCAACAGCAACGGCAACCAGGTGGGCAACCTCGGCGGCGCCGAGACGACGCCCTGGTCGACCCAGTCGTTCACCGACGAGACGTGGACGAGCACCACGACCGGCAACGGCCTGTGCTGGCGCTCTGGACCCTGGTTCAACCAGACCTCCTTCGAGTACACGACAGGCGGCATCAAGTGGGGCTGGTTCTTCAACAACGAGTGCCACCAGTCGACCACCGACACCGGCGAGGGGCTGGGCTGCTGCGGCAACTCCGGCTGGTACCGCGCGAGCCCCTGGAGCCTCTACTTGTGGGGCCGCTGACCGGGTCTCCCTGGTACCGTCCCGGCATGTCCCCCGCCGCCCGAATCGCCGCCCTGCTCAGCGCGGTCGCCGTCGCCCTCCTCCCAGCGTGCGAGACCGCGCCCGATCCGGTCGACGTCGCCATCGACGCCGCGTGCGAGTGGAGCAACCCGCGGGAGTGCCTGCTCCCCTGGCCGTCGGACCGCTGGCTGACCGAAGACGCGAGCACCGAGACCGGCTTCCGCCTGGACTACGACGGCGACCTGTTCCCGACCAACAGCGACGACGACCCCTTCATGGCGGAGGAGTACGACCGCTTCGACGGGTTCCCGCCGTCGGCCCACATGCTGACGATGTTCGAGCAGCCGGTGGACGTCTCCAACCTGGCCTGGGTGGACGAGTACGACGAGTCGCTCCTGCCCGACTCGCCGACGGTGATCGTCGACCTGGCGACAGGCGAGCGGATCGCCCACTTCGCCGAGATCGACACCCGCGCGGGCGAGGACTTCGCCGACTTCGTGACCGACGTGCCGACGCTCTTCTACCTGCACCCCGCGAAGCGGCTGCGGGAGGGGCGCACCTACGGGGTCGCGCTGCGAAACATCGTGCTCGCCGACGGCACCGCGGCCCAGGCGACCCGCCCGTTCGAGGTGCTGCGGGACAACATCCCCACCACCAGCGACGCGATCGAGGCCGACCGGCCGCGCTACGAGGCGCTGTTCGAGGGGCTCGCCGCCGCGGGGGTGGAGCGGGAGGACCTGGTGCAGGCGTGGTCGTTCACGACCGCGACCGGCTCGACGATCCGCCGCGACATGCTGGCGGTGAAGGCCGACTGGGCCGAGCGCGTGCCCGAGGGCTTCGGCGACTGCACCGTGGAGGAGGTCAAGACGACCGGCATCTCCGGCCACCTCGACCGCGTCGTCAAGGGCACGTTCCAGGCGCCGCTGTACATGGACGCCGACGCCCCGGGCAGCCGGTTCGTGCGCGACGCCGACGGCCTGCCGTCGTTCCAGGGGTGGGCCACGCTGCCGTTCGTCGTCAACGTGCCGAAGTCGCTCGCCGAGCACGGCGACGGCCGGCTCATCCAGTTCGGACACGGCCTGATGGGCAGCGCCGAGCACGAGATGTCCGGCAGCTTCGGCAGCCAGTTCCCCGACGACTACGGCTTCATCATGGTCGGCACCGACTGGCAGGGCATGTCCCGGGACGACCTGACCAACGTCGCCCAGAGCCTGGCGGACGTGTCGCAGTTCCCGACCGTCGCGGAGCGGCTGATCCAGGGCATGGCGGGGGAGTGGACGCTGACGCGGTCCTTCCGCGGCGGCTGCCGCGAGCTGCCCGAGCTCATCGCGGAGGACGGCACCCCCCTGATCGGGGACGAGGTCTACTTCGTCGGCATCAGCCAGGGCGGCATCCTCGGCGGCACGTTCATGGCGACGTCGCCGGACATCGAGCGGGGCACCCTGATCGTCGGCTCGATGGACTTCCCGTTCACGATGACGCGGTCGCTCAACTGGGTGGAGTACGAGCTGATCCTGGCCGCCTGGTACGACCGGCGCATCGACCGGGAGATCCTCGTCTACGTGATGGGCTCGCTGTGGGACATCGCCGATCCCAACGCCTACCTGCCCCACGTCATCGCCGACCCGCTGCCCGACACCCCGCCCAAGCGCATCCTGTACCAGGTCGCCGAGGGGGACCTGCAGGTGCAGACCATCGCCGCAGACCGGGCGGTGCGCACGATGGGGATCCCGCTGCTGCAGCCCGCGCTGCGCTCGGTGTGGGGTGTCGAGGAGGCGACGGGGCCGCTGGACAGCGCCTACGTCTACTACGACCTGGGGGGCGAGCTGCCGCCGACGGACAACCAGCTGCCCGAGGCCGTCAACGACGTGCACAACGACCAGCGGCGGGAGCCGACGGCGCAGGCGCAGATCGACGCCTTCTTCCACCCCGATGGCCGGATCGAGTCCTTCTGCGAAGGCGCCTGCGACCCGGACTGAGGTGAGCGACGACTCCCCCGCCGTCTGGCCGCGGCTCCTCGTCGGGGCGGCCGTCGGCACCGCCGCGCTGATCGTCGCGCTGCCGATCTGCATCGACTGGCACCAGCCCAACTGGGTGTTCAACCTGCCCGTCTGGATCGGCGCCGCGGGGTGGGCCGCCCCGTTCTTGACGATGCCGTTCGAGCGGCTCGTGCTGCGCACCCGGCAGCGGCGGACGGGGGAGGCGCTCCAGCGGGCCCTGGAGCCGGTCGCCCACCACGAGGGTGTCTCGCTGGACATCGTGCCGTCGGGGCTGAACCGGCTGCGCGTCCACGTGCGGCGATCGGGGCTGCCGACGGGGCTCCGGCTGGGCTCGGAGGGGTTCGTCGAGCGCGGGCATCGGATCGGCGACCCCTTCATCGATCCGCGGGTTCGGATCGAGGGGGACGAGGTCGAGGCCTTCGCGGCGCTCTCGCCGGCTGCGCGGGAGCTGTTCGACGACCTGCTCGCCAAGCACGCCAGCCTGAGGCTCGCCGACGGCTCGGTCAGCCTCACGGTCCTCGTCAGCGTGCGCCGCCGGGGGCTGGACGGCCTGATCAAGACGATGGCGAACGTCGCCCACGCGCTGGCGGTGCCCCCGGGCGGTGCGCGCAAGCGCCTCGTCGAGCGCTACCGGACCGACCCCGAGATCGGGGTGCGAGGTCGCGCCCTGGACACGCTCCTGGAGCACTACCCCCACTCCTACGAGATGCGGGAGCTGGCCGACGAGATCATCGCCGGCGACGACGTCGGGCTGGCGTTGAAGGTGGCCCGGGCGTGCGATCGGCCCGAGGACGTCGCCCGGCTGGAGGCTCGGGTCGAGGGCGGCCGGGGGCGGCTCGCCCTGTCGGCGGAGCCGGGCGTCGGCGGCGGCCTGACCGTGGCCGAGGGGGCGCCCGACGGGGCGTTGAGCGAGGCCCCGCGCCCGAGGGCGACGGAGAAGGGCTGACCTCGGCGGTCAGGTGATGTAGGCGCCGTAGCCGTCGATCTTCGCCTGCAGCCGGCCGGCCAGCCACGGGCTCGAGGAGCCCAGCTGGGCGAGGATCAAGCCCGCCTGGGACCGGTAGCTGCGCCGCTTGTCGGCGGTCCAGAAGTGCGGCGGCGGGGCCATGTTGGCGACCCGGTCGGCCAGCTTGACCATCCAGATCTCCGGGGGCTGCTCGCGGATCCGGCGCACGGAGTCGAACAGCGCCGCCTCCTTGCCGTGGCTCGCCTCGACGGCCGGGTCCTTGCTCAGCGCGTCGACCCCGGCGGCCACGTCGGCCCCGAACCGCTCCGAGACCTGGGCGATGGTGACGTCGGTGTCCTCGACCACGTCGTGGAGCAGCGCGCACTGGACCGCGAGGTCGGGGAGCGCCACCGGCTCGGCCCGGATCGCCCGGATCGTCTCCATCGACACGATGGTGAAGTGCACCGAGTACGGCAGGTCGCTGCCCTTGACCTTCTGGCCGGTGTGGGCCGCGGTCGCGAACCGCAGCGCGGCGTCGTACAGGTCTGGATCGAAGCCCATCATCCCCCCTCGTTGATGACGACCGGGGGGTCGTCCCATTGCGGCGCCGGCACCGTCAGCTCGTCGGTCCCGCCGGCGGGCCAGGTGACGGTCAGGTGCACGTCCTCGACGCAGTCCCCGAAGCCGAAGTGCAGCGTGCCCTCGCCGGCGCTGAGCACCGACGGTCCCTGGCTGCGCACCCGGGACTGGTCGTGGCCGCAGGCGCTTGCGAGCACCTGGGCGCCCAGGCCGTCGCGGTTGGTGGTGGCGCCGACCAGGTCGATCCGCAGCGGCGGGGAGCCCGAGTCCGCGCCGAGGTTTCGGAACAGCCTGGACTGCTCGCCGTCTCGGTTGGCCACCACGATGTCGATCCAGCCGTCGCCGTCGAAGTCGCCCCACGCCGCGCCGAGGGCCGAGTCGGGGTCGTCCAGGCCGGCCTCTTCGCCCGCCTCCACGAACGCCGGGGTGACGCCGTCGTCCGCCTGTCGGTGCAGGAAGAAGCGGTTGCGCTCGTTGCGGGGGCGGACCGGCGTGTTGGGGTCGCCGGCCACGAACCCGGCCCCGTTGGCCACGAACAGGTCCAGATCGCCGTCGTGGTCCGCGTCGAAGAAGAAGGTGCCCCAGCCCGACGCGCCGCCTTCGGTGCCCATGCCCCAGGCGTTGGCGATGTCGAGGAAGCCGTCCCCCTCGTTCTTCCACATCACGTGGTGGCCCCAGTTGGTGACGAAGAAGTCGAGCAGGCCGTCGCCGTCGAGGTCCTGGACCGCGATGCCCATGGCGTGGTTGACGTTGGCGAGCCCCATCGTCGCGGTGGCGTCGCTGAACTCGAAGTCGCCGTCGTTGTGGAGCAGCTGGTCGACCTCCGGGTTGACGTCCTTGGCGAGGAACAGGTCGGGCAGGCCGTCGTCGTCGTAGTCGATGAACGCGGCGCCCCAGTTGCGGCGGATGGGGGCGAGGGGGCTGCTCGGGGTGCGGTCCTCGAAGGTGCCGTCGCCGCGGTTGCGCATCAGGCGGGCCTGCTCCCCCTGGGTCGTGGTCAGCACGACGTCGGGCCAGCCGTCCTGGTCGATGTCCTCGACCACCGCGGAGCGCTGGTTGAACGTGTCGCCGAAGCCGACGTCCACCTCGACGAAGCCGCCCGCGCCGTCGTTCCGCAGCAGGCGGCTGGCCCCGAACTGGGCGGTGACGATCAGGTCGACGTCGCCGTCCTGGTCGAAGTCGGCCTGGCCGCAGCCCTGGCTCGCGAAGTCCGCCGCGGCCGACCCCAGCGACTCCTCGAACGTGCCGTCGCCGAGGTTGAGGTAGAGCCGATCGGGGCCGGTCCGGGCGAAGAAGAGATCGGGCCCGAGCTGTCCGTCGTAGTCGGCGACGCAGACCCCGTTGGCGAGCTCGCCCGCGATCCCCGACGCCGACGTGACGTCCTCGAAGCCGCCGAAGTCGCCCAGATCGACGATCTCGTCCTTGCACCCGAGCAGGGCGAGGGCGGCGAGCAGGGCGGGCATCCAGCGGGTCATCACCAGCGAATCTCTAGTACAACAACCACCCTCGTTCAATGCCTCGTCTCCTCCGAGCCCTGCTGATCGCCGCCGTGCTGGCCACCTCGATGGGGTCGGCGACGGCTGCCCAGGCCGGCGATCGGGTCTGGGTGCCGCCCCCCCCGATCCCGCCGACGCCCCCGCTGCTCGGCCAGGAGCCCCCCACCCTGAGCGACCTGCGCAAGGGCGGCTTCGCGCAGCTGATCTGGACCAAGTCGTTCCAGACCGCCTACCTGTCGATGCACGTCGCCCACGTGATCCGCGAGGCCTCGGGCCAGGACGCGAGCCAGCAGGTGTTCCCCGAGACGGTGCTCCTGACCGGCCACGTCGCGGTCTTCCTCACCGGCCCCTGGGGCTACGCGTTGGCGCTGGACGACGGCAGCTACCACGCGAGGCACCGGGGCCTGGCGATCGGACTGATGGAGCAGACCCTGTACGCCCTGACGATGGGCGGGCTGAACCTGCTCGGGCGGCACCTGCACTACACCGTCAACGAGTGCCACGTGCCGGGGGTCGACGGTCGGGGCTGCATCGATCACTTCTACGGGCCTGCGAGCAAGGCGCAGCGGCTGGCGATGCTCTGGTCGGCGGTCGCGATGGGCGGGTTCGCGATCTTCCACGCGGGCTCGGCGGCGCGGGTCAAGCAACTGGAGGAGGCGGGCCTGATGGACGGGCCCCTGGGGGAGCCGTACCGCAAGCTCCGGGAGCCGGCGGAGGGGCCTCAGCGGCCGAAGCCGACCGCGACGCTGCTGCTGACCCCCGGCGGGCTGGCCTTCGCGGGCACCTGGTGACCCCATGACCGACTCGACCGACTCGCCCGCCCGGCGGCGACTGGACGCGTACCGCGGCCTGTTCGGCTCGCTGAGCGACGCCGCGGCGGTGCTCGCGGCGGGCGACGTCGGCGTCTTCGAGGCCCTCCGGGACGGGCCGACCACCGGGGCGGACCTGGCCGCGCGGCTCGGGCTGCAGCCGCACCGGCTGCGGCTCTTCCTCGACCTCGTCGCCCACGCCGGCTACGTGCAACGCGACGGCGACCTGTGGTCGCTGCCGCCGGGCGAGGAGGCGTTCTACGACCCCGACGGCCCCTGGCAGGAGCGGCTCGGAGCGCGGGACCTGGCGGGCCAGTTCGGGCGGCGCGGTCGGGCCACCGAGGTGCTGCGCTCGGGTGAGCCGATGTCGGTGGCGGGCACCGGCGCCGACGTCAGCGAAGAGGAGCGGCGGGCCTTCCTGCGCTACCTCCACGCCGCCTCCCAGGAGGTCGCACGGGAGGTGGCCGGCCTGGTGGGCGGGGCCGACGTCCGTCGGATCGCCGATCTCGGCGGGGGGGTCGGGACTTACGCCCACGCGATGCTGCGGGCCGCCCCCGAGGCGACGGCGGTGCTCGTCGACCGACCCAACGCGGCGGCCGTGGCGGCCGAGGTGGCGGCCGAGGCGGGGCTGAGCGACCGGATCCGGTTCGAGGCGGTGGACTTCCTGTTCGAGGACTTCGGGGACGGCTACGACGTCGTGATCCTGAGCAACGTGATCCACCTGCTGTCGGCGGAGGACAACGCGCGGTTGCTGCGTCGCGTCGCCGATCGGCTGGCCCCCGGCGGACGGGTGGCGGTCAAGGACCTCGCGGTCGAGCACGACCGCTCGGGGCCCGCGAGCGCCCTGCGGTTCGGGCTGTCGATGGCGCTGTTCGCAGAGTCCGGCGGCGTCTGGTCGACCGCCGACGTCCGGGGTTGGCTGGAGGCGGCGGGGCTGGAGCACGTCGCCACCCACGACCTGGCGGAGGCCGACGAGCAGTACCTCGTCGTCGGTCGCCTCCCTCTCGGGACGCGCTAGCGCGCGTACAGCGACACGCCGGTCCGGCTTAGGTCGGTCGACCACACCCAGTTGGTCCCGTCGATGTCCAGGTTGCTGTACTGGCTCGAGCCGTTGCTGAACACGCCGACATAGCCCAGGTGGCCGGCCGCCGAGCAGGACGTGTAGCCCACGTGGTTCCAGCCGATGTGGCCCGAGAAGGTGTTGGACTGGGTGTCGGCGCCGTTCCAGCAGAAGCCGTTGGTGTTGCTGCCTCCGATGCCGGAGTGGCCGCCCTCCGCGTAGTTGGCGTCGTAGACGCCGGTGGCGTCCACCGACGGCGTGATCACGGTGATGTTGGCCAGGTCGCAGGGGGTCTGGAAGTCGTTCCAGTCGGCGAACAGGTCGTTGAAGTAGGTGGCGCTCGACGCGGTGGTGGCGTCGGTCAGGCAGGCGTTGCCGAGCACCGCCTGGCCCATGACGGCGCCGTCGTAGCGGCGCTCGAACATCACGTCGGCGCTCGAGACCACCAGGTCGTACCAGGCGGCGCTCTTGTGGTCGGCGAACGGGGCGTCCGCGGAGCCGAAGGTGGCCTCGTTGGACCAGATCTTCCCGTCGACGTTCCACATGTTCCGGTCGCCGCCGAACACGGTGCCCAGGAGGGTCCAGCCGCCGCCGTCGGTCGTCATGTCGCACCACGCCTGGTACGGCACGCCGCTGTCCCCGGCCAGCCAGTAGGGGCCGTCGGGCAGCCCCGGCTGGGCGGTGTTCAGGGCGTCGCAGGAGGCGGCGGGGCTGTTGACGGTGCCGGCGAGGGTCTCGTCCTGCAGGGCGGCGATGTCGGCCTCCAGCGCCCCCAGGTCGGCGGCGTTGGTGGCGATGTCGTCGGCGTTGTCGGAGATGTCGCCGGCGTTGTCTGCGATGTCGGCGGTGTTGTCCGCGATGTCCGAGGCGGCGGCCGAGATGTCCGACGCGTTGGAGGCGGCGGAGGCCTCCAGGGCATCGATGTCGGCGACGTTGGTGGCGACGTCGGCGGTGTTGGTGGCGATCGCGGCGGTGTTGGCGGCGACGTCGGCGGTGTTGGTGGCGAGCCCGGCGGCGTTGGTGGCGATGTCGGCCGTGTTGGTGGCGACGTCGGCCGTCGCGGTGCTCAGGGCGGCGCTGTTGCCGACCACGGTGGCGGCCGTCCCCGCGAGGTCGGTGGCGACCTGGGCGATGTCCGACGCGTTGCTCGCGGTCGCGGCGGCGTTGGCCGCGATGTCGGCGGTGTGGGTGGCGAGGTCGGAGGTGTTGGTGGCGATCCCGCCGGCGTTGTCGGCGATGTCGGCCGCGTTGGTGGCGATGGCGCCAGCGTTGGTGGCGACGTCGGTGGCGAGCGCCGGGAGGTCGGTCTCGAGCACGCCGAGGCGGGCCTCGTGATCGTCCACGGTGGCCGCGAGGTCGGTGACGTCGACCCCCCCGGTGACGGCGGCCAGCTCTTCGGCCAGGGCGGTGATCGTGAGGGCCTGCTCCGCGATGGTCGCCTCGGCGGCGTCCACGTCGGCGGCGAGTCCGTCGAGCTGCAGCTGCAGCGCGGCGAGGTCCGTGTGTTCGTGGTCGGTGCCGTCGGGGGCGGCGCAGCCGGCGAGCAGGGTGGTCGCGGCGAAGAGCGAGAGGGCGATGCGCATGGGACCTCCAGAGAAGGGACCCAGCCTAGCCCGCCTCATTGCTCCGATCACTTTTCCTGACCCGAATAGCCACAGTGGAGGATCCAG
>CAYQEG010000279.1:0-9557 GCA_964416435.1 uncultured Rickettsiales bacterium
ACCGGAGGAGATCACATCGAGGATCTCGGGTCAAGAAACTCGGGCACCGCGATGACCCCCGAGACGCTGGCCAAGCTGCTGGAGTCGCGGGACCACGCGATCGACGAGCTGGCCCGCAGCGAGGCCCGCCTCCGCGCCTTGGTGGAGGCTATTCCGGACCTGCTGTTTCGGGTCTCCGCCAACGGCACCTTCCTGGACTTCAAGACCCCGGACGAGGCGCAGCTGGCCGTGCCTCCGGACCGCATCATCGGCACCAACCTGGCCGAAGGGCCGTTCCCGCCAGCGCTGGT
The DNA here is from genome assembly GCA_964416435.1 of uncultured Rickettsiales bacterium. Taxonomy (GTDB): domain Bacteria; phylum Myxococcota_A; class UBA796; order UBA9615; family UBA9615; genus CAYQEG01. The sequence goes on from CAYQEG010000279.1 coordinate 291, forward strand.
CCGCCGAGGGCTCAGCGCGATCAGCGACGCCATCGCAAACGACCACCCCCAGACGTTCCAGTACGAGCTCGAGGTCCCGCTGGGCAAGCGCCACTTCGAGTGCCGGGTGGTGCGCAGCGGCCTGGACGAGTGTGTCTTCATCGTCCGGGACGTGACCGATCGGGTGCAGGCCGACGCGGCGCTCGAGGCGGGCCTGGAGCGCCTCCGCGAGTCCGCCCGGCACGACCGGCTCACCGGCCTCCTCGACCGGGAGGCGGTGCGCACGATGCTCGACCTCGCGGTGCGGTCGGCGGAGCGCCGCCGGACCTCGGTCGCGGTGCTCTTCATCGACCTGGACGGCTTCAAGGAGGTCAATGATCGCTGCGGCCATCTGGTCGGCGACGCCGTCCTGAGCGAGGCCGCGTCGACGATCCAGGCGGCTATCCGCTCCCGGGACGTCGTCGGGCGCATGGGAGGAGACGAGTTCGCGGTCGTGCTCGAGGACATCAAGGGGCCCGACGAGGCGCGGGCGGTGGGCAGGAAGATCGCCGAGAGCATCGCCGCCGACGCGGTCGTCGACGACCCGCCCATCCGCCTGACTGCGAGCGTCGGCCTGGCGCTGTACCCCGAGGACGGCGCGGATGCCCCGAGCCTGCTCGACGCGGCGGACCGGGCGATGTACGAGGCGAAGCGCGCCCGCGTGGCGCCCTGACCGCGCGCCGCGGCGCGGAGGAACCCTGTGAGGCTCGACCACCTGGTCATCGGCAGCGGCTTCGGTGGCAGCGTCGCCGCCCTCCGCCTGGCCGAGAAGGGCTACCGGGTCGCGGTCCTGGAGCAAGGCGAGGCGCTGACCCCGGAGCGGATCGACGCGGCGGACCGCAGCCTCAAGCGGTTCCTGTGGGCGCCGCGGCTGGGCGCGAACGGCTACTTCACCCAGGACTTCTTCCGCCACCTCGCCGTGATCGGCGGCGTCGGGGTGGGGGGCGGCAGCCTGGTGTTCGCCGGGGTGCTGCTGGAGCCGAAGGAGAGCTTCTACGAGGATCCCGCGTGGGCGGAGCTCGGGCCCGACTGGAAGGCGGAGCTCGCGCCCCACCTGCGCGAGGCGGCGCGGATGCTCGGCCGGACGGTCGTGCCGAAGCTCGGGGAGCAGGACGAGCTGCTGCGTCGGACGGCGCGACAGATGGGGGCGGAGCACACGTTCGCGCCGGTCCCGCTCGCGGTCTGGTTCGGGGAGCCCGGCGCCCCTGACGAGGACCCGTTCTTCGACGGCGACGGGCCCGCCCGGGTGGGTTGCCGGTTCTGCGCCCGCTGCGCCACCGGCTGTCCCCACGGCTCCAAGAACAGCCTCGACCGCAACTACCTGTGGCTCGCTGAGCGTCGGGGGGCGACGGTCCATCCACGGCGCAAGGCGACCTCGATCCGGCCGCTCCCGGGGGGAGGCTACGAGGTCCTCGCCGTGGACCCGCTCGACCGCCGCGTCTCCGAGCGCTACGAGGCGGCGAACGTGGTCGTCTCGGCCGGGGTGCTGGGCACCCTCCGGCTGCTGTTCCGGTGCCGAGACGAGCTGGGCACGCTGCCCGCGCTCTCCCCCCGCCTCGGGCAGGTCGTCCGCACCAACAGCGAGTCGCTGGTCGGCATCGTCGCGCGCGACCCGAACCTGGACCTCACCGCGGGCACCACCATCTCGTCCGACTTCCACCCGAACGAACACACGCACATCACCCAGAACCGCTTCTCCCCGACCCACTGGTTCGTGAAGTGGCAGATGGGTCCGATGGTGGACGGGAGCAACAAGGCGCTCCGCGCGCTCAAGGTGCTCCTCGCCGCGCTGCTGCGACCGCTGATCAGCCTGAGGCTGCTCGGGGCGCGCAACTGGACCAAGCGCAGCACGCTGCTGACGGTGATGCAGCACCTGGACAACCAGGTCGGGTTCCGCTTCACCCGCTCGCTCCTCCCCCCCTTCCGGCGTCGATTGACCTCGACCGTGGCGGCCGGCGCCGGGGCGCCGGCGTACATCCCGGAGGCGAACGAAGCGGCGCGGGCGTTCGCCCGGGAGGTCGACGGCATCCCGACCAACCTGCTCGCCGAGAGCGTCGCCGGGCTGTCCGCCACCGCTCACATCCTGGGGGGTTGCGGGATCGGGGCCGGACCCTCGGATGGCGTCGTCGGCACGGACCAGCAGGTGCACGGCTACCCCGGGCTGTACGTGGTCGACGCGTCCGTGATCCCGGCCAACCTGGGCGTGAACCCGTCGCTGACGATCACCGCTATGGCGGAGCGGGCGATGAGCCTGATTCCAGACAAGCAGGGCTGACCCGGGGCCCGTCCCGTCGGCTCACTGTCCGCCCAGGGCGGCACCGTCAGCAGACGAACCAGGCGTCGACCCCTGGCGTGTAGCCACGGCGGACCAGCCGATCCTCGATCTCCGCCCGGGCGCCGGCCGCGCCGACGGCGATGAGCAGCGGGCTGCCGTCGGGCGACGGGAGCTCGTCCGGGGCGATGACAGGCACGCCGTGGATGCGCTGGCCGACCTTGCGGGGCGAGACGTCCACCAGGCGACGGACGCTGCGGCCTTCGCCCTGCAGCCAGCGGAGCCAGGGCTTTCCGGCGTCCCCGGCGCCCCAGAGGTCGACCCGCTCGACGCTCGCGAGCGGCCCGTCGAGCAGGTGCATCCGGCGACAGCGGTCGAAGCCGGCCCGGCTGTAGCGGTCGTCGGTCCGGGTGAGGCGGTCCGCCGAGTCGTGCCAGTCCAACAGCACCTTGGGGGACTTCGCGGCGGTTCGCCCGGCGGCGACGGCGCGCAGGAAGAACTCGTAGTCCTCGGGCCACGGGCCGTCGCGGTAGCCGGCCTCGAAGACCTCGCGTCGGCCCAGGATCGTCGGGTTGACGACCGGCAGCTCGACGAACCGCATCGCGGCGATCCGCGCGGGGGCGACCAGCGAGTTGCTCCAGCGCTCGTAGCGCGCCAGCGACGGCACCGGCGCCCCTGCTCCGTCGACGATCCGCACCTGCGCCCCGACCAGGTCCGCCGCCGAGCGCGCGAGCAGGTCGAGCTGCCGCTCCAGCCGGTGGGGGTGGGCGACGTCGTCGGCGTCCATCCGCGCGATGACGGGGGCCCGAGCCTCGCCGGTGCCCCGGTTGGCGGCGGTGACCACGCCCCGGGCGTCCTGCCGGACGAGCCGGAGGCGGGGGTCGTCGATCCGCGAGACCACCTCATCACTCCCGTCGGTCGAGCCGTCGTCGACGACGATCAGCTCGATCGCGCGGAGCGTGCCGTCGAGGATCGAACGAGCCGCTCGCTCCACCGTGTCGGCGGCGTCGCGGACGGGGAGCACGACGGAGACGAGGGGCGCGCTCATCCGCCGGGGAGGCGCGCCTCGACCAGCGCCTGCAGCCGGTCGGCCAGGTCCGGCCCCCGCTCGATGCGCCCGTGCGACGGGATGAGCATCACCGGGCGATCGGCCGCGAGCTGGGCCCGAAGCCAGGTCCCGTAGAGGCGGCGGTCGTACAGGGCGATCCACTTGAAGCTGCCGCCCACGATGAGCCCCGGCACGACGCCGAACAGGGGCAGCAGCCGCCCCAGGCAGCCCGGCGGCTGCTCCTCCAGGTTCATGAACGCGTCGCCGACCACCCAGGCGATGCCCTGCGCCGTCTCCACCCGCAGCCAGACCTCGCCGTTGCGGGTGCCCGGGGGCTCGAGCAGGCGGACATGGTCGGGCAGGTCCTTCGCCAGCTTCGACAGGTACTCGACCGGGCTTCGGAGCTTGAGGTCGAGCCGCTTGCGGGCCTCGTCCGAAGACGCGACGCGGGCGTCGGGGAGGATCTGCGCGTAGGGGTCGAGCCCGAGGTTGTGGAAGTGGTTGGGCGCCAGCAGCCAGGTGGGCTCACCGATGTCCTTGAGCTCGCGCAGCGAGCCCGGCATCGACTCCTTGACCGGGCTGTAGATCAGCAGGTGCTCCCCGTCGAGCATCACCGCGACGGCCCGCAGGAACGCGACGTCGCCGATGCGCTTCTCCCAGTGCCACAGCCCGGCGTGGGGATCGATGGGTTGCCAGGTCGACATGAGCGCCGAACACTCTACTTCGGCCGATCGGGAGTCGTCCGCTCGCGGGCCGCCTCATTGCGGAAACCAGGTTTCTAGACCGCTCCTCCTCGCCCCCGCGGCCCGATCTCGGCGTCGCTCCTCGGTCACAAGGGAGCGACCTTGCTCCCTCGTCGCTCCTGGACCTCGAACCGCGGGGCCTTCGGATCCGCGGTCAACAAACCCGGTTCCCGCAATCAGTCCCGGGTCTGTCCGGTGGTCGTGGCTGGTATCATGACCACGGTCACAAGCTCAGCCGAAATTCGCGGTTGCTGGTCCGTCCCAATTGTCCCATAATGGAATCCCTGACCGACCTTAGGGGGGGGCGATGGATGAGAGACCCGTGGCCGCGGAGGCCGAGGAGCGGTTGGAGGAGTCGGGCCGCGCCATCCGACAGCTGGTTCACGACGCACGCAGCCCGCTCAGCGTCGTCCGGATGGATCTGTGGACCCTGAGAGACCTGCTCGCGGACCTGCGCAGCGCGCCGAAAGACCCTCGCCAGGCGGCCGAGACGTTCGACGAGATCGCCGACCTGTTCGACAGCATCGAGCAGGCGGCGGGGCTGGCGGAGGAGAAGCTGAAGGCCCTGTACGCGCTGGGTCAAGAGTTGACCGAGACCGCCGAAGAAGTGCCGTGAGTCGACCCCCTCGCCCCGACCGCCCTGGAGCACCGGATGCCTGAAGACGGACCGCCGCGTCACCCGGGCCGGATCCTCGTGGTCGAGGACAGCCCGACCCAAGCGGCGGTGCTTCGCAACCTCCTTCAGCGGAGCGGCCACGACGTGACCGTGGCGCGCTCGTTCGGGGAAGCTCTCGGGGAGCTGTCCCGGGCCGAGCTCGACATCGTGCTGACCGACCTGCACCTGCCGGGAGGGTCCGGCTTCGAGCTCTGCCAGGCCATCAAGGCCTCACCCTCCCGGCCCGGTCCTTCGGTCGTGATCGTCACTGCAGACAAGGAGCCGGCCCTGGTGCTCGAGGGGCTCGAGGCGGGTGCGGACGGGTTCCTGCCCAAAGAGGGCCTCGAGGCTCGCCTGGAGTCGACCGTCTCCCGGGTCCTGCGCCGCAGGACCGCTCCGGACGACCGGCCTGGGACGGTCCAGTTCTTCGGAGTCGAGTACTCGGTGCGTTCGGAGGGGGGACCGTTGCTCGACGTCCTGGTGGGGGCCTTCGAGAACAGCCTCGAGCTCTCGTCGCAGCTGGCCCGGAGCCAGAAGCGAGTAGCGGAGACGACCCGAGGCGAGGCCAACCTCCGGCGACTGCTCGAGGCGCTGCCGGACGCGCTGGCGGTGCTGCGGGACGGGCGGGTGGTGTTCGGCAACCAGGCGCTGCTCCGGGTGATGGGGGTGGCCTCGGGGGCCCTGCTCAGAGAGACGGCGCTGAGCGATCGGGCCGCGTCCGAGCGCGACGGCGAGGTGATGCGCCGCCTCGAGGAGCTGGGCCGAAACCAGGTGTGCTCCGACGAGGTTCGATTCCGGCTGCCGGGCGGCGTCATCGGCACGTTCGTGGCCACGGCGCTCCCCATCGTCTTCGACGACGAGGACGCGGTCTGCGTGGTCGCGAGCGACGTCACCGACGTGCGGGCGATGCAGGCCAGCCTCGCGCACTCGGACCGGCTGGCTCGAATCGGGTCGCTGGCGGCGGGCGTCGCCCACGAGATCAACAACCCCCTCACCTACATCATGCACGGCCTGGATGACGTCAAGCACGCCATCCGCGAGCAGGACCGCCGGTCGCGCGCGTTGGTCGGGGCCCTGTCGGCCCGCTTCGGGGGTGAGGAGGTCGAACGGATCGCGAAGGAGGCGGGCTGGGACCGCCAGGCCGGGGATGGGCGCAGCGAGCTCGAGCTGCGGGTCCGCGAAGTCTTCGAGGGGTCCCGCCGCATCCGGGACATCGTCGCCGAGCTTCGCTCGTTGGCCCAGGCGGAGCACGAGGACCGCCGCAGGCCCCTGGATCTCGCCGAGATCTGCCGCGGCGCGGCCAAGCTCGCCTCCCACCAGGTCCGTCACAACGCGACGGTCGAGCTCGAGCTCGAGGCCGTCCCCGAGGTCTTCGGCAACGAAGGCCGGCTGGCCCAGGTGCTGATCAACCTGTTGATCAACGCGGGGCAGGCGCTCGGCGAGAACGACCGGGGAGTGGTACGGCTGACGACCCGGGCGCGGGCGGGGCGGGTGCTGGTCGAGGTGCAGGACAATGGTCCCGGCATCCCGGCCGACCACCTGCAGCAGCTGTTCGAGCCCTTCTTCACGACGAAGCCGCCGGGGGAGGGCTCCGGGCTGGGTCTGTGGATCTGTCGCCGGATCATCGAGGGCCACGGCGGTTCGATCGCCGTCGCGAACAGGCCCGAAGGGGGAGCGACCTTCACCATCGACCTGCCCCCCTGGGACGGGGCCGAGTCGGGGGAGGAGGCCTCCTGGTCGACCTGGAACCGCACCGTCGAGAGCTCCGAGACCGGCACCCTGCTGCTGGTCGAGGACGAAGACCTCGTGCGTCGCTCGCTCACCCGCCGGTTGTCGCGGCAGCACGACGTGATCGACGTCGCCTCGGTCGACGAGGCGATCGCGGTCCTGGCCGGAGACGCTCCGGTGGACGCGGTGCTCTGCGATCTGATGCTCGGGGGTCGGACCGGCGCTGAGCTCTACCGATGGATCGAGGAGAACGCCCCCCACCTGACGCATCGGTTCGTGGTCGTCAGCGGAGGCGCAGTCACCCGCGAGGCGCGGGAGTTCATCAACTCGGGCGTCGTCCGGGTGGTCGCCAAGCCGGTAGACCCGAACGACCTGGACGCAGCGGTCCAGGACGTGCTGGCGCCCCGCGCCGAGCCGGTGGGAGGGAGCTGAGATGGGTGAGTCGGAGCTGTTGCTCGTCGTCGATGACGACGCGTTGTTCCGGGAGCGGCTGGTCGCCGTGCTCGAGCGGCTCGGTCACCGCGCGGTCGGCGTCGACGGCGTCCGTGGGGCGCTCGACGTCTTGGGCCAACGCCGTGTGGCGGCGGTGTTGCTCGACCTGAGCCTCAACGGGCCGAGCGGCTCGGCCCTCCTGCAGGGGCTCAACCGCGCGGGCCACTCGATCCCCGTGATCATGGTCAGCGGCAGCGGCGAGCTCGACGAGGTGATTGCTGCCTTCCGCAACGGAGCGGTCGACTGGCTTCGAAAGCCCCTGGATGTCGACGAGCTCGAGGGTGCGCTGGACCGAGCGCAGGCTCGGAGCGGCTCGCCCACGCGATCGGCGGCGGCGCCGGACCGGGAGCGTCGACCCCAGACGGGGCGAGCGCGCCGAGCCGCCGCGGAGCAGGAGGAGCGGGAGCAGGCCGCCGAGGAGGCCGATGACACGAGCGCCCGGACCCGGGCCGCGCTGGACAAGCTGGTGGCGGCGGTGCGCGCCGGACGCCTCACGCTCCCTCCGCTCCATCCGACGGCCGAGGAGCTGCGGGCCCTGTTTGCCCAGCCGGCGACCGGCGCGGAGGACGTCATTCAGATCGTCGAGCGAGACCCGGCGGTCGCGGCCTCGATCCTGCGGCTCGCCAACTCCTCCCGGTTCCAGCCCGGGCGGCCGATCACGACGTTGCACGCCGCCTGTGTTCGGCTCGGCAACCGACGGATCCTCGCGATCGCCCAGGAGGTCATCGTCGAGCAGCTGTTCGAGGTCGACGGCCACCTGGGCGAGGTCGCCGAGGCGATGTGGGCCAACGTGCGGGTGACGTCGCAGGGGGCTCGCCTGCTGGCCGAGCTGCACGGCTCGGTGGATCCCGACGAGGCTCACCTCGCGGCGTTGTTCCACAACCTCGGAGAGCTCGCGCTGCTCCGAGGACTCGTCGAGCTGGGCGGGATCGGATCGACGGGCGACGGACTCGTGGTCTTCGCGGAGCACGTCGAGCGCTGGCACGAGCGGGTCGGCTCGAGCTTGATGAAGGCCTGGGGGATGGATCCGCGGCTCGCGCACCTGGCCGGGGACCACCACCCCCGGCGACGTCCGCCTGAGACCGAGGACGGTCGCCTGCGCCGCCTGCTCGTCGAGGCCTCCTGGCAGATGGCCCTGCAGTCGGGCTTCACCTACCTCCCCGGTCAGGAGGGGGTCACGGCGACCGAGGCGCTGGGCGAGCTCGGCGTCGAGGAGGTGGACGCATCGCGCCTGTTCCGGGGCGCCGCCGACTGGGTGTGATCGCTCCGGCTCACCGCCGTCGCAGCACCACCTCCGCCATGCCGTGCCGCTCGGGCTCGCCGTCGCCGTGGCGGTGCCAGGGGCCGAGCCCCTCCCACGCGTGTTCCACGTCGAAGTCGTCGGCGAACGCGGCGGCCAGGGAGCCGGGCGGCAGGTAGTTCCAGCGGCCGGTCGCGGCGCGGGGGTCGTCGGTGGTGAACGCGGTGACGAAGGCGTGGCCCCCCGGCGCGGTCACGCGGGTGACGCTGGCGACCAGGCGCTCTACGCCGTCGCCAGCGAGCAGCGGGATCAGCCCGAACACCAGCACGCCGCCGTAGCCCTCGCCGTCCACGTCGTCGAAGCCGACGGCATCGGCCCGGAGCGCCAGCCCCTCGTCTGACGCGACCGCGGCGAGCTGGCGGATCGCCTCGGCGGACGGGTCGATGGCGTGAACGTGCAAGCCGCGGCGGGCGAGGTAGAGCGAGTTGCGGCCCTGGCCAGCGCCGATGTCGAGCACCGGTCGCGTCCGATCGAGTCGCTCCAGGTGGTCGACGAGCAGCGGCTCGGGCTCGTCGCCGAACAGCGCGGGGACGTCCGCGTAGGACCGGTCGAAGTCCATCGATCGCTGGCCCCTACTCGGCGCAGTCGCCCTCGTCGAAGTTGAACTCCTCGCAGTTGAGGTCGATCATGTTGCCGTTGTACTCGTAGGTCTCGTCGTCGCAGTACGTGTCGCCGATCCACTCGATCGGGGCGCAGACGCCGTTGCAGTCCTCGACCTCGATCTTCGGGTCGCACTCGCCGGTGCTGTCGTCGTCGTCGGCCACGTCGTCGTCGTCGTCGTCGCCGCCGTCGCAGTCGCCCTCGTCGAAGTTGAACTCCTCGCAGTAGAAGTCCGCCTCCTTGGACGTGCCGTCGTCGCAGACGCCGTTGCCGATCCAGTCCTCCGGGGAGCAGACGTCGTTGCAGTCCTCGATCAGGCCGGGATCGCAGCCGACCGCGTCGTCGTCGTCGGTGGCGTCGTCGTCGTCGGTGGCGTCGTCGTCATCGGTGGCGTCGTCGTCATCGGTGGCG
>CAYQEG010000280.1:0-9471 GCA_964416435.1 uncultured Rickettsiales bacterium
TACAGCGCGAACTCCCAGGGAGTCGGCCGGATGCGGCACGGGACGACCTCGTTCTCCATCTTCCAGTTGACCCAGGCGTGCACCAGGTCCTGGTCGAAGACGCCGCCGCGGAGCAGGAACTCGTGGTCGTGCTTCAGGGCCATCAGCGACGCCTCGAGGGAGCCGGGGGCGCTGCGCACCTTCGCCGCCTCCTCGGGGGGCAGGTCGTAGATGTTCTTGTCCAGCGGCTCGCCGGGGTCGATCTTGTTGATGATCCCGTCCAGGCCGGCCAGGAGCATCGCCGAGAAGGCGAGGTACGGGTTGCAGGTCGGGTCCGGGGTGCGGAACTCGAGCCGCTTGGCCGACGGGCTGTTGCTGTACATCGGGATGCGGATGGCCGCCGAGCGGTTGCGCGAGCTGTAGGCCAGCTTGTTGGGCGCCTCGAAGCCGGGCACCAGCCGCTTGTAGGAGTTGACCGTGGGGTTGGCGAGCGCGCACAGCGCGTCGGCGTGCTTGAGGACGCCGCCGATGTAGTGCATCGCCATCTCGGACATGCCCGCGTAGCCGTCGCCGGCGAACAGGGGCTTGCCTTCCTTCCAGATCGACATGTGCGTGTGCATGCCCGAGCCGTTGTCCTCGAACACCGGCTTCGGCATGAACGTGGCCGTCTTGCCGTGGCGCAGCGCGACGTTCTTGACCACGTACTTGAACCACATCAGCTTGTCGGCCATCGTCAGCATCTCGTCGAAGCGCATGTCGATCTCGCCCTGACCGGCGGTCGCGACCTCGTGATGCTGGCACTCGATCCGGATGCCCAGGGCCTCCATCTCCATGACCATGTCGTTGCGGATGTCGACCTGGCTGTCGACCGGGCTGACCGGGAAGTAGCCGCCCTTGTGGCGCGGCTTGTGGCCCAGGGACGGGCCGCCCGTGTTCCAGGCCCCCTCCTCGCTGTCGATCTCGAACCACGCCGAGTTGGCGTCCTGGTGGAACTGCACGCTGTCGAAGATGAAGAACTCGGCCTCCGGGCCGAAGAACGCCGTGTCGCCCAGGCCCGTGCTGCGGAGGAACTCCACCGCCCGCTTCGCCACGCCGCGGGGGTCGCGGTTGTAGGGCTGGCGGCTGATCGGGTCGACCACGTCGCAGATCAGCGACAGCGTCGGCGCCTCGATGAACGGGTCCATCTTCGCCGTCGTCGGATCGGGGATGACGAGCATGTCGCTCTCGTCGATCTCCTGCCAGCCCTCGATGGAGCTGCCGTCGAAGCCGAGGCCGTCCTCGAACATGTCCTCGTCCAGCTCGCTGACCGGGACGGTGAAGTGCTGCCAGCGGCCCGGCAGGTCGATGAACTTGAGGTCGACGAAACGCGCTCCCGCGTCGTCTGCCATCTTGATGACGTCTTCAGCCTTCATGTCTTCTCCAGGGGGTGATGCCTGCGGGGGATGGATGAACTCAGACCGCGGAAGGTCCGCGCTCTTCGGTTCGGATGCGCACCGCGGTCTCGACGGGGGTGACGAACACCTTCCCGTCACCGATGCGGCCGGTCTTGGCCCCGGCCACGATCGCGGTGATGACTTCTTCGACGCGCTCCGCCTCGACGACGACCTCCACCTTCACTTTCGGCAGGAAGTCGACGACGTACTCGGCGCCTCGGTACAACTCGGTGTGGCCCTTCTGTCGGCCGAACCCCTTGACCTCGGTCACCGTCAGGCCGCGGATCCCGATGTCGAAGAGCTGGTCCCGGACGTCGTCCAGCTTGAAGGGCTTGATGATCGCTTCGACCTTCTTCATGCCCCGCCCGAGAGCAAGGCGCGTGCCATGGGTGGACAGAATCGTCCGTTGACCGGCAACCGCGCGAGATCACGGCCGATCCCCCGGAGCGGCGGCGACGCCCGGTCGGAGGGCCCCCCGCGGCGGCCCGGGATCTGCCCGGATGAGGGCAGGCGGTGCCTCGGATCGGGCAACCAGCGAGCGTCGGCTCGGGCAGGGATACTAGGGCGCGATGGCGAGGCGAACCCAGGGTGAGGAGCGGCCGGCGAGGCGGCGTCAGCGACGCGAGCGTCGGCCCCTGACCACCGGCCGCAAGATCGCCTTCACCGCCGTCGCCTTCCTCCTCGTCGTCGCCCTCGTCGAGGTCGCCCTGCAGATCGCCGCCGCCGCCGTCGGCCCCCAGACCCACATCCCCGAGGGCTCCGACCTACCGCCGCCGGACCTGGACGCCTTCCGGGTCGTCGCCCTCGGCGACTCCTGGGTCTACGGCGCCGAGTCGCTCCCCGAGCAGGCGTTCATGGAGGTGTTCCGTCGCCGCGTCGAGGAGGAGACCGGCGCGACGGTCCAGCTGTACAACTTCGGCCAGTCGGCCAGCAACAGCAGCCAGGCCCTGGTCCGGCTGCACGACAACATCGAGCTGGTCCGTCCCCACCTCGTCGTCGCCCTGACCGGCGCCAACAACATGCTCCACGACACCGACGTCGTGGCGGCCGCGACGATCCTCGGCGAGGACCCCCGGCTCAGCGGGATCTCCTGGCTGCGATGGTCGCGCATCTACCGCGCGGTGCGCCAGGTCCAGGCGGTCCGACGGGCCGAGCGGGAGGCGCTCCTGGAGCCCCCCACCCCCGACCCCGCCATCGAGCTGCTGTACGGGACCGGCGGCGCCGACCCCTCGGGGAGCACCGGCCTGCCCCCGCCCCCCGAGGCGCCGCTGAAAGGGGAGCTGAGCCCGGTGTGGGAGTGGTGGCACACGCTCGCGGCCCGTGACTGGAAGGTCGGTCACCAGTGGGTGCTCGCCACCGACCCCCGCAACGACACCCCCGAAGCCCGCGGCCTGCTCAAGGCGTGGGAGGCCTACTACCTGGCCCAGCTCGGCCGCTGGGACGAGGCCGACGCCGCCGCGGCGGAGGCGATCCAGCTCGGCGGCGACCCCGCCGTGGCGTGGGAGGCTCGCGCCGTCATCGCCGAGGCCCGGGACCGCCCCCTGGAGGCGATCAAGCACCGCATCCGCGCCGCCGACGCGTTCGGCCACCCCTGGATCCGGGCCCGGGCCCGCGGCCTCGTGCTCCTCGAGCTCGAGGCCTGGGAGGCGGCCGAGGTGTGGCTGATGGCCTGCCAGGCCCAGGAGCCGCAGAACCTGGAGGTCCTGCTGGGGCTCTCCCGCCTGCCCACCGCGACGCGGGCCGCGTCGGTCGGGGAGGCGCTCGCCGAGGGTCCCCGGGGGCGGGTGTCCCAGCTGGAGTACTACCGCTGGCACGAGGTGAGCAGCGGCATGGTCGATCGCATGGTCGCGTCCCTGGGAGAGCCCGACCCGGGCGAGCCGGCCGCCCTGGAGGAGGGGCGGGGCCGCGCCGCCGCGGTGCAGGGCCAGCGCGACGTGGCGGAGCGCTGGTTCCGCGAGGTCCTGGAGCACCCCGAGGCGCGGGACGTCGACCGGGCGCGGGCCCGCGCCGGGCTCATCCGGCTGGCCCGGGACGACGCCGAGATGGTGACGCTCCTGGGGGTCGGCCCGGACGACGTCTGGCGGGACGGGCTCGACCCGAGCGTCGCGCCGGCCCTCGTGGCCTTCCACCAGCGCACCGGCGACTGCCAGTCCGCGATCTCGGTCGGCCAGGAGGGGCTCGCCCTGGGCATGGCGCCCCAGGCGTTCGAGGACGCCGCGGGGCCGTGCCTGAGCCGGGAGCTCGGCTGGAGCCTCGTCGAGCAGGCCCTGGCCCGCGGCCCGGTGCTCGACCGCGCCGCCATGGTGCTCGGCACGCCGGCGGGGGAGCGGCCGTCCCCGGTGCTCGCGCCGGACCTGCCCTTCTGGGAGGCGTTCCGGGAGCGTCGCTTCGAGGACGTGGTCGCGGTCACCGACGGCGCCTGGCGGGGCCTCGCGCTGGCGCACCTGGACCGCTTCGACGAGGCGACGGCGACCCTGGACGCGGCCGAGGCGGGGAGCGACGACGCCGCCGTGATCGCCTACGGCCGCATGCTCCTGGCGCTGCGCCGGGGCGACGTCACCGGGGCCCTCGTCCAGGGCTCCATCGCCGCGACCAACCCCGAGGGGGAGCCCTGGATCCGGACCGTCGCCCGGGGCATCTCCCTCGTGCTCGCCCTCAAGTGGCGCGACGCCCAGGTCTACCTGCTGTCCGCGCTCCGGCCGGCCCCCGGCTACCTGGAGGCCCTGGAGGCCCTGTCGCTGGTGCCGATGCCGCTGCGCTACCCCGCCGCCGACGTCGCGCTGCGGTACGTGCCTTCGGGGCGGGTGCCGGCCGACCGGTGGGCCGCCTGGTACCTGCTGCAGGGGCGAGACGAGGAGGCGACGCGCGCCCTGATGTGGCCGGAGGGGTTCCTCGCGAGCGACACCAGCAGCCGCGCCCGTCGGGCCATCGCGGCGGGGGACATCGCCGCCGCCGGCGACCTCGTGGAGCGGGCCCGGGCCGCCTACGCCGCCGCCATGGTCGAGGCCGAGGGGCTCGAGGACCGTCACCTGTACTGCCGCGCCGCCGCCCGGCGGGCGAGGGTCGCGGGCGCGGAGGTCGACGACGCGGAGCTGGTCGTGCTGGCCGCCTGCCGAGACCACGCCGAGGCGGTCGACGCCCAGGGCCGGATCTACGCCCTGCGCGGCGAGTGCGAGCCGGTCGGCCGGCTGTCGCGCCGGTCGCTCGAGGCGGGCGCCGATCCCGCTGACGTCTCCGAGTGGATGGAGCCCTGCGCCTCGGCCGAGCTCGTCGACCAGTGGATCGCCGACGAGACCGGCGGCGCTCCGCCGGAGGCGCGGGAGTGGCTCCTGCACCGGGTGCGTCCGAGCGACAGCGACGAGCTCCCCCCCGAGGAGGCGGCCCTCGCGGTCCAGGACCTCCTGGTCCGACAGCTCGCGGCCATGGACGCCCTCAGCCGGGACGCCGGCGCCCGCTTCGTCGCCCTCACCTACCCGTTCCCCGGCAGCCACCACCAGCGCCTGCGCGATCGCCTGGTCGCCCAGGCCCCCGCGGCCCGGCTCCCGCACCTGGACCTGTACGGTCACTTCGACCGGACCTACACCACCGCGGAGTGGCAGGCGATGCGGACCCGACAGGACCACGTCGACGCCGGCGGATACGCCGAGATGGGCGAGGAGCTGTTCCGCTACTGCAAGCGCCGCGGCTGGCTGCCGTAGAGGCGCCCCAAAGGGCCGCCCGGCAGCCCAAGTGACCAGTCCTGAACGGGTTTCTCCTTGTGTATTGCATACTTGTGGCGAAGGCCGCCAAGTGCCTGAAATTCCTGGTCAGATCGGCCTACAGAATTGTGTTGACACCCCTCAGGGCCCTCCCTATAAACCGCCCAAATCACCCCTGAGGACCCCATCCTGAGGTACGCCCCGGCCGTTGGCGCAAGGACGAGGCGGAATGCTGACAGCGCCATCGCGATCGAGGGGTAGCCGGATGCCGTCTCCGAGGGCTCTAACCAAGGAAGAGGTAATCGACATCGTGAAGCGGGGCGAGAGCCTCGACCACGCAGACTTGCGAGGCACCGACTTGAGTGGGTTGGACCTCGCAGGCCAGAGCCTGCGACACGCGAAGCTAGGGGAGGCCCTGCTGGTGAGGACGAACTTGAGAGGTACCGACCTGACGGGTGCCAGCTTGTGGCATGCCGACCTGAAGTACGCCGACCTGAGCGGCGCGAACCTCGAGGACGCTGATCTCGACTTCAGCAACCTGGAGGGGGTCACTCTCAAGGGCGCCCGAATCCGCAAGACCACGTTCCCGCTTCGCCGGGTCACGATGAACGACGTGCTCACGTCGGTGCAGACCGGCCGTCGCCTGACGGTCGCCGCCATCGACGAAGACGACGACGACGAGCCCATCTAGGCTCTCGCCGAGCACTTCCAATGACGGGTCGCTTCGGCGGCCCGTCATCGTTCTGGGTCCCGCCCGCGAACCGCCCCGCGATCCCGCCTACCCTGGTCTGCGATGACCGACGCGCCCACCGGCACCCTGACCCTGGTGTTCACCGACATCCAGGGATCGACCGCCCTGTGGGAGCGGCTCGGGGACGACTTCGGCCTGGCGCTCCAGCAGCACGACGCCCTCGTGCGGGCCGCCCTGGTCGAGCATGGCGGCTACGAGGTCAAGACCGAGGGCGACGCCTTCATGGTCGCCTTCGACGGCGCCCGCGCCGCCATCGAGTTCTGCCTCGACGCTCAGCGCCGGCTCCACGCCGCGGAGTGGGCCGACTCCCTCCTCGCCCAGCCCGAGTGCGCGGCCGAGGGTGGCTTCCGCGGCGTCCGGGTGCGCATGGGGGTGCACACCGGGGAGCCGGCCTGTCGGCCCGACCCCAACACCGGGCGCATGGACTACTTCGGCCCGATGGTGAACCGCGCCGCCCGGGTCGAGGCGGCCGCCCACGGCGGTCAGATCGTGGTCAGCGCCGCCGCCTGGTCGACGTCGGGCCTGGGCGAGGCGCCGGTCGGCCTGGCGGTCAAGGACCTGGGCCTGCACGCGCTCAAGGGGCTGAGCGAGCCCGAGCACCTGCGCCAGCTGCTCCCCCGCGGGCTCGACGGCCGCACCTTCCCGGCCCCCCGCACCGTGGAGCGCCGCCGCACCAACCTCGTGCCGATGGCCCGCTCGTTCGTCGGGCGGCAGCAGGAGCAGCGGGACGTGCTCGCGCTGTTCGACGACGGCCGTCGCCTGGTGACCCTGCTGGGGCCCGGCGGCACCGGCAAGACCGCCCTCGCCCGGCGGATCGCCGGCGCGCTGCTGCCCCGGCTCGCGGGGGGCGCCTGGTTCTGCGACCTGAGCGAAGCGCGGACCCGCTCGGCGATCCACGCCGACGTCGCGGGGGTGCTCGACGTGCCGCTGGGCACCTCGGACGCTCAGGAGCGGCTCGGCAACGCGATCCGCGGGCGGGGGCCGATGCTCCTGCTGTTGGACAACGTCGAGCAGGTCGTCGAGGACGCCGCGGCCGTCGTGGGGGCGTGGCAGGACCGCGCCCCCCAGGCGATCTTCCTGGTCACCAGCCGGACGCCGCTGCACCTCGCGTCCGAGCAGCTGGTGCCGATCGACCCCCTCCCCACCGAGGCCGCGGTCAAGCTGTTCGTCGACCGCGCGCAGCAGGTCAAGCCCGGGTTCCGGCTCAGCGGCGACGCCCGCGCCGATGTGCTCGCGATCGTCCGTGAGCTCGACGGGCTGCCGTTGGCCATCGAGCTCGCCGCGGCCCGGGTGCGCATGCTCCCCCCGCGCACCATCCGGGCTCGCCTCAAGCGCCGCTTCGACCTGCTCAAGGGCTCCCGGCGCGACGTGTCGGATCGCCAGGCGACGCTGCGGGGCGCCATCGACGGCTCCTGGGATCTCCTCGGGGAGCCCGAGCGCGCCGGCCTCGCCCAGTGCTCGGTGTTCGCCGGCTCCTTCTCGCTCGAGGCGGCCGAGGCGGTGCTCGACCTGGGGGAGGACGGCCCCTGGCCGATGGACGCCGTGGAGGCGCTGGTCGACCAGTCGCTCGTCCGGATGGCGATCGACCCGGGGGACGGTGAGCCCCGCTACGAGCTGCTGTCCTCGATCCGCGCCTACGCCGACGAGAAGCTGGACGCCGACGCGCGGGCTGGCGCCGAGGCGCGCCACGCGGGCTGGTTCGCGACCCTGGGCGACGCCGACCGGCTCGGCGAGCTGTACGGCCCCGACGAGGAGCCGCGCTTCGCCGAGCTCGTCCGGGACCGGGAGAACCTGCTCGTCGCCGTCGACCGCGCGGCCGACCTCGGGCTGGGGGAGAGCGCCGCCGGCGCGGCCCGGGCGGTCGCCGCGATCGTCGAGGTGCGCGGACCCGTCAGGACCGGCGTGGACCTGCTGGAGCGGGTGCTCGCGGTGCCGGACCTGGGCGAGGGCGACCGGGCCAGCGTCGTGCGGACCCGCGCCATGCTCGCCCGGGACCTGCTGCCCGCCGACGAGGTCGCGGGCTGGCTGGAGGAGGCGCTCACCGGCGCGCGGGCGGCCGGCGAACGGGGCGTCGAGGCGGACACGCTGCGCGATCTCGGCATCCTGCGGCGGCGACAGGGACGGCTGGACGAGGCGGAGGACCTGCTCCAGCAGGCGGAGGCGCTGCACCGTCGGCTGGGCGCCCGGGCCCGCGCTGCCCTCGACGTCGAGTCCCGCGCGTCGCTCGCCTGGACGAACCGCAAGGTGTTCGACGCCGAGCGCCTCTTCGAGCAGGCCCTCGGTGAGCTGAGGGGCGTCCGGAGCCGGCGGGGCGAGGGGATCGTGCTCGCCAACCTCGGCACGCTCCGGCTGCAGCAGCACCGCCTCGACGACGCCGAGGCGGACCTCCGGGAGGCCCTCGTGGCCGTCGGCGCGGCGGCCTATCACGGCCCCGAGGCGTACGTGCTCGCGTCCCTCGCGACGCTGGCTCGTCGCCGCGGGCAGCTGGACGAGGCGGCCCGCTTCGCCGAAGAGGCGCTGCGCCGGACCCGGGTGCTGGGCGACCGACGCCGGGAGGGGCAGGCGCTGGCCACCGCCGGCACCATCGACCTCGCTCGCGGCCGAGCCGAACCCGCGCGGACCCGGTTCGACGCCGCGCTCGTGGTGTTCCGCGAGCTGGGCGACCTGCGGAGCGAGGCGGTCGCGCTGGGCAACCTGGGGCGGGCGTGGCTCAAGCTGGGCGTCGCCGAGCAGGCGGAGGAGGCGTTCCGCCGAGCCGTGATCCTGGCCGAGGCCGGCAGCTGGGAGGCGATCGAGGGGGCGTTCCGGGGAGCGCTGGGTGAGGCGCTCGCGCAGCAGGGGCGCTCGGCGGACGCCTTCGAGCAGCTGCGCCGCGGGGAGATCCTGCTGCGGGAGGCGGCGCGGCCCGCCGAGCTGGGGTGGCTGCTCGCCCGTCGGGCGCGCCTCCAGGCTCGCGGCGGCGAGATGGAGCAGGCCGAGACGACCCTGTCCGAGCTGGAGACGCTCGCCGAGCGAACCGCGAGCGGGCCGGGCAGCGAGCTGATGCAGGCGGTGGAGGAGATCCGGGAAGCGCTGGAGAACGAACTCGACTGACCGATAGGTGGAGTATCCGCTCGGGCTGGTTGGGAGGATCGTGCAGCGACTCACAGTCTGTCTCCTCGCGTTCGCGTTTGCGGCGCTGGGCGGCTCCTGCGCCAGCGAACAGCAGGTCACCGGCGACGGCGTGACCATCACCGTGCCTCCCGGGGCGCTCCCTCCGGGCGTCCAGGTGGCGGCCGCCGAGGTCCCCGAGCTCCCCGAGGAGCTGCCCGAGGAGCTCACCCTCGTCAGCGGCATCTACGAGCTCACCCCCCACGGCACCGAGTTCAACGCGGCGGTGACGGTCGAGCTCCCGTTCGAGCCGTCCCTCGTCCAGGGGGACTTCGCGCAGCTCGGGGTGTTCGAGTTCGACGACCTCGGCCCGCTGGACGCCGGCTGGACCGAGGTCCCCGAGCCGCAGTTCGACGCCGGCGGCACGGCGACCTTCCAGGTCAGCAACTTCAGCTGGTTCATCGTGGCCGAGTCCGCGGTGGAGGGGGACGACGACGACGCCGGCGACGACGGGGACGAC
>CAYQEG010000281.1:0-9455 GCA_964416435.1 uncultured Rickettsiales bacterium
CCGTCACGTCGTCGTCGTCCGTCACGTCGTCGTCGTCCGTCACGTCGTCGTCGTCGACGGTGTCGTCGTCACCGAGGGTGCCGCTCGCCTCACAGGCGGTGAGGGACGCGAGGAGCCCGATCAACAGGAGGTGTTGCCTCATCGGGGCACAATACAGCCAGCCGAGGCCGCCGCCGGGGCTCGACGTCCAGCGTTGAGAGAGACGTGTGAGATCCCGGAGCGGAACTCCGCTTCTAGCCTCCGGTGGCCGGCGGGAGCTCCGCCGGCTGGAGGACCCATGCGCACGTTCCTGATCGCCATCGCCCTGACCCTTGCCCTACCGGCCGCAGCCCCGAGTGAAGCGCAGGCCAGCGTCTCGTCCTGGGGCAAGTTCGTGAAGAAGTTCAAAGGCAAGACCAAGTTCGACCGGAAGATGTACGAGGACGTCGTGATCACGGTGCCGCCGGGCGACTCGACGACGCTGTACTTCGCCGAGCTGAGCATCAAAGCCGGCGACGAGGATCTCGTGCTCTTCAGCGGGGATCACGACGGCTGGACCCACCACCGCGTCCGCTTCCACGGCGAGCTCCAGGCCGACGGCGGCGACGGTCCATTCGACATCACCCTGGAGTATGGCGGTGAGCTCTTCCGACACACCGTCCCGAACCTCGGGCCGCTCAGCGAGTACGACGTCATCGAGATCTCCGGCCTCGGCGACGGCCCCCACCTGCGCGTCGGGACCACTCGCGGCGGCGACCGACTCACCGTCGTCGTCAAGCACGCCGACCCTCACTGGGACCCCGAGCAGATCGGCTTCATCCTCGTCGACGGACCCGCCGGCGAGGTCCCCATGGAGCTCGGCGACACCCGGGCCCGGGCCCGCATCCACGGCTTCGAAGTCCCCTCCGATGTCGACCTGACCGGCCAGCGCATCGCCTTCACGGCCGACCTGTACAACGCCGACGGCGAGCTCGTGGACTCCCGCTCCTCGATGGAGGTCCTCGGCGGCGACGTCCAGGGGCCCCAGCTCGCCAAGGCCAAGGTCAAGTCGACCCGCCGGGGCAAGCGGCGCTACGTCATCTACACGTCCACCGACGACTTCACTGCCGGAGGCAGCATCCCCGAGGCGGACACCGGCAGCGAAGTCGGAGCCGGCAGCGAGGCCGCCGAGGCCGAGGCGGCCCTCGACTCCGCGGCTGCGACCGAGGACGAGGCCGCCGACGACCTGGCCGCGGACGCCGCCGCGGAGTTGTCCGGCGCCGGGGACTCGGAGTCGGGCAGCGACGCCACTTCGAGCGAGTCGGCCGGGTTCGGCGCCTCCGCCTCCGCCGGGTTCGGCGCCTCCGCCTCCGCCGGGCTCTCCGCGGGCTTCGGCGCCTCGGCGGGCGTCAGCCTCCGCATCACGTCGGTCGACAACGCCACGGGGGTCATCACCCCGGAGGAGATCCTCACCGAGGCCAGCTTCATCGAGACCATCTACCGCGCGACCCCGGGCTTCGAGGCGCCCCCCATCGAGGGCGATCAGTACTCCTTCGTGGTCGACCTGCACGACGGTGAGACCGGCGACGTCGTCGGGTCCATCGACGTCCCCGACGTCACCATCGACGCTGAGGGCGGCTTCGCGCCGATCGAGTTCGAGGTCCCGACCGAGGACGGCGACGTCGTCCAGGGCACGATCCAGGGTCGCCGCCGCCTCGCCGACAACGCCCCCGACGTCCTCGTCAACATCATCAGCAACCAGCTGGTCGTCGGCCTCGTCATCCAGACGAACAGCGGTCCGCCGCCCATCGACGACGCCATCATCTGCGAGCCCGTCTGGGTGTGGGCGAAGTGGGTCGTCACCGGCCCCGACGCCTCGGGCGCCATCGGTCCCGACGGCGAGACGATCACCTTCGAGCTGATCGACGAAGCCGGGAACGTCCTCGACCTCGAGTCCGGAAACGTCGAGGAGCTCCCCGCGGTGATGTTCAGCTTCGGCAAGGGGACGAGCCAGGCGACGACGACGACGTCGGCCCGACCCGAGCTGCTGTAGGAGTCGCGGGCTCGCCTCGAGTCAGCTCGAACGGCTTCCCGGGAGGCGGCGAGCTACACTCCGGGAGGGGTGAGGCTCTCGCTCCATGCGACGGACCCGGCGTGACGATCAAGGACGAGTTCTCGCGGGTTCCGGTGGGCTGACGGGAGAGACCGATGTCGAAGCGAGTGGCGTGGATCGGCGGAGTGATCGGCCTGCTCCTGCTCGCTGGGTGCGATCCGGCCGGCCAGCGGTTCGGCGTCACGGTGCCCGACGACGACGACCTCGCGTCGGACGACGACGACGTGACCGACGACGACGACAGCGCCCCGGATGACGACGACGACCGCCCCGACGACGACGACAGCGCCGACGACGACGACAGCGGGCCCGACGACGATGACAGCGGGCCCGGCTGGATCCCGCCCCCCGGGCCCTGCGAGACGGTCCGGGTCTGGGCGATCGGGGACTTCGTCGTCGCGTCGGACGCGGACGCCCAGGCACTGTGCACCGGGGACATCGACGGCGTCGACGGCGACCTGACCGTCACCTCGTCGTCCATGACGAACCTCGACGAGCTGAGCTGCATCTGCGGAGCGACCGGCTGGATCCGGGTCGAAGGGAACCCGCTGCTGGTCGACGCGTCGGGGTTGGACATGATCGACGACGTGGGGAGCTACCTGACGTTCAAGGACAACCCGCTGCTCACCGACCTCCCCGACATGGACCGCCTCCTCAGCGTCGGCAAGCTCGAGATCGAGCGCAACGCGACGCTCACGGACGTGGGCGTCAGCTTCCCCGCCCTCGAGTCCGTCGGTGGGGTGTTCGGGATCGAGGACAACCCCCTGCTCGTCACGGTCACAGGGTTCGACGCGCTGCAGACGGTGAGCGGGGACTTCGAGATCAAGGACAACCCCGTGCTGCCGACCACCGGCGAGGCGGAGGCGCTCCGCGATGACATCGGCGTCGGCAACATCGGGGGCAACGTGACCATCACCGGCAACGGGCCGGGCTGATCAGCTCGTCCAGGAGCGCCAACCCGCGCGTCATGACCGTGTCTCGCAGCGGCGCGATGCGAGGGTGCGTCGGCTCGGGGTCGGCGGTGTACCAGCCCGTCGTGGCGACCACCAGCCAGACCGCCGCGCTCCGCAGCGACGCCTCCAGCCAATCGGGCTCGACCCGGACGCCGCCCGCCTCCATGCAGCGCAGCCAGAGGTCCAGGAGGTCCGGCTGGAGTCGCCGCCGGTCCTCCACCCTCAGCGTCTCGACGAGCAGCCGCACCAGGTCGATCGCCGCGCTCCCGCGCCGATGGCCCGGCCAATCGATGACGATCGGGACGTCGCCGTCGAACAGCACGTTGTCGAGGTGGAGGTCCCCGTGGACGAGGGTCTGTGGGCCCGTGCAGAGGACACCGAAGTGCCCGGCGAGGTCCGCGGGCATCGACTCCAGCGCGGCCCGGACCGCGGCGGTCACGGGCAGCCCCCCCGCCAGGAACTCCGGCACGTGGGGGAGCACCCTCTCCATCCAGTCGTCCCGCCCTTCACACCAGCTCCTGACCGCGGCGTCAGGGTCGCCCCAGAACAGCGCGTGCCACTCCGAGGCCACCTCCACGAGCGCTCGGGCCCGGACATCGGTCGCGCCCACGATGAGGTCGCCCGCCTCGAGGTCGCAGCGGTCCTCCAGGAGCAGCACGCTCCGGTCGAGCTGGTCGTCGTGCCACGCCCCCAGGAACCCCAACTGCGGACCGCGCAGCCGCCTGCCGCACCCCTCGTAGAAGGCCTGCTCGCTTCGCCCGTTGCTCGCCGTCGCCCACTTCACGACGACGCTGCCGCCGGGCCACCAGAACCGCGCGAGGGTCGCGTCGAGGCCGAAGCCCTCGCCGATCCTCGCGTGGGACAGCGACCCGACCGGCACGCCGAGTCGGTCGGCGAGCCAGGAGGCGGTGATGTCCGCAGGACCCGTGGGCAGGTTCACCCCGAGACCCTGCCACAGGCGCGGCCCGCGCCCCGCCATCGCGCGAGCCCGACCCGGGTCGCGACAGTTTCCAATCGGGACGGGCGAGTGGAAACCCCGGTTACCAGCGGCCGTCCCCGCCGGCCCACCGATGACCTCGACGTCCATCGAATCGAGACCTGGCACGACGGTTGCGTAGCGACTGCGAGCAAGACCCAGGAGTTGTTCTCGATGCGCCGTTCCCCCTTCGCCCTCTTCGCCTTGCTCGGACTCGTCCCGCTGCTCGGCTCCAGCTGCACCACCGACTGGACCCCGGTCGACGAGCTCGTCGAGCTGGAGTCCCTGTCCGCGGCCGACCTCCTCGAGGAGGCCGGCGTCCGCCACGGCGTGCCGCCCGACCTGGTGGCCGCGGTCGCGTGGCACGCGTCGTCGTTCACGACGCCCGAAGGAGACCACGGGCACGGCGCGGTGACGTACGGCTGGATGGGGTTGGACGAGGCCGGGGTCGCCTCCGGTGCGCTGCTGACGGGGCTGCCCGCCGACGAGGTCCGGTCCGGCCGCGAGGCGAACCTGCTGGCCGGGGCGGCGCTGCTGTCGGACCTGGCTGCGAGCCTGGGGGCGGACGTGATCCCGGACTACCCCGGAGCCGACTGGTGGCCCGTGCTGGTCGCCTGGCCGGACTTCGAAGACGAGTGGATGGCCCACGAGTGGGCCCTGGAGGTGTTCGGCACGCTGCAGGAGGGGCTCGACGTCGTCACCGAGGACGGCGACCGCGTCGTCATCGAGCCGTGGGACCTGCCGGACCTCGAGGAGATCGAGCCGCTGGAGGGGCCGTACGAGGAGGACGGCGAGTTCGCCGACGCGTCGCTCGGCTACCCCGGGCGGGACCGCTGGTACCCGGCCCACTGGTCCAACTACACCTCGCCCCGCCCGGGAGGCAAGGCGGCGATCCACCGGGTCGTCATCCACACCACCGAGGGCGCGTACCACGGCTCCCTCAGCTGGTTCCGAAACCCGTCGGCCAACACCTCGGCCCACTACACCATCCGCCGCAGCGACGGCGAGGTGACGATGCAGGTCAAGGACGGCGACATGGCGTGGCACGCCTGCGGCGGCCACAACGGCGACACCATCGGCATCGAGCACGAGGGGCACGCCTGGTCATCGTCGCAGTGGACCGAGGCGCTCCTGGACAGCAGCGCGCGGCTCAGCGGCTGGCTCGCCGCCCGCTACAACATCCCGGTCGACCGCGACCACTTCGTCGGGCACGGCGAGATCACCCCCTCCTACTGCCCCGGCCGCTCCGACCCCGGCCCCTACTTCCCCTGGGGCCGCTACCTCGAGATGGTCCGGCACTACAAGTCGAAGGGTCACGGCGCCTCGACGCCCGCCCGCGCGAAGATCTGGATCGACGAGCCGCACGCTGGCCAGCAGGTCGGCAACCCGTTCGTGATGCGGATCCGGACGAAGCGCGCCCACCACGTCGACATCTGGATCGGCGCCCGCCGCATCTTCAAGGGCGTGGAGGCCAACCCCGCCGAACGGTCCTGGTACATCGGCGGCAACGCCGGGTGGCGCCGAATCAAGGTCAGGGCGAAGTCGAAGTCGGGTCGGATCAAGGGACGCAAGAGCGTCCGCGTCCGCGTCCGCAAGACGAGCGACGACATCGAGCCGACGGTCCGCAAGGTCCACAAGCGGGTCTACGCGCTGACCTCGGAGGTGGCCGGTCACGAGGTGCACCGGGTCCGGTACTGGGCCAACGGACGGCCCCTGCGGGACAAGCGCAACGACCGCCTTCGCGCGCGCGGCCCCGACTTCCTGCTGGTCAAGAAGTTCCAGCCGAAGAAGCGCTACCTCCTCGTCGCCCGCTCGTATGACGACCAGGGTCGGCTGCGGGCGGAGGGCTGGACCCACTTCCGGGCGAACACGCGGCCGGGGCCCCCGGTCGAGGTCAAGGATGTGCACACCGAGGCGATCGCCGGGCGGATCGTTCGGTTCACGGCCGACGCGACGCGGGGCGTCGAGTACGTGAAGTACCGCAGCGGGGGCCAGTCGCTGGACGACATGGTGACGGGGGACGTGCGGGCGGAGCCGGACGAGTTCGAGCTGTGGCACGAGTTCGAGGCGTCCGGCGCCCAGACCGTGCGGGTCCGCGCCTTCGACCGGGCCGGTGAGCTGCGCGACATCTACGAGGTGACCGTGCACGTGCCGAGCCCGACGCTCGTGGTCGGGGTCGCGCCGGCGCCGTCGCCGGGGGTCTGGTCGTTCGACGCCGACGCGCCGGCGGGCACCGAGCGGGTCCTCGTGTACGCCGACGGCGTGCCCCTGACGGACGCGGCGACGGGCCAGCCGTTCGCGGCCGGGCCGGCGTTCGAGCTGGACGCGTCGCTCCCGCCGGGGCCGGTCTGGCTGGAGGCGGTGGCGCTGGACCCGGTCGGCAACGTGCTGGGCGCCTGGTCGGGCGCGCTGGACGCGAGCTGATGAGCACGCGGGGCGGGGCGGGGGCGGCGCTGGTCGTCGCCCTCACGATCCCCGGGGCGGCGGCGGCGCTGGTCGGCGGCCAGCCCACCGCCGAGCACCCCGAGGTGGTCGCGCTCGTCCTGGACGGCGACCGGCTGTGCAGCGGGGTGTTGATCGCGCCACGCCAGGTCGTCACCGCGGCGCACTGCGTGGGCATGCTGACGTCCGACGGTGCGGGCCTGCAGGCGACCTTCGCCCAGGCGGCGGACGATCCAGCGCCGCTGGGGAGCGTCGCGGCGTCGGAGATCGTGGTGCATCCGGGCTACTGGACGGCCGATCGGGTCGACCTCGCGGTGGTGGAGCTGGCCGCGGACGCGCCGGTCCCCCCCGCCGCCTGGTCGACGGAGGCGCCCGGCGAGGACTGGGACCTCCAGCCGCTGACGCTGGTGGGGACCGGGTGGGGCAGCCCTCAGGGGTCGGACGAGCCGTGGCGGCGGCGCGCCGCGGAGGTGCGGATCGACGACCTGACCGTCACCCACCTGATGTGGTGGGACGACGAGGCGGCGCTGTGTCACGGAGACAGCGGCGGGGCGGTGTTCGCGGCGGGGACGTCGACGCTCCTGGCGATCGCCACGGAGGGAGACCCGGGCTGCGTTACCTGGGGCGCGGGGCTGCGGACGGACGTGTTCGCCCGCTTCCTGGCCGACCCGTTCGGTCCGCTCGAGTGGGACGGTCTGCCGGGCAGCGGTGAGGACGACATCGGCCCCGACGAGGACCCGTCGGGAACGGGCTCGGGCATCGATTGGGACCTCCCGGAGTCGGGCTCCGCCGCCCCGACCGGTGGTTGGGAGGCCGGCTGCGGCGACACGAGCGAGGCGGCGCACGCGTGGGCGGGGCTGGGTCTGCCGCTCCTGTTGGCTCCGGCCGCGCGGCGACGCCGGTCGAGCTAAACGGCCACGCCACCCGATCTCCGACCTCCGTTGTGGTCTCGCTTTCGGCGCTCAGCGCTTCGACGATGGTCATCTTCGTGGGGAACCTACGGACGCTCAGCGCTCCGCGATGATCAACCGCAGCCCCCCGTCGAAGGCTTCGAGCTCCCGGAGGTGCCCGTACCGCTCGTCCCACCGGCCCGACGCCAGGTCCGCTTCGACGTCCCGGACGACCCGCTCGACGACGGCGTCGGTCTGGCGGGCGAACCCGGAGGTGGCGAACCGGGCGGCCGGGTCGAGCACCCGCTCGGGGTTCGCCCAGAAGGAGAGCAGCGTCCAGTCGGGGGTGTCGCGCGCCACGGGGACCACCTCGACGGTCGCGGGGCGGTCGAGCCAGTCCACCACCCGCTGGACGTCGGGCAGGATCCGGTGGTCGAGGTCGCGGACCTCGGTCAGGTAGTCCGCCATCAGCCACATGCGCCCGGACACCTTGGGGTCGATGGTGACGATCACGACCCGGTCCCGGGCGACGCGACACAGCTCCCGGACCCCGCGCTCCTGGGCCGGCTCCCAGTGGTGAATCGACAGCACGGTCATCGCCGCGTCGAACGAGGCGTCGTGCAGCGGCAGCGCGGCGGCGGATCCGCGCACCGCCGGCCGACCCGCGGGCCGCTGCGCGACCATGACGGCGCTCGGCTCGACAGCGACGACCGCGATGTCGTCCGGCTCATAGGAGCCTGCGCCCGCGCCCACGTTGACGACCGACCGGACGTCGCCGAGGGCCTCCCGAATCCGGGCCTTCAACGCCGGGTCCTCCCGGCGGGTGTCGGCGTAGCCGTGTCCGATGCGGTCGTAGCGGGGGTGGGTCACGAGACCATCGTATCGCCCGGGCCGGGGGGTGACTCTGGCGGAACGGGGGACCGGAGCACGTCCATCGAAGTCAAGGCCCAGCCTTCGCTTCTCAGCGCTCGATGGCCGGCCGACCACGGGCGCGCACGAGGATGACCTGGCCGACGAAGGGATCGCTGGACATGGGAGCTCGGACAAGAAGGGGCGACGAGTCGACCCAGGTCGCTCGGTACAATCGCGCCGGTGTCGACGTCCCCCCGCCCCTCAGCCCCGGTGCTCGTCGTCACGCCGGACCCGGCGGTGCGTGAGCTGGTCGGGGGCATGCTCCGGTTCAGCGGCTACGGCATGCAGGCGCCCGCCAGCCCGCGCGAAGCGATCGAGGCGGCGACGGGCGGCGGGGTCGAGGCGGTCGTGTTCGACCTCGACTACGGCTCGTTCACGCCCGAGCTCCTCCTGAGCGCGCCCGCGGCGCCGATCGCCTCCGCCCCGGCCTGGATGGTCGACCGGCCGGACGTCCGGGGGCGGTTCGACCTGGTGCTGGTGAGCTCGACGCCGCTCCCCCAGGACCGGCTGGCCGCGTACCTGGGGCTCGGTCGCAGCGTCGCGGTGACCCCCAGGCCGGTGACGCTGTTCGAGTTCCGCCGGGCCATGTCGCGGTTCCAGGCTCGGGTCGCGCCGACCCTGCCGCGGGCGGTCGGGGACACCGGGGTGATGATGTCGGTGCCGTCGGTCGAGGAGCTGGAGGCGGTGGAGCCCGGCCAGCTGCGGGGCCGATACGCCGCCAACGCGAGGGCTCGACCGGGCTCGGAGCACCGGGCGGACCGACGGTTCTCCTGGGACGGGGACGCCGTCCTGCTCGGGCAGGCGGAGGAGCCGGCCCGGATCGTGGAGATCAGCCGCGTCGGTCTGCGGATCCGCAAGCGTGGGCGGGAGCTGAACCCCGACGCCACGATCGAGGTCGCGATGGTGGAGCGGGTCGAGACGCCTCGGGGATCGGTCGTCGTCGGGCTCCGAGCCCGGGGCCGGGTGGTCTGGACGGCGGAGGGGATGACCGACGTGCACGCGGGGCTCTCCCTGGAGGCCGTCGAGCCCCTGGGCGAGTTCATCCAGCTCCTGGTCGGACTGCGCGCCGTCGAGGGCTGATTGCGGAAACCAGGTCTCTGGACCGCTCCTCCTCGTCCCCGCGGCCCGATCTCGGCGTCGCTCCTCGGTCACAAGGGAGCGAGCAGCGAGCTGATCCGTCGGTCGCGGAAGCTGCGATGACGGTGTTCTGC
>CAYQEG010000282.1:0-9389 GCA_964416435.1 uncultured Rickettsiales bacterium
CCGACGACGACGACGCGACCGACGACGACGACGCGACCGACGACGACGACGCGACCGACGACGCCCTCTCCGATCTGCTCGACCTGCTCCAGGAGTCGGGTCAGTCGGCCGACGCCCTGGACGCCGCGATCCACGGGCACGCGTGGGGGGCCGGCCTGCCGCTGACCGACGGGGAGCGCTGGCTGTTCGTGACCCGGTGGGACGACGCGCCCGGGGGCGTCGCCTTCGTCAGCGACGTCAACGGCTGGGACCCCGCCGCCGACGTCGCCACCCAGGCCTCCTCGGGCGTGCACTACTGGGCGCTGGTCGAGCAGTCCGCGTTCGCGACGCCCGCCGCCGGCGCGAAGTACAAGTGGTACGGGGTGGGGGACGTCTGGCGTGCGCCGCCCGAGGCGACCGCCTACGGCTACGACGAGTTCGGCCCCTTCGGCCTGGTCGCGCCGCCCACCGACGCAGCCTGGCTGGAGCGGTTCCCCGACCTCGCGTCGACGGGGCTCGCCTGGACGCGCACCATCCGCGCCTACCTGCCGGCCGGGTTCAGCGCCGGCGAGCCCGACGCCTCGACCGCGCGCACCCTGCTGATGCACGACGGTCAGAACGTGTTCCACCCCGACGCCTTCTTCGGCGGCTGGCGGGTCGACGAGGCCCTGCAGAGCACGGGCCGCGACGACGTCGTCGTGTTGGCCGTGGACAACGCGCCCGACCGGATGGACGCGTATTCGCACGCCCCCGACCTGACGCCGGAGGACGGCGGCCCGATGGGCGGCCAGGCGGAGGCCTACGTCCAGACGCTGCGCGCCGACGTCCTGCCTTTCTTCCGCGAGCGCTACGGCGTGGTCGCCCAAGGGCAGTCCCTGGCCGTCGCGGGCTCGTCGATGGGCGGGCTGGTGAGCCTCTACATCGCGATGGCCCACGACGACCTCGCGGGCTGCGTCTCCGCCATGTCCTCGACGCTGGGGTGGGGGGCGCTCGACCCGGCGCTCGACGGCTCGTCGGCGCTCGTCAACCTGTGGCCGACCAGCTACGGACACGGGGCGACCGCGATCTACCTGGACAGCGGCGGAGCGTCGGACGGCTGCTACGACGGCGACGGCGACGGCGTCTGGGAGGACGCCGAAGACTTCGACAACTACTGCGAGACCGTGCAACTTCGGGACGCCCTGGAAGAGATCGGTTACACCTTCGAGGTAGACCTGTGGCACTGGCACGAGGCGGGCGCGTCCCACGACGAGGCTGCCTGGGCCGACCGTGTGCCACGTGCGCTCGACGCGTGCGACGCGTCGGGCTGGAGCGCTCCGTGACCGCGACCGAGCCCCCTGCCATCGATCTGGACGCCGACGCCCTGGGCGCCGAGCTCCGTCGTGTCGCGCACGACGTCAACGGCTCGATGGCCGCCGTGACCCTCATGGTGGCGACGATGGGCCCCATGCTCGACCGACTGGAGCGCCTGGTCGTGCTCGATCCGGACGGGCGCAAGGCGGTGCAGGACCTGCGGCGCATGCGCGAGCACCTGGACACCGTGCAGTCCGACGTCATCGAGCGCGTGCTGGCCCTGGGCCGGCTCGGGCGAACCCTCCAGGGCGAGTGATGGAGCTGGCCGGGTTCGAGGGATGGCAGCCGCTGTGGGCGGGGGATCGCCACCTCGTGCTTCGGGGTCGGCGCATCGCCGACGGGCTGTCCGTCGTCGCCAAGCGGCTGCGCGGCGACTTCCCCGAGCCGTCGGCCGTCGTCGGGCTCGCCCGGGAGGCAGAGATCCTCGGCGAGCTCGCCGGGAGCGTCCGGATCGTGGAGTGCCTCGGGCTCGTTCAGCAGGGCGCCGTGCCGGTCCTCGTGTTGAAGGACGCCGGTCCCACCGATCTCGCCAGCCTCGGCGCCCTGCCCAAGCTCCGAGAGTTCCTCGCGATCGCGCGGGGCGCCGCCGAGGCGCTCGCCGAGGTCCACGAGCGCGGGTTCGTCCACCGGGACGTCAGCCCTCGGAACCTCGTCCTGGGCGACGGCACCGACGTCACGCTGATCGACTTCGGGATGGCCAAGCGACTGCAGCTCCTGAGTCCCCCGGAGGGTCCCGACGACGTGCTCCGGGGCACGCTCCATTACGTCTCCCCCGAGCAGACCGGCCGGACCGGCATGTCGGTGGACGCCCGGAGCGACCTGTACTCCCTCGGCGCCACGCTCTATCGGCTGCTCGTGGGGCGTCCCCCGTTCCCGTTCGACGCCCCCGCCGAGGTCCTGCAGGGCCACCTCGCTCGCCAGCCGCGGCCCCTGTCCCAGGTGCGCTTGGACCTGCCGCCGACCGTCGGGGGGGTGGTCGAGCGGCTGCTCCGCAAGGACCCCGCCGAGCGCTACCAGGACGCCCGGTCCCTGGCCGCCGACCTCGCCGAGTTGGAGGCCTGCGTGGCCGAGGGGGGCGACGTCCGGGACGTGACGGTGGGGGGACCGCGACCCAGCCGGCACCTCCGACGTCCCCAGCGCCTCCACGGACGGGAGATGGCGGCCGGCCGCCTCACCGCCGCGTTCGAGCGGGCGTGCAACCGCGAAGGCGTGCTCCTGTTCCTCGAGGGCGGCCCCGGGGTCGGAAAGAGCGCCTTGGGGCGCCGCCTGGACGGGCTCGCGACGGCGGCCGGGGGCTGGTTCGGCACCGGCCAGGCGTCGGGGGCGGGGCAGACTCCCTACTCGGCGTTGAGCGAGGCGCTCGACTCCGCGATCCGCGGTGTGCTGAGCGCGCCGCCGCGGTCTCGCCGGCGGGCGCAGTCGACCGTCCGCTCCGAGCTCGGCTCCAACGCGGCCGCGGTGGCCACGCTGGTCCCGGCAGTGGCCGAGCTGCTGGGCGAGTTCCGGGCGCTGCCCCCCGCTGGCCCCCTCGGCGCCCGCAACCGGCTCGTCGACGGGCTCGTCGCCCTCGTCGAAGCCATCGCCCGGCCCCGGTCGCCCCTGGTGTTGCTCCTGGACGACGCCCACGCGCTGGACGCCGCCTCGATCCGCCTGCTCACCGACGTGGCGGTCCGCACCCGCCATTGCAGCGTGCTGTGGGTGGCCGCGGTCCGCCCCGAAGAGCTGCCGACGGACCACGCGCTGCACGCCGCGGTGGCTCGGCTGGAGCAGCACGGGGTCCCGGTGGAGCGCATCGCGCTGGGCGCCATCGGTCGGAGGGCCCTCGGCGCCTTGCTCGGCGAGGTGTTGGGTCAGCCCGATGACGAGCTGGGCGGGCTCGTCGACCTGGTCCAGAACCGAGCCGGATCCAACCCTCTGCTGGTCCTGCAGTACGTCGCCGAGCTGGTCCGCCTGCGCCTCCTCACCCCGAGCCCGGAGGGGTGGGTCTGGGACGCCGAGGGTATCGACGAGGCCGCGCTCCCGGACGACTCCCTGAGGCTGCTGGTCTCGATCCTCGGCACGCTGCCGGAGCCGAGCCTGGCCGCGCTCGGCTACGCCGCGACGCTCGGCCGGACCTTCGACCTCGGCCTCGTCGCGGACCTGATGGGCAGCACCCTGGTCGACGCCGCCGACGCGCTGGCCCCCGCGGTCGCCCGCGGTCTGCTCATCGGCGGATCCCGTCCGATTCCACCCCGGGCCGGCATCTCGGAGGAGCAGCTCGCGCTGCTCAAGCCCAACCTGCGGTTCGCGCACGGTCGGGTGCGCGAGGTCGCCCGGGACGCGCTGCCCGCGCAGCGACGGCGGCGGGCCCACCTCGACGTCGCCGCCCGGCTGGCCGAGCGGCGGGGAGAGGCCGGGCTGTTCGAGGTGGTCGAGCAGCGGGTGCTCGCCGGCGACGCGCTCCAGGGGTCCGAGGCCCGCCGGGCGGCCGCCGAGGACGCCCTCAAGGCGACCGAGCAGGCGCTGCGCGCGGCCGCGCCCGCCGCCGCGCTCCGCTACGCCCGCGCCGGCATCGGCTGGCTCGACGGCTGGAGCGAGTCCTCCCAGCTCGCCCAGGCGCTGCACGTCTCGGCCGCCTGGGCGTCCGCCGCGACCGGAGATCCCCAGGCGGGGCTCGCGCTGCTCGCCGAGGCGAGCGAGCACGTCGACGACCCGGTGGAGCAGGGTCGGATCGGCGCCGTCACCGTGGTCCAGCACGTCCTGGCGGGGGACCACGCCGCGGCGATCAGCGCGGGTCGGGCGGCCGCCACCGCGATGGGCCGGCCGCTCCCCGGCGTCGAGGAGCTGCCCTCGGCGCTCCTGGTGGCCGAGCAGGAGGCCCGCGTCGCGCTGTCGAAGCGTTCGCTGGACGGCCTGATGCAGGCGCCGCCGATGAAGGACGCCGGCTCCCGGGCGCTCATGGAGGTGCTGTCGGCGCTCATCCCGTCGACGTTCTTCACCGACCAGCTGCTGTTCCGCTTCGGCCTGTACCGGATGGTCACGATGACCCTGGAGCAGGGGCTCTCCCCCGCGTCGGGCTATCCGCTGACCTTCTACGGGATGGACCTGGTGGAGGCGGGTCGGCACCAGCTCGCCCGCCAGCTCGGTGAGACGGGGCTCCTCGTCGCCCGACAGCGGGGCGAGCCCGACTACCTGTGCCGCGTCCTGTTCGTCTGGGCCCATCACCTGCAGCACTGGGGCGGGCCCTTGCGGGACAACGAGCCGCTCCTGAGGGAGGCGGTGAGGTCTGCGTTGGAGGCCGGCGACCACCAGTGGGCCGGCTACTGCGAGACCGGGCTGATCCTCAACCTGCTGCCGATCGGCGGGTCGCTCCAGGCGATGATCGACGAGTGCGACCGGGTGCTCCCGTTCCTGCAGCGGACCGGGAACGTCCCGATGATCCAGATGACCGTCGGGCAGCGCCAGGCGGCTCGATGGATGTGCGGGCTGACCCGCGATGGCCTCAGCGACGACCAGGTGAACGAGGCGGACCTGCTGGAGCAGGTCGAAGCGGTCGGCTCCGTGCACGCCCTGGTGCTGGTCTCACGGGTCCAGGCGGCCTACGTGGCGGGTCGGTTCGAGGAGGCCGCCGCGGACGCCGCCCGGGTCCGCGGGCTGCTCCCCTTCCTGCGCGGCCTGGCCTGGGTGCCCGAGCACCTCCTGTACGAGGGGCTGGCGACGGTCCGGGTGGACCCGGGGCCCGCCAGTCGCGCGCGGCTGCTGGACAACCTGGCCCACCTGGACAGCTTCGCCGCCCAGGCGCCGTTCAACTTCAAGCCCAAGGCGGAGCTCCTGCGAGGCGAACTGGCGCTGCTCGACGGGAACCCCATGGGCGCGATCCAGGCCTGGGAGCGAGCGGCCGCGGGGGCTCGTCGAGAGGGCTTCCTCGCGGACGCCGCGATCGGCCTGGAGCGAGCCGGCCGGGCCTGCCTCGCGGCGGGTCTGCGGACCCCCGGACGGTCCTACCTCTCCGAGGCCCGCCAGGCCTGGCACCTGTGGGGTGCGACCGTGCGCACCGACGCCCTGGACGCCGAGTTCGGCTGGCTCGGGGAGTCGGACGGCGTCGGAACGACCAGCCACTCGGACGGCACCGGCTCCCACCGGACCGCCAGCCGGGCCGGAGACAGCGGCGCCCGCCTCGATCTCGACGGCATGGTGGCGGCCTACGAGGCCATCTCCTCTGAGCTGGATCGGACCGAGCTCGTCCGCCGGGTCCTGCAGATCGTCCTGGAGCTCTCCGGCGCGACCCGGGGCGTGCTGGTCCGCGTGCCCGGCGAGGAGGGGCCGGTGGTCGAGGCCGAGCTGGGGGCCGACGGCCGCTTCCGGGTCCTCGAAGAGCAGCTGGGGGGCTGTCGCGCGGTCCCGTCTGCCCTGGTGGCCGAGGCGCTGCAGCACGGCAGCGTGCTGTCGATCCCCGATGTGCGGCTGCACGCGCACTGGTCCCAGGACCCGTGGCTGCGCGGAAACGCCACCCGCTCGGTGGTCTGCGTCCCGGCCCGGCGCCAGCGGCGCATGGTCGCGGTCGTCTACCTGGAGAACGACCTCGCCCCGCGAGCGTTCTCCGGCGCGCGCACCCGCATGCTCGCGCTCCTCGCCTCCCAGGTGGCGGTCGCGCTGGAGAACGCCGATCTGTTCGACCGGGTTCGCCAGGAGACCACCGACCGACTGGACACCGAGCGCAAGCTCCAGCAGGCGCAGCGCCTGGAGAGCGTCGGTCGGCTGAGCAGCGGCGTCGCCCACGACTTCAACAACCTGCTCGGCGTGATCCTGGGCTGGTCCGCGCTCCTGCTCGACGAGCTCGCCGAGGACGAGCACCCGTGGCGGGAGGCGCTGGAGCAGATGGCCGGCGCGGCCGAGCGGGGCGCCAGCCTGACCCGCCAGCTGCTCGCGTTCGCGCGGAGCTCGCCGGCCCATCCCCAGGCCGTCGACGTCTACGATCGGGTCGAGTCGCTCGCCCGGATGCTCGACCGGGTGGTCGGGGACGACGTCAAGCTCGTGCTCGCGGATCGGCGAGGCGGGGTGCCCCCCGCCCTGATCGATCCGGTGCTCCTGGAGCAGGTGGTCGTCAACCTCGTGGTCAACGCCCGCGACGCGATGCCCAACGGCGGACGGGTGGACATCGACGTCGGCCAGAGCCGCTTGACCTCCGGCGCCGCCGACCTGGCGCCCGGGGAGTACGTGGTGCTGAGCGTCGAGGACACCGGCATCGGCATCCCGATCGACGTGCTGGAGCGCATCTTCGAGCCATTCTTCACGACGAAGGACCCCGGCAAGGGGACCGGCCTGGGACTGTCGACCTGCCTCGGTATCGCCCAGCAGTCGGGCGGCACGCTGCGGGCCTCGAGCCGCGCCGACCACGGCACGAAGTTCGAGTTGTACGTGCCACGGTCCCACGGCGGCCGGGTCGCCCCGGGCGCGGGCGTGACGAGCCCCGAGGTCCCCAAGCCGGCGCCCGCCGGCCTCCGCCTGCTGCTCGTCGAGGACGACGCGATGCTCCGCGAGCTCCTCGTCATGGCGCTGCAGCGGGACGGCTTCGAGGTGGTGGCGGCGTGTTCGGCCGAGGACGCCCTCGACCTGGTCGCGGAGGGGCCCGAGCCGGACCTGCTCCTGACCGACCTGACCATGCCGGGCATGGACGGCCTGGAGCTGATCGCCCGCCTGCGCGGGGAGCTGCCGGACCTGCCGGCGGTGCTGCTGACCGGCATCGCCGACACGCTCGAGGAGACGGCGCTGCCCCAGGACCCGCCGGTGCACCTGATCGGCAAGCCGGTGCGGCCCGCGGCGCTCACCCAGACGCTGCGATCTCTCGCCGCGGACTCAGCCGCCGCTCAGTAGAGGTCGGAGCACGCGACGGGCGCCATCGTCGCGGTGCGGGTCTCGTCGGAGCCGTCGACCGTCAGCTCGATCACCGTGGCCCCGGCTGCGTCGGCGCGCTGATACACGTCCCAGGGGTGGGCGACGGGATCCCCCTCGACCGTCAGGATACGGTTCCCCACCCGCAGGCTGGCGGACCCGGCCGGGCCGCCGGGCAGCACCCGCTCGATCCGGACGTGGCAGTCGGCGGAGCCGGCGGGCTGGTCGCACGTCAGCGACATGCCGAGGCACCAGTCGGGATCGCGCAGCCCGGTGGCGTGCAGGCTCACCTGGGCCGAGCTCGTCTCGATGGTCTCGGCGCGGTGCAGCGTGGTGCCGTCCACGTCGCCCGTGTGGAACGCGGTCCAGTGGGCCGTGATCGCCTCGAAGTCGAGCAGGATCATCGCGTCGGCGCCGTGGCGCTGCCCTTCGGTCGCGGCCCGAGAGGTGAGCTCGTCCATGCTGGTGCCGGTCAGCTCGAGGTCTCCGATGGCGTAGGACTCGGGGGCGAGGACCGCGCCGTCGGGTCCGGCGTGCACGGGCGGCAGCTGATCCGCCGCGGGGTACTGCATCCCCCGGACCCGCCACTTCCAGGGGCTGCAGCCGACCACGAAGGCCAGCAGGACCAGCGCGAGCGCGACGCGACGGGCATGGCTGCTTCTCGTCACTTCTCGGCCCTCCTGATGGGTCGGCGCTCGAACTGCAGCTCCTCGATCGATCCGTCGAGGTGCCGCACGGTGAACAGCTGCGTCGTTCCCACCGGTCCCCCCAGCATGCCGCTGATCGTGGAGATGTTCTTGCCGGCGACGTCTTCACCGTCGACGGCGATGATGACGTCGCCCTTGACCAGCTCGAGCTCCTGGGCCGGGGAGCCGTCGATGACCCGCGACACGAACGCCCCGTCGTCGTGCTGCCGGACGCTGATCCCGAGCCCGGCCTGCTCGCCCGAGTCGAGCACCAGGTCGACCTCCCACTCGCCGCCCTGGCTGCCGTCGACGATGACCTTCTCGCTGCGCGCGGTGAGGCGACCGTCCTTGCGCTCGGCCCAGACCTCGATCGAGTCGCCCTTCACCTCGAACCGGAACGCGCCCTCGGGATCCGACGTGGCGCGCTTGCGGCGTCCCTTGGACCGGTAGAGCACCTTCGTGCCGCGGGCGGGCGCCCGGCCCATCTCGTCGGTGACGCGTCCGGTGACGACCGTGATGTTGGGATCTTCCTCCGGGGTCGCCGGTTCCACCGTCGCGGGCCCCGGGTTGAACGGGCGCGGCGTGCGCGAGGGGCGGGGCCGGGGGGTCGTGATCGGCGCCTGTACAGACACCGCGGGGGTCGGCGGCGGGGCCATCGCCGGAGCCGTCGGGGTCGCGGTAGCGCCGCGGTACAGCCAGCCCATCACGACCACGAAGATCAGCGCGGCTCCCAGTCCGATACGACGGTCCATCGCGCGCAAGGATAGCGATCCGGCGAGCGAGGTACAGGGCCCCTGACCCGGACCAACCGTAGGGGGCGGTCTTTCCTTTGAGACGCCCCGGAGGTACAACGCTGCCATGGGATCCATGCGACTGGTCAGCCTGCTCTCCGCCGTTCTCCTGCTCCTGGTGGCCGCCCCCGCGGGCGCTCAGGACTCGGAGGGCAGCGAGATCTCCCTCGCGAACCTCGTGGCCGTGAGCTCGCTGCGCTGTGACGCGCTGCGACGCGGCAAGGTGGCCACCCGCCAGGCGGACATCTATCGGACCGAGGCGTCCCACGCCGCCGGCATGGCCCGGATCAACGCCGAGCAGCGGGTCTCCGCCAAGGAGTCCGAGGCGGGCGCCGCGTTCGAGGAGGCGGGCCGCCTGAAGCGTCGCCTCGCCCGGATGACCGACGGCTTCGTCTCGGCGCGTCGGCTCGAGTGGTACCAGACGGTCGACCAGGCCCGGAAGATCCGGCTCGAAGACATGATCAAGGCCGCTCAGGAGATCCTCGAAGAGGGCTGCTCCTAGGAGCCTGGAGCGCATAGCCGCCTGTCGCCCCGAGGACCGGATGCGCCCGATCCCGGCGTTGCTCCTCGTCGCGCATTCCCGATGCATCTCCTCGTCGCGCCTTGGCCTCGGACGCCCCGGTCTCACGGGGCTCGGGCTCCAATGCGCTCCAGGCTCCTAGCACTACTTGATCACTCCACCGTTCGGGCGACGTCGGCCCGGTGGACC
>CAYQEG010000283.1:0-9344 GCA_964416435.1 uncultured Rickettsiales bacterium
GGCTCGGCGTCCCCGTCGAAGTTGGGGAAGCCGTCGACGAGGGAGCCGTCGCAGTTGGAGTCGACCAGGTCGCACGACTCCGGGGCGCCGGTGTAGACGTTGGCGTTGTTGTCGTCGCAGTCCGTGACGTCGAGGTCGCCGTCGTCGTCGTCGTCCAGGTCGATGCAGTCGGGGTCGCCGTCGCCGTCGAAGTCGGCGAACGTGTCGACGAGATCGCCATCGCAGTCGGAGTCGACGTCGTCGCACAGCTCGGGGGCGCCGGTGTAGATCGACGCGTCGAGGTCCTCGCAGTCGGTGGTGTCGAGGTCACCGTCGTTGTCGTCGTCCGGATCGACGCAGTCGGGGAGGGTGTCACCGTCGAAGTTGTCGAACTCATCGACCAGGCTGCCGTCGCAGTCGGAGTCGATCTGGTCGCAGAGCTCGGGGGCGCCCGGGTAGACGTTGGGGTTGTTGTCGTTGCAGTCGGTGTCGTCGGGGTCGCCGTCGCCGTCCGCGTCGTCCTCGAACGGCACATCGTCGACGCAGACCTCGTAGATGGTGCCGTTGGGGGCGCCGAACACGATGACGTGGCTGATGTCGATGACGGTGACGCCGGTCGACGACGCGCCGAACGAGATCGTGCCCCGGCCGTCGCTGCCCGCGCTCGCGACCCGGCCTCCGGCCGTCGCGGTGAGGGCGATGCCGCCGCCGGGGGTGCTGTTGTCGATGTCTCCCGCGGTGACGCTGTAGGGCGCGCCGTCCAGCGTGAACTGGGTCTCCTCGCCCCAGCTTGCGCCGTTGCTGTGGGCGGTCATGGCGACCGTCACGGTCGACTGGTCGACCGGCGTGTTCAGCGTGAACGTGCAGTTCTCGGTGGTGTTGTTGTTCCCCATCCAGACGCCGAGGATCCCGCCGTAGTTCAGCGACGTGCCGCAGCCCGTGCCGCTGATGCCGACGGTGATGCCGCCGTAGGTGCCGGCCGTGTAGAAGCACTGCTCGGCCGCCGAGGCGGCCTGGGGGGCGGCGATCAGGCCGGCGAGGACGAGCAGCCGGGCGAGGGTCGAGGGGCGTTGGGACACGAGGCCTCCGGGCGGGGTCGGGGATCGACCGACCCAATGTAGCCGCCCGGCGCTACTCCAGGACCGCCCACTCCAGCGTGATGCTGTCCGGGCCTGCCGGATCGTCGCCTTGCAGGTCGATGACCCGGATCTTGGCGAGCTCCAGGCCCGTCCGGTCGGAGACCAGGAACCACCGGTCATCGTCCAGCGTCGGCGCGACGTCCGCGCCGGGGGCGCCGGTGTACCAGCGCCTCAGCACCGGCCGGATGTCGTCCTCCTCGAAGCCCATGGCGGCGTCGGGGTCCCACGCGTCGATCCGCTGTTCGAACCGCGGCAGCTCGCCCGCGGGGCTGAAGCCGAGCACGTCCTCGGCGTCTTCGCCCCGGTCGATGTCGAAGTCGAGCGTGACGACGCCCGCGAGGCCCGAGGGGCCGCTGTTGGACTTGATGTTGAACCGCTTGAAGCCCAGGTCCCAGCGGTCGTCGGTGAGCGACTCCTCGTCCGTCAGGTCGAGCACGCCCTCGTCGAACGAGAAGTAGGTCCACCGGTTGGCGGGGTCGTCCTGGGCCGCGCCGAGCCCCCCCGCCGTCGCCTCGAGGTCCTCGACGAAGATCTCGATCGGGCCGCCGTCGGTCGGGATCTCGGCCCACCGGAACTCGGGGTAGCCCGCCTCCGCGGAGTTGTCGATCACCCGGTAGTAGTCGAGCATCTGGAACGCGAAGTCGCGGTCACCGCGTCGGGCGACGTACACGTGGTAGTTGCTGAACAGGGTGTGGGTGCCGTCCAGCGCGTACCACCACCAGTCGCTCATCGCGCAGGCGTAGCTGTCGTAGAAGAAGAAGTAGAGGAGCTGGTTCTTCCGGACGAGATCCTCGAACGGCATCTCCAGGTCGAGCAGCTCCATGTCGATGCCGCCGCCCCGCTCGGGGCCGGACTCACCGCCGTTGAGGAACAGCTGCCAGCCTTCGGCCCGGATGTCCCAGGCGTCGGCGGCGCCGTCGACGTCGAGCAGGTCCAGGTACTGCGGCTCGCCGTCGCTCAGGTCGAGGGTGACGGTCTCGGTGGGGACCGGGCCGCCGGGCGGCTCGTCCGGAAGGCAGGCCGCGGTGGCGACCAGCGCGACGATCAGCGCTGCGGTTCGAACCGCAGGCTGCCCCGCACCCCGCCCATGACGCGGCGCCCCTCCACCGGTCGGAAGTCGCCCTCGACGGCCGGGTCGCGGCGCTGGTTCAGCACGTTGTCCACGCCGACGTAGACGGCCAGCTCCTGGCGTCCGGTGAACCGCTTCTCCAGGCGGATGTCCCACCGGACGAGGCCCGGCGAGCGGGTCTGTTGGGCGGTGTCGA
This sequence comes from uncultured Rickettsiales bacterium, assembly GCA_964416435.1. Lineage (GTDB taxonomy): Bacteria > Myxococcota_A > UBA796 > UBA9615 > UBA9615 > CAYQEG01. Next base: position 2,384 of record CAYQEG010000283.1, read on the forward strand.
CGAAGCGCTCGGATTCCCATGCAACGGAGTTGTAGAGCGACAGATCGATCTTCGCCAGGGTCAGCTCGAGAGTTCCCCGCAGCGCGTGCACCGGGGAGTCGGGCAGGAAGAAGCCGTCGTCGCTGATCGCCCACAGGAACCGGTAGGCCGCCGTGGTGTGGATCCAGGGCAGCCGGAACTCCGCCGTCGCCTGCCCGCCGAACGTCTTCGCGCCGGCGACGTTGGTCGAGCGGTAGACGTTGAGGCCGCCGCTGCTGCTGCTGCCGTCGAAGGTGTAGGTGATCAGGTCGACGAGCCGGTTGGCGAAGCCGCCGATGCGGAAGCTGAAGGCGCGGCCGATGGCCTGGTCCAGGGACAGGTTGGCGCCCCACGACGACTCCGGTCGCAGGTCCGGGTCGCCGTAGACGATGTAGCCAAGCGCCGCGTGGTCGAAGATCAGGTAGCGGTCCTTGAGCGACGGCGCGCGGTAGCCGCGGCCGCCGGAGACCCGAAGCGCCGCCCCCCTCCACAGGTCGACCCGGACCGCGAGGCTGGGAGCCGCGGCGAAGCCGTAGCTGTCGTGCACCGACAGCCGGATCCCGGGGAGCAGCTCCAATCGGCCGCCGAACAGCCGCAGATCGCCCTGGACCCACGGCTCGACCCCGCCCTCGACGCGCGGCGCGACCTCCTCGAGGCGGACCTGCAGGCCGCCCGCCTCGACCCGGTCCTGGAACGTGCGCAGGCCCTCGACCCTGCCCTCGACCCCGACCAGCATCGAGCCCCAGCCCACCGCGCGGATGTCCAGGCGGAAGCGCCCCTCCACCGCGAAGGTGCGGGCGCGGCGCACCGACTCGACGGGGGAGTCCCGCAGGTCCTCGGTGAACGCGAACGAGTAGTCGGTGGCGTCGAGCTCCCAGCGGGCCGCCACCGCCTCGTGGAAGCGGTGGCGCCAGGACACCGCGCCCTGGAACCGGTCGTGCTTCTTCGGTCCGTCGAACACCGCGACGTGGGGCGGGCTGACGGCGTTGTTGATCCGGGTGAAGACGCCGATTCGGGTGTCGTGGGAGTACATCGCGGACAGCTCGAGGCGGTCCGCCTCCCGATGGAGTCCGGCGAAGAACCGCGCGCCGAGGGCCCGCCGCTCGTCCAGGTCCGTCGCCGGCTCGCTGTCGTCCAGGTCCAGCGCCGCGGCGAGGCGACCCGTCACCGTCGCGCCCCACTGGAAGCCGTCAGGCTGGGACGCCGAGAGGGTCAGCCCCAGGTCCAGGGACGGCTCCGAGCTGCCCTGCACGCGACCGGAGATCACCGAGCCGGGCGGGGGGCGCCGGGTGATCAGGTTGACCACGCCGCCCAGCGCGTCGCTGCCGTACAGCGCCGACATCGGCCCTTCGACGATCTCCACCCGCTCGAGCATCTCGGCGGGGAACTGGCCGAGATCGACCACGCCGCCGACGTCTCCGGCGACCGGGCGGCCGTCCACGAGCACCAGGGTCCGGCCGGCGGGCACGCCCTGGAGCGAGATCCCGGCGACGCCGCCGCGGTTGTCGACGCCGTGGGACATGACCGGGATGCCGGGGGCGCGGCGCAGCAGGTCGGCGGCGTCGGAGGCGGCGGAGCGGCGGATCGCCTCCTCGTCGACCACCCGGACGGGCACGGGCGCCTCGCTGAGCACCCGCTCCTCGCCGGTGGCGGTGACGACCAGCGTCTCCGACACCTCCGGCACGTAGTCCGGTGGGGTCTCGTCCTCCTCGTCGGCGCTGTCGTCGTCGTCCCCCGCCTGCTCGTCGTCCGCCATCGCGGGGGCCGCGACGAGGAGGAGTGCGAGCACGGTCAGGGAGCGGAGCACGTCCGGGAGTGTATAGATCGATGTATGAGCGGCGCGGGTGACGAAGAACTCGACTTCGAACGGATGATGGCGTCCGACGGCGTCCGTGCGTACGGCTCGTCCAAGGGCGGCCGCAAGCCGGGGCAGGCCGCGGCGAAGCCTGCTGAGCCGGCCCGGGCGGCTCCGCCTCCCGCTGCGCCGGCGGCTCCGAAGCCGCCCCCGCTTCCCAAGCCCGACCCGATGGGCCCCGAGCTGGTCCGGCTCAACCGGCGGGTCGCCGAACTCAGCGCCGATCTCGTGGAGGCGAACCAGCGGATCGACACGCTCACCCGGGAGCGCGAGGGCGTGGACAAGGCGCGCCGCAAGGCGGCGGCCGAGCTGGAGGAGACCCGGACGATGCTCGCCCTGGCGACGGTGGCCGAGCCGATCGCCGACGTGCTGACGGCGCGGGGGCTGACCGGCGACGCGGAGGGAGCCGCTGCGCTCCGCGGTCTGCTCGAGCTGCGGGCCGGTGACGTGCTGGCGGCGCTGTCCCTTTCGGACACCGACGGCCTGCGGGCGCTGCTGGACGACCGGCTGGCGCTCGTCTGCGACGGCCCGGCCTGCCAGGCCGACGCGTCGGCGTTCGCGATGCACGTGCCGCCGGGGCGGTGTGACGTCTGCGGTGGCTCGGACATCCGGGCCGCCTGGAGCCGGTTCGTCGACGCCTGCGACCGCCAGGCCGTGCGCGCGGTCACCTTCGTGGGCGGCTCGCCCAACTACCGTCGGCAGGTCAAGGAGCTGAGCGCCGGGGCGAAGCTCGAGATCAAGCTCGTGCCCGGCTCGGTGCGTCGCCCCAAGCACAAGGCCGACGCGGACATGCGCAAGGCCGACGTCGTGGTGATCTGGGGGAGCACGATCCTGGACCACTCGATCAGCGAGAACTACCGGCCCGACGCGGGCAAGGCTCGCCTGGTGCCGGTCAACGTGCGGGGAATCAGCCGGATGCTCGACCAGGTCCGTCGCGCCGTGCTCGGCGTCTGACCCCGAGCAGGACGAGCGCCAGCGCGAACGACGACCCTCCGCCAGCGACGGAGCACTCGACGGGGCTGGGTCCGCTCCCGCCGTCGTCGTCATCGTCGCCGGCGCCGTCGGTCGCTTCCGCCCAGGTCCAGGCCCCCGGCGCCTCGACGAAGCCGCCCGCCGCGAACAGCTCGACGTCCGCCGGCCCGGGCTCGCCGGGCGGCACGACGAAGTCGATGCGCTCGCGGGAGACGACCACGAGGTTCGTGGCGGGCGACCCTCCGACGCTCACCGACGAGACGTCGAAGAACCCCGAGCCCGACAGGGTCGCGAGGCCGCCCCCCGCCGCCGGCCCGGTGTTCGGGGTGACGCTCAGGATGCGCGGCCGCGGCGTGTCGACGGTGAGCACGTCGTCCCACCGCACCGCCCCCCCGGACCACGTGAGGCGCACCCCCGCGTCGGCCTCGGGCAGGGCGGGGAGCTCCACCTCGACCCGCTCCGCCGAGCGCCAGGTGACGTCCGCGTCGGGCACGACGACCAGCGTCTCGTCGTCCGCGGTCAACTCGACGGCGAGATCGGGGGGGAAGGACCGACCCTCGAGCACCACGGTGACCGGCCGATCCTCGGGCGCCTCGTCCGGCGTCACCGCGGTCAACAGCGGCGCCGGGCCGGGCTCGGCCGCCTCGGGCACGCCGGCGTCGAAGCGCAGCCCGTCGACGAGCAGCACGACGTCCCCTCCGGCCGAGGCGCCGCCGTCGCGCACCTCGATCGTGACGGCGATCTGGCTGCCTGGCTGCACCGCGACGATCGCCTCGATCCAGGCGGTGCCGCCTCCGTCCGGTCGCGCGAACGGGGTGCCCTGGAGCTCGCTGTCCCGTGCGGTCGTCAGGGCGGGGCTCGGTGGCGTCAGGTCGCCCAGGCTGTAGGGATCCAGCGCGATGGGGTCGCCCTGGACGAGGATCCTGGCCACGTCGTCGACCAGCTCGGGCAGCTCCGCGGCGGCGGGGGCGCACAGGCGGGCTGCGATCCGCATGCTGTGGGCGTCCTCGGGCACCCGGAGGGACAGGTTGAGCCCTGCGATGTCGTCCCCCGGTCCGACCGCCGAGAGGTCCGTCCCGGGGAGGGGGTCGCCACCCACCTGGCCCGTCGAGAAGACGAGCATCGCCTGGCCCGAGAAGGGGACGATGCCGCCGAAGCTGTACCAGGTGGCGCGGGAGTCCGGCGGGCCCAGGATCGAGCCGCCCTCGAAGGTCTCCGGCTGCACCAGCAGCACGTCGGACAGGATGCGGACCTCGGAGCCTGCGGCGGCCTCGGCCGGCAGCCCCCCGAAGGCCGCGACGGCGACCCCGATGGCCAGGCCGGCGGCGCGACGGCTCACCCGGCGGCGTCCTCGCCGTCGGGGGCGAGGAAGGGCCGGAGCGCCTCGCGGTAGCTGTCCGGCAGCGCCGTGGGGGCGAAGCTCTCCATCGCGATGACGGCGGTCACCATCCGGACCGACGCGCGCACCCCCTCGCTCTCCTGCGCGCCGAGCAGCAGGCGCCAGGTGATCGACGTGTTCCCCAGCCGCACGATCGACAGGTCGACGGTCATCACGTCGCCGAACTTGAAGGGGCGCTTGAACGTGGCGTGCACGTCCAGGAGCGGGAAGCCGATGCCGTCTCCGTCGAGCACGCCGTGATACGTCTTGCCCATCGCGGTGGGCCAGAAGTCCTCGAACACCCGGTGCATGCGGTCGAACAGGGCGGGGTAGTACATCACCCCGGCGTGGTCGATCTCCCCGAAGCGCACGGGGCAGGTGGCGTGAAACGACGGCATCAGACCTCCAGCACCAGCTTGCCGGCCACCGCGCGGTCCTCGATGAGCTGGTGGGCGTGGGCCGCCTGGGCGAGCGGCAGGGTGCGGTCGAGGACCGGCCGGAGGCGACCGCGGCGCGCTGCGTCGAGCGCCTCAGCGAGATCCGAGCGGGCGCCCATCGTGCTCCCGATGATGCTGAGCTGCCGGAAGAACACGTGGTTGAGGCCGGCGCTGGGGTCGGCCCCGGTGGTCGCTCCGCAGGTCAGGACCCGGCCGCCGCTGCGGGTCAGGGACAGGGTGCGCGGCCAGGTCGCCTTGCCGACGTAGTCGATGGTCACGTCCACCCGGCCCCCGGCGATCTGCTTGACCTCGCGATGCCAGCCGTCGGCGGTGTAGTCGACGGCGTGGTCCGCGCCGAGGCGCTGGCACAGCGCGCGCTTCTCTTCGGTCGACGCGGTGGCGATGACCCGGCAGCCGGCGAGCTTGGCGATCTGGATGCACATCACTCCGACGCCGGCGGCGCCGCCCAGGATCACGACGGTCTCCCCGGCCCGGAGCCGGCCGCGGGAGATGCACATGCGCCACGCCGTCAGGGCGACGAGCGGGAAGGCGGCCCCCTGGGCGAACGACCAGGCGTCCGGCAAGGGGTGGCAGTTGCTGGCGGGGACGAGGAGACGCTCGCAGTAGGTGCCGTCGAACGACTCGCCGTAGATGCCGAAGTCGTCGCACAGCGAGTGCTCGCCCTCGGCGCAGCGGCGGCAAGCGCCGCAGGAGACTCCGGGGTCGATGAGCACGCGATCGCCGACGGCGACGGCGCCGACGCCGGGGCCGACCGCAACCACCTCGCCGGCGGCGTCGGCGCCGGGGATGCGGGGCACGGTCACGCCGGGGAGCTCCCGGCGCGTCCAGATGTCGAGGTGGTTGACGCCGGCGGCGCGGACCGCGAGCAGCACCTGTCCGGGGCCGGGGGCCGGCGGATCGGGGACCTCGTCGACGGACAGCACGGACGGGGGACCCTGCTCGTGGAAGCGGACGGCGCGCATCGACACGATGATACGGAGCCGGGGCCGGTCGCGCTGCCATCGAGGGCCCTGTACGATCGGGTCCGATGTTCGAGATCTGCGCTGCCCGCTCGATCCGGGACCCCGGATTCCTGATGTTGCTGACCCAGGTGTTCGTCGAACGGGGGGCTGGTATGCCCGACCGGGCGGCGTTCGACGTTCTGGAGAACGCGATCCAGCAGGGCAAGGTCCGGTACCTGATGGCGCTGGAGGAGGGCGGCCGCGTCATCGGCGTGGTCTCCCTGACGTTCGGCTTCTCGACGATCCGGATGAAGCCGTTCGCGCTGCTCGCCGACCTCTACGTGCACCCCGGCCACCGGGGCCGCGGCGCCGCCGCGATGCTGGTCCGTTCGGCGATGGACGAGGCCCACTCCGCCGGCTGTGACTACATCGTCACCGAGACCGCCGGCGGCATGGAGGGGATCTTCGAGCGCTGCGGCTGGGCCGAGGGCAAGGCGGTGATGCGCTTCGACGTCGACCTGGAGGGGCCGCCCCCGAGCTTGAACATCACCGGCGAGATCACGTTCGACTGATCCGCTAGCGTCGATCCATGTCCTGGATCGATCTCCCCGACGATGACGCGACCCCGGCCCTGGAGCGGGCGACGCGGACGTGGCGCAAACAGCAGCTCCCGGTGCCGGCGGTGGTCGCCGTCATGAAGCAGAACCCGGCGGCGCTGCGGGGTGTGCTCGCGATGAACAGCGCGGTCACGTTCGGCGGCAGCTCCCTCGGCCAGCGGCGGGAGGAGCTCATCGCCTCCTCCGTCTCCGCGCTCAACGACTGCTTCTACTGAACCGTCTCCCACGCGGGGTTCCTGCGTGACCACACGGAAGGGGACGCCGAGCCCGGCGTCATCGCGCTGATGCGGGCCCTCGCCCGGGCCGGGGAGGAGGCGGCGGAGCGCCCCTTGCGCGCCGGAGTGTCGCTCGTGCACGAGGCCATCGACGCGCTGCCCGAGGCGGCGCTCGCGGTGCTGCAGGACGGGGACCCCCCGCTCCTGCACTTCGTCGCCGAGGCCGCCCTGGCGCCGCGCTGGATGGAGCAGGCTCGCGTGACGTACCTGCGCGACCGTGGCTTCGACGACCGGGCGGTCCACGACGTGGTCCAGGTCGTCTGCTGCTTCTCCTACATGAACCGCCTCGCCGACAGCCTCGGCGTGGCCGTCGTCGGCGAGGAGCGGCTGGCGTGGGCGACGAGGCTGTTCGGGGCGGAGGCGGTGGCCAGGCATCGGGAGTGGGCTGACGGCTGATCGCGGTGCCCGAGTTTCTTGACCCGAGATCCTCGATGTGATCTCCTCCGG
>CAYQEG010000284.1:0-9301 GCA_964416435.1 uncultured Rickettsiales bacterium
CGGACGCCCCGGTCTCACGGGGCTCGGGCTCCAATGCGCTCCAGGCTCCTAGGCGGTCTCTTCCTCGACCCCGGAGTCGAAGCACTCGTCGTAGCCAGAGTCGTCGTCGTCGGCGGCGCAGTCGTTGCTCCCGCAGGACGGAGCGGAGAGCAGCGCAGCGAGCGCGACGGCGGTCAGGATCAGGGACAGGATGCGCATGGGTCCTCCTCGGCGGCCCTCCGGAGGACCCTGCACCTCAGGCCCGGTCCGGCCGACGCACCACCGACGGCCCGTCCCCCGTCAGCGAGCTGACGACCACCGACGCGCACGTCAACCCGAAGGTGCCCGTCACGAACGGCACGGTGCCCTCGATCTGCAGGCGGTCGTCGCACGTGTGGGGGCGGTCTTCCTTGGGTGGGCAGACGCACTGGAAGCCGCCGGCGGCGACGTCGTAGTGGAGCGCCGTGGGCTTGACCGGGCGCTCGGTCGTGAACACCGCGAGCACGCCGGTGTCCTCCTCGAGGTCCCAGCTGTACTTGCGACGCAGGATGCCCCGCACGTCCCGGGCGAACGGATCGTTGTAGGTCTCCCGCAGGTCCGCGACCCGCAGCTTCGTCGGGTCCAGGCGCGCCGCCGCGCCCATCGAGCTGACCGTCGGGAGGCCCAGGCTGCGCGCCCGGTCGAGCAGGTGGCACTTGGCGGTGATGTTGTCGATCGCGTCGACCACGAAGTCGTAGTCGTGGTCGTCGGGGAGCAGGCGCCCGGCCGTGCTCGCCTCGTAGAACAGCTCGATCGGCGTCACCTCGACCCGCGGGTTGATCAGCCGCGCCCGCTCCGCCATCACGTCGACCTTCGTGCGGCCCACCGTCGTCTTGAGGGTGTGCAGCTGGCGGTTGGTGTTCGTCACGCAGACGTCGTCGAAGTCGACGATCGTCAGCCGCCCCACCCCCGACCGCACCAGCGCTTCGATGCAGAACGAGCCGACCCCGCCGACACCGAACACGACGACGTGGGAGCCGAGCAGGGTCGTCATCGCCCGATCGCCGAGCAGCCGCGCGGTGCGGTCGAACCGACGCTGCTGCTTCGGCAGCGTCTCGTGCTCCGTCAGCGTCGGGTCCACCGGCTTCGGCTCGGCGCCCTTGCGGGTCTTGCCCGTCTCCCCCGGCAGGGCCGAGGGCATGATTCGCTCTCGCACGTCCCGGCGGGACATGCCGTCGCTGGTCGCCCCTTCGGGCTTCCCGATTCGATCAGCGCTCACGCCGCGTCTATAGCAGGGAGAACAGCCTCCGCGCGTTCGCTTCCGTGATCGCGGCGACGTCGCCCGGCTCCACCCCGCGGTGCGCCGCGACGGCGGCGACGACCTCGGGCAGCCGGTCGATCCCCTCGTCGTCGGTCTCCACCAGCAGCCGCTCCCCCGGGATCGCCGAGACCACGGCGCCGTGCCCCATCGAGCGGGGCGAGATCGACAGGAAGAAGCCCGCCTCCACCCAGGGTCCGATCATCTCCCTCGGTCCGCCGAAGTCGTGGACCATGCCGCCGCCGGCGAACCCCGCCTGCCGCAGCACATCGAGGCAGGCGCCGTGGGCCCGCACGCAATGGAGGATCAGCGGCAGCCCGAGGCGACCGGCGAGCTCCACCTGGGCCGCGAACGCCGCCCGCTGGACGTCCTTCGCGCCGCCCCGGCGGCCCTTGTCCAGTCCCGTCTCCCCGATGGCGCAGGGCCGGCGTACCGCGATGGTCGCCTCCAGCGCGCGGAGGCGGGGCTTCAGCTCGTCGACCGTGGACGGCAGGTACCAGGGGTGCAGCCCGACCGCCGCCCGGACCCGCTCGTCGGCCGCCTCGAGGGTCGCGGCCCGAGACTCCCCCGCCAGGTCCACGCCGGGCACGATCCAGCCGGTCACCCCGGCCGGGTGCGGCAGCGGCGGCAGGTCCATCAGGTGCGCGTGGGCGTCGAACACGACGCGACGCTCAGCCGCGGTGCTCCTCTGTGAACTTGATCGGCGCCCCGCCCACGTCCTCGAGCATCACCAGGTCCTCGTCCATGCGGGTGATCTCCATGAGCTTGAGGTGGAACCCGCCGGGCTTGATCAGCGCGAACTTGCGGTTCGCCCCCAGCGCCTTTCGGTGCCATTGCAGGAAGACCGTCAGGCCGGCCGAGTCGATGGACTGCAGCTCCCCGATGTCGACGTAGACGGGCCCCTCGTGGCGCTCCCAGAGCAGGCGCAGCGCCTTCTCCAGGTCCATGACGGAGGTGCGGTCCAGCGAACGCGTGACCTTGAGGCAGTAGCCGTCGGCGACCCTGGTCTCGGTGATGTCCATGTGTGCTCCCTCAGCCCGTGGTCACGCGGAGGACTTCTTCGAGCGTCGTCTCGCCCGCTTCGACCTTGCGCAGCCCGCTCTCGCGCAGCGTGATGAAGCCGGCGCTGTCCTTGAGCGCCCGCTCCAGGTCCTTGCCGGAGATCCGCCGGATGATCATGCTCTCGACGTCCGCGTCGACGTCGATGTACTCGAAGATGCCGAGCCGACCGCGGTAGCCGACGCCGTTGCAGTACATGCAGCCCCGGGCCCGGTGCAGGGTCGGGTTGTTCTCGCCGGACGGGAACACCAGGTCCAGCGCTCCGACCTCCTCGTCGGACAGGTGGTACGGCTCCTTGCAGTTGTTGCAGAGCCGACGCACCAGCCGCTGGGCGAGCAGGCCCGACAGCGACGTCGCCATCAGGAACGGCTCCAGCCCCATGTCGAGCAGCCGGGAGATGGCCGCGGCGGCCGAGTTGGTGTGCAGCGTCGACATCACCATGTGACCGGTGAGCGACGCCTGGATGGCGATCTGCGCCGTCTCCACGTCGCGGATCTCGCCGACCATGATGCAGTCGGGATCCTGGCGGAGGATGGAGCGCAGCCCCTTGGCGAACGTGAACCCCGCCTTGGCGTGGGTCTGTCCCTGGCAGATGTCCGCCAGGTCGTACTCGATGGGGTCCTCCATCGTGATGATCTTGCGGGTCGCCGCATCCAGCGTCTTGAGGAGCGCGTACAGCGTCGACGTCTTGCCCGAGCCCGTCGGCCCGGTGACGAGCAGGATGCCGTTGGGCCGGTTGACCAGCTCCTTCATGTTCTCGCCGAGCTTCGTGGGGAAGCCCAGGTTGTCCAGGTCGAGCTTGAGGCTCGACCGGTCGAGGATCCGGATGACGATGACCTCGCCGTGCTTCGTCGGGAAGCTCGAGACCCGGAAGTCGACGCGCCGCCCCTGGAACTTCATCGAGAACGCGCCGTCCTGGGGGACGCGCCGCTCGGCGATGTCCATGTCCGCGACGATCTTGCAGCGCGACAGGACGGCCAGCTTGTAGCCGTTGGGGATGGACGGCCGGTCCTGGAGCAGGCCGTCGATCCGGAACCGCACCCGCAGGTGGCGGGACTTCGGCTCCAGGTGGATGTCCGACGCCTTGACGCTCAGCGCCTCGACGATGAGGTTGTCGATCAGGTCGACGACGACCGACGACTTGCTCAGCTCCGCCGCCTCGTAGGACCAGTCGACGATCGCTTCGTCGTCGCCCTGCACCGCGCCGTCGACGTCCTCGCTCAGATCGTCCTGGCGCCGCAGCCCCTTGACGTCGATGAGGTTGCCGGTCCGGGCGTCGATGGCGGCGTCGATGATCTCGGGCGTCGTGTAGATCGCGTTGACCCGGCAGCCCGTGGCGAACGCGATCTCCTGGATGCGGTCCAGGTTGGTGGGATCGTCCATCGCGACCGTCAGCCGACGCTCCACCTTGAACAGCGGGATCGCGCGCAGCTTGCGGATCATCGTGAACGGCAGCACCCCGGCGATCGCCGGGTCCTGGTACTTCGGCTCGAGCCGAACGAAGGGCACCCGAGCCTGGGCCGCCAGGGCGGCGTACAGCTCGGTCTGGTCGCAGTACCCCATCTCCAGGAGCACTTCGCCCAGGTAGATGTCCTGCTGCTTCTGCAGCACCAGCGCCTCTTCGAGCTTCTCGCGGGTGAGCACCCCGCGCTTGACCAGCAGCTCCCCCAGCTGGCCCCAGCGCCGGCGCCCCAGACCCGGCAACCGCACCGACGAATCGGTGTCCTTCAGCTTCGCTCTCGCACCCATGTGGCTACCCCTTGCGTCGGCCCCTTTGGGGTGCCGTCCACCCCTTATCGGTCAGTCTGACAGGAGGTTGAGGCGACGGGCCAGCAGGAGCGCTACTTGGGCTCGATCTCCGGGAGCTTCATCTCCAGCCAGCCGCGGGCGATCGGCTCGCTGGAGACCGCGTCGCAGGGCACCTGCACGAGCGCGCGCACGCTGCCGCCGCCCAGCCCCTTGGGGAGTCGGCGCCCGGGCGAGGCCGAGACCTTTCCGGAGCTGACGTACAGCTCCTCGCCGGCCTCGAGCATGCCGAGCACCTCGACCCCGGCGGGCACGCCGACGGGGACGGTGTAATAGCTGCTGAAGTCCCCCTCGGCGAAGCAGCCGGCGCCGCCCACGTCCCAGATCGCGGCGCCGCCAGGGGGCGGCAGGGGGAGCGACACGGTGTGGCGACCGCCGGTCGCGTCCGTGGCGACGAGCTCCAGCGCGCTCTCGATCCCCTCGAAGTGGTGCAGCGCGCCGGCGGGCACCGCCGCGTCCCGCCCGGGACCGGCCGTCACCGTCAGCTCGGTGGCCGTGCCGTTGTGGATCGTCAGGACCGCGCCGGTGCCGCAGCCGACGAGCAGGGGGAGCAACAGCAGGGGCAGGGCGCGGCGCACGAGGGCGGATCGTAGCCCGAAGGCGACCGACGCGCGGTCAGAGCGACAGCGTGCGGTCGCTCAGCGCTTCGCCGTCGTCCCCGATGTGGCGGACGCGGATGGTGCCGGCGTCCGCGTCGCAGACGAACTCGGCGTAGTTGTGCTCGAACAGGAGCACCGGGAACTGGTCCTGGATCGGCCCCTCGTAGTTGGGGCCCTGCTGCACGAGCTCGGGCAGGTGGTTGAGGATGCTCCCCGACGGTCCGACCATCACCTCCCAGGCCGTCTCGCCCGGGTCCCCGACCTGGCCGACGTTGGCGATCTGGCCGTAGTGCAGGTCCCCGGCGAGCCAGAGCACGCCGCCGATCTGCTCGGAATCGATGAACTCCAGCAGCTCGAGCCGCTGCTCGGGGCGGCCCTGCCAGCGGTCCTCCTCCTGCACGGCGCCGAAGATCGGCTCCAGGTCGGTGATCGGCACCGAGTTGAGGATGATCTTGAAGCGCGCGGTGCTCGCCGCGAGCTCCACCTGCAGCCAGGCCATCTGCTCCTCGGAGATGTAGTCCTCGTCGGTGCGCTCGGCCCGGCTGTCCAGGGCGAACACATCGAGGACGTCTCCCCACGCCAGCTTGCGCCACAGCCCGGCCGGTCCGCCGCCTTCGCGCCACGGGAACGTCTCGGAGAACGCCTGCACCGCGTCGTCGAACTGCTCCTGACCGGCGAGGTCCTCCCAGCGCCAGTTGTTCTTCACCTCGTGGTCGTCCCACGTGGAGATGGTCGCCGTGCTGGCCGTCAGGTCGGCGAGCCCGTCGGTGTCCAGCGCCTCCCGCCAGCTCTCCCGGTACTCGTCGACCGTGTCGGCGGGATCGGCGTACACCGTGTCCCCGAGCAGCGCGAAGAAGTCGAGCTTGCGGTCCGCGGCGTGGGAGAGGTTGAGCCACGGCGCGGCCAGCCGGCCCAGGCAGCAGCTGGCGCCGAAGCGCACGACCCGCCGACCGCCGCCGGCGGGCGGCGCGGTCCGGAACCGGGACGGGCGGCTGCGCAGCTGTCCACCGGCGTTGAACAGCGCGACGGCGTGCACCGAGTCGGACTCCAGGCCGGTCAGCTCGGCGAGCACCACCCCGTCGTCCCCCACCTCCAGGTCCGTCAGCGTCGCGACCTCCTGCCACTCGCCGTCGCACGCGCGAGCGACCCGGGCGGCGACCGGCCCCTCCAGGGTCGTGCGGGCGGCGAGCAGCACTCCGTCGGTGGTCGGGTCCGTCACCTGGACGCCGAAGGGGAAGGCGTCGGTGTCGAGCTCCCCGTCCGGGGCCCACGCTTCGGGCTCTGCGCCGCAGGGATCGACCCAGCCTTCGGGCTCCGGCTCCGGCTCGGGCCCGCCGCACCCGACGAGGGCGAGCGCGGGCACGGAAGCGAGGACGGAACGGCGAGTGGGCTTCATGGCGGGCCTCCGGAGCGCCCGGGGATCTATCATGGAAGCGTGAACCGGGGGACCACTCTTGCGACGCTGATCCTCCTGCAGGCCTGCTCGGGGCCGGATCCCGACGTGGTCGGGAGCCGCGGCGAAGGGCTCGAGCTCGACTCCGCGTACGGGATGATGGAGGGCGGCGGCGGCACCGGGGATCCCCTGGTGGTGGGGCACGCCGTCACGCCGATCGGGGACGTCAACGGCGACGGCTACACCGATCTCGCGATGAGCGCGGCGGAGGAGGTCGGCGGCACCACCCACGGCGGGGTCTACGTCTACTACGGCGGCAGCACCGGGTACACGTCGGCCCCGGGCTGGACCCACCTCGGCGCCGGCAACGACGAGACCGGGTTCTCCATCGCGGGGCCCGGCGACGTCGACGGAGACGGGATCGACGACCTGCTCGTCGGCGCCCCGGGGCACGACGACTTCGGCTCCGACAACGGGCGGGCGTGGCTGTACTCGGGCGCCTCGCCCGGCGGCCTCGGGGGCTCGGCGTCGTGGTTCTGGACCGGACTGGTGGCCGAGGACCGCGCGGGCCAGGCCGTCTCCGGCCTCGGTGACCTCGACGGCGACGGCATCAACGAGTTCGTCGTCGGTGCGCCGGGCCACTTCAACGGCAGCGGCGAGGAGGGCGCGCTCGCCTTCTTCTGGGGCGACCCCAGCCTCTCGCTCGGCCCGGACCTGTACCTGGCCGGCACCGAGGCCGGCGGCCGACGCGGCCACCGCCTCGCCTACCTCGGAGACGTCAACGCCGACGGCTTCGGAGACCTGGCGAGCTCGAGCGAGCTGTGGACCAGCTCCACCGGCCGGGTCGAGGTGTTCACCGGCGGGTTCACGGGCCTCTCCCTGGCCCAGACCCTGACCGGCGCCGCGGCCGGCGACGGCTACGGGGCGTCGATCTCGGGCATCGGCGACATGAACGGCGACGGCTACGCCGACCTCGCCATCGGGGCGCCCGGGGCCGACGACGGGGGCGGCCCCTCGGGCGAAGTGCAGATCTGGTTCGGCTCCGGTGATCCGGTCCCGATGAGCCTGAGCGCGGCGGGGATCGTCGGCTCCTGGACCGGCGGCTGGATCGGTGTCGGCACCCAGACCGGGGCGCTCACCGACCTGAACGGCGACGGCCTGGGGGACTTCGGCACGTCCCGGCTCGACGGAGGGGCGGCCCACTACGCCCGGCTCTTCTTCTCCGACCCGTCGACCCTCGACGAGGGGGCGGTGCTCGAGTTCGGCGACTGCGACTTCCGCGAGGCGCGCCTGGCCGCGTCGGACGGCGACGGCGACGGCGTGCCGGAGCTGTACGTCGGCCAGGTCCACTTCGGCGGAGGCTGCGGCGGGCCCGGGCCCGACCCCGGTCGGCTCGAGCGGTTCCTGTCGGTGCCCGAGGCGTTCGCCGACGCGCCGGCGTGGGGCCCGCTGGTCGGTGACGCCGGCGACGGCCTCGGCACGTCGTTGGCCCGCGTCGACTTCGACGCCAACGGCTACGACGACCTCGTCGTCGGCCTTCCCTTCTCCGACGAGCTCGTGCCGGACGGTGGACACGCCCGGCTCTACACCGGCGGACCCACGGGGCTGTCCCCGACCCCCATCGCCACCTTCACGGCCGGCCCACTCGTCCCCGACGACGCGTTCGGCTCGGTCGTCGCCGGGCTCGGCGACGTCGACGGAGACGGCTACGAGGACGTCGCGATCGCCGCTCCCCTGTCGGACGCGAACGGGCCCGACTCCGGCGCGGTCTTCCTGTACCTGGGCGGCGACCCGGCGCCCGCGGTCATCTCGCCGGAGCCGCTCGGCCTGACCGGCGGTGCTCCCGGCGACCAGTTCGGAGGCGCGCTGGCCGGGGGCGACGTCGACGGAGACGGCCTGGCGGAGGTCGCCGTCGGCTCGCCCGGCTACACGTCCGACGCGGGGCGGGTCGACCTGTTCGGCTGGAGCGGGGGCACCCTGACGACCACCTGGGCCGTCAACGGCCAGGCCGTCGGCTACCGCGCCGGCTCGGCGCTCGCGGTGGCGGACCTGACGGGGGACGGCTACGGCGAGCTCGTCGTCGGCGTGCCCAACGGCTGGAACATCGTCTGGGGCAACACCGGCCTGATCGAGGTCTACCCGGGGTCATCGAACTTCGAGACCGCCGCGCCGGCGACGCCCGGGATCTTCGACGGCAACTGGTCCGGGGCCGAGTTCGGGACCTCGCTCGCCCGGGCGGGCGACATCAACGGCGACGGACACGCCGACCTCCTCGTGGGAGAGCCCCTGGCGGACGAGTTCCAGACCGACGCCGGACGGGTCTGGCTGCTCCTGGGGACCGAGGTGAGCCCGTACGCCTACCAGGGGACCGTCGTGGTCGGGGCCGATCCCTACGACCAGATCGGCACCTGGGTGGCCGCCGGGGACGTCAACGGGGACGGCCACGCCGACCCGATCTCCGGCAACGCGTTCGACGGCGGCGGCTCGCTCTGGCTGGCGCTGGGCAGCGACGACGTGGCGTCGATGATCATCGACTGGACCTTCGAGGGGACCGGCGCGACCGGCCAGGCGGTCGCGGTGGGCGACTTCGACGGCGACCGGTACGACGACCTCGCGTTCGGCGCCCCCGGAGCGTCGACGGGCGGCGAGGCGTGGGTGTTCCCGGGCAACCGGGGCGAGTTCGGGGCGCCGCCCCCGTCGACCTTCGCGATGCACGCCTCGAAGAGCGATGGTTCGCCGCTGCCCCCTGGGGGCGCCACCGCGGGCACCGACTTCGAGGTCTCCGTGAACCCGCGCTCCTCGCTCGGCGTGGTCGGGATGGCCGTCCAGGTGGAGGCCCGGCCGATCGCCGACGGCTTCACCGGCGACCCCACGCACATCGGCGGGTTCGTCGACGTCGACGCCACGGACCCGGTCCTGCCCCCGATCGACCTCCTCGTCGACGGCCTCACGCCGGACAGCGCGTACCACTACCGGGCCCGCCTGGCGTACGACCCCGACGACCTGCCCCAGCAGGCCTACACCCCCTGGATCTACGGCGGCCTGCCCGGCGACACCAACGGCGCGCACCTCCGCACCGAGCCGGCCGGGGACGACGACGACGACGACATCGGCCCCGACGACGACGACATCGCACCCGACGACGACGACATCGCCCCCGACGACGAC
>CAYQEG010000285.1:0-9260 GCA_964416435.1 uncultured Rickettsiales bacterium
GACGACATCGCGGACGACGACGACTCCGCCACCGACGACGACGACATCGCGGACGACGACGACCTGGGCGACGACGACGACTCCGCCTCCAGCGGCCCCTCGGTCGTGACCCTCGGCACCTGCACGGGCACCGTCTACACCTGGACCGACAACCCGGTCAGCCAGCCCGAGCTGAACATCATCGGCATGTACGAGTCGACGGGCGGCCACGGCAACCCCGCCGGCACCACGACGGTGGACGTGCAGCGCGACGGCCCGATGGTGCTGGTGCTGTCGAGCTACGAGCCGGTGGTGTGGGACCTGACGGTCGGCCCGAGCACGACGATCACCGAGATCGTGCTCAACGGCTACAACGTCAGCACGGTCGTGGGCGCCCCCGTGGGCACCGTCATCACGGACCTGACCACCCCCGGGAGCTACTGGGTCGCCTGCGGCTACGCGTGGCCGTCGAGCAGCGGCGGCTGCGACACCCCCGGCCTCGTCTCGGCGGCCCAGGCCTACACCGGCCTGACCCTGAGCTCGTGGTCCGGCTGCTACCACGGCACCGCCTGGACGCTGAACTGATCCAGGCTCCGACGGACTCGAATCAGGAGTCGACCGGCTCCTCGGCGGTCTGCTCGTCGTCGGGCTCGCCCTCGGCCCGCGGCTGACGCGGCCGCAGCACGGTCGCCGGGATCGAGCGCTCGGGCTCCTCCAGGGCCCCCCCGCCCCGCGCCTCCAGCGCGTTGCGACGGCCCACCCAGCGCCGCAGGTGGCCCCGCCCCTTGCTGGGACGGTGCAGCGCGACGAGGTCCTCCAGCCGGTCGAACACCGCCCCGCCGGTCGCGGGCCGGTCCTCCCGGTCGATGCGGAGCAGGTCCCGCACCAGCGTCACCAGGTCCCAGGTGTCGTCCCCTTCGGGGTCCAGCCCGTAGCGCCGCTCCAGCGCCTCGATCAGCACGTCCTGGCGGCCCTCGAAGCGGGTCTTGCTCGCGACCGAGAGCACGTCGCGCGCACCCCGGATCGGCGGGACGAAGCGCTCCCCGGTCAGCAGCTCGAACGCGATCTCGCCCAGCGAGTAGAGGTCCGAGCGACCGTCCAGCCGCTCCCCGGCGAGCTGCTCGGGGCTCATGTAGGCCGGCGTGCCCTTGGTCCAGCCGACCTCGGTCGACTCGCCGAGCCGCCGCCGCGCCCAGGCGATCCCGAAGTCGAGCACCTTGATCCGGCCCTCGTTGGTGACGTGGATGTTGTCGGGCTTGAGATCGCGGTGCACGAGCCCCACCGGCTCGCCGTCGTCGTCGAGCAGGCGATGGGCGAAGTGCAGCGCGTCGGCCACCTCGGAGATCACCTGCAGCGGCGCGGTGAGAGGCAGGTGGGGGGCGCCCCGGTGGTCCTCCCACAGGAGCTTCGCCAGCGACTGGCCCCGCACGAACTCGAGCACCAGCGCGTGGGTCTCCCCCAGCGCCGGGTCGTCGATCGGGATGAAGTGGCGGGCCTGCACGATGTTGGGGTGCTGCACCCGGCTGAGGATCCGGGCCTCGTTGGCGAGCGACGCCTTGAGCGTCGAGTCGAAGTGGGCGCGGGCCGCGTCCAGCACCTTGACCGCGACGGTCTGCTCGAAGCCGAGATCGCCGCGCAGCACGGCCCGGTAGACCGAGCCGAACGACCCGCTCCCGAGGAACTCCGTGAACTCGTAGCCGGCGATGTGTCGGGGCAGCTTCACCCCTCAGATATACCCAACGAGAGGGCGAGGCTCTAGATCCCGCGCGAGCCGATCATCATCAGCAGGAACGCGCTGCCGAGCACCGCCATGCCGGCGCGGGGGATGATCCGCAGCAGGCGGGCGATCTGGGCGGTCATCTCGAAGTCCTCGTTCTCCGCCGCGGTGCAGATCATCCCGTCCAGGCGGGGCTCCAGCACGAAGTGGAAGAACGCCAACAGCGTCGCGAGCGACGCCCCGACCAGGAAGCAGAGCCCCGACGTGGTCGTCCACAGCGCGCTCCAGTTGGAGCTGAACTTCAGGTAGCCGAGGGTGCCGCCGGTGATCACGGCGGTGCCGGCGAGCCAGGACGCCAGCTTGAAGATCTTCGGGAAGATCCCGGCCAGGAACCCGGCCTGCTCGCTGTCCTCGAGGCGGCTGACCGCGGGCACGAGCACGAAGTTGATGGTCACCACCTCCCCGAACCACGCGGTCGCCGTGATGATGTGAACCCAGCGAACGACCAGATAGAAGGTCCCGATAGTCATGCGATCGCCCAGTCGACTTTGAGAATCGATCTCATATCGATCCTCGTTCCAAGGTGGCCCGGGTCAGGGCGAAGCGCAATAGGGGTCGGGGGGTGTCGGCGCTGATCCTTCGAGCCCGCGCACCTTGGCGTGGAACATGTCGAGCACGTAGGGCCGCTCCCCGAGCTCGCAGTACAGCAGCCGCTCCAGCTCCTCGGTCGAGATCGCGACCGGGCCCTGCTCTTCCAGGAACGCCGAGAGCACCCCCAGCAGGTTGTCGACGCCGACGCGGTCGGCGATCCCGGCGAACACGATCGCCCCCTGGACGTAGTGCTGGGGGCCCAGGGACGCGCCCGACCAGTCGTCCTCGCCCGTGAGCAGCCGCACGCCGGGGGTGTCGACCGGCACCGGGGTCGACAAGAACGGCTGCGCCCCGGTCGCCCACAGCGCGACGCCCTCGTCCATCCAGCCGTGGTGGTCGGAGACCGGCGCGACGCCCCGGGCCCACCACGAGTGGGCCATCTCGTGCTTCAAGGCTCCCGGCGTCGACAGGGTCGCCCCCTCGTACTCCATCGAGACCGCGAGGTCCGAGCGCATCCAGGCGAGGTACCGGTCGCCGTGCAGGTAGGGCCCCAGCCGTTCGTCGTACTCAAGGAGCGTCGCCTCCGCCTCGTCGAGCACCGCCGCGAGGTCGACGCCGTCGTCGAAGACGAAGCGGCGGGCGTCGATCTCGACCGCCCGGCCGCCGGGCAGCGGGACCGACCGCGTCGCCGTCTCCACCGCGTCCGACGGGTAGAGCACCCAGAACGAGCCGTGCTTCTGGCGGGTCGGGAACTCGACGAGCCAGCTGCCCTCCTCCGCCTCGTACACGTCGGCGTTGGCGGCGAGCGCGTGGGGTGCGTCGGTGCCCCACAGGTCGACGGACAGCGTGATCGGGAAGCGGTCGAACAGCAGGTTGCTCACCATCCAGACCTCGAGCATCGAGTCCGGCTCGCCGTCCTCCTGGGCCGACGACCACCACGCGGCCTCCGGGCCGATCTCCAGCCGGGGAAGCCGGGCCGGCCCCACGTCGTCGGGGGTCACGGAGTAGGTGACCTCGACCTGGTGGTCCGAGCAGGGCTCGAACACCTCGGGCAGCACGACGAGGGACCGCGGGGGATCGGACACCACGATCCGCTCGAGGCTCGCGGGGTCCAGGTCGACGTGGTCGATCCTCAGGGTGGCGGGCTGGCGGAGCAGCTGCAGGACCGAGCGCCCCTCCTGGGGGCCGGCGACGAAGCGCGTCCAGGAGGTCGCCGACAGGCTCTGCGTCTCCGTGTCGATCGTGACGTACAGCTCGGTCGAGTCGATGTCGACGGGGACCAGGCGCCCCACCCCGGGCTCGTCGCGCGGCGGCGGCGCCTGCAGGAGATCGACCCGCCCGCAGGGCTCGGCGGGCGGCCACTCGCCGTCGGCGGGGCAGCCGACCAACAACCCGACCGCTCCGAGCAGGCAGGCCAGGAAGGATCGACGAGAGGCGCGGCGGGTCACGCCACAGCGTGTAGCAGCGTTCGCCTCACGTGACGAGCCAGCTCCCGCATGCCGTCGACGCCGAAGTGGCGCTCCATGCTCGAGCTGTAGTTCGTCGTGCCGTTGATGTCGTAGACGTAGCGGTCACCGGCGGCGTCGGTGATGAACTCGATGCCCGCCTGCTCCAGCCCCTCGGCCTGGCACAAGGTGATCATCTGCTTCACCAGCGGGTCGTCGCCGGTCACGTCGGCGGGGCCGAACTTCGGGCGGCCCGAGCGGGTCAGCGGGATCTCCTCGTCCCCCTCGGCGCCCGGCGCGGGGCAGACCTCCGGGGCGGACGCGGGCAGCTGGCAGGCGTCGGACGGGCACAGCTCGAAGCCGTCCTCCGTCGAGCTGTTCATCGCGTACAGGAACCGCCCACCGACGATCTCGACGCGCGTGATGTGGGGCTCGGCCGGCCTGATGTACTCCTGCAGCACGAGCTGCCCGTTGGGGCCCGGGTCGAAGAAGTCGGACGCCAGGTGGTCGGCCAGCTGCTCGGTCGACTCGAACAGCTGGATGCCGAGCCCCTTGCCGCCCTGGTTGTGCTTGGTGATGAACGGACCGTCGAACGCGGCGGCGAGCTTGATCAGCTCGTCGGGGTGGTTGCCGAACAGCGTGCGGGGCGAGCGGATGCCGTGCTTGTGGAGCACCAGCTCCTGGCGGGCCTTGCTGACCTCCAGCTCGAACGCTCGGCTGCCGTTGACGACGCGCCGACCCCAGCCCTCGAGCCAGCCGATCACCTCGCGGGTCATCGCCACCGACTCGGTGTGCCCCCGGGTGTGCGACGACGGGCTCATGCGGTTCCACCAGATGCCGGGCGCAGGCCGCTCCCGGGGGTCGATGGTGCCGCGCCAGACCTCGTGCAGACAACAGTCGAAGCCCTCGGCGGCCAGCCCCGCCTCGATGGGGGGCAGCCAGGCCGGGTTCTCGAACAGCACGTGGATCTTGGGCAGGTTCTCGGACATCCGGCCCATGTAGCCCAGGCCCGGGCCCTCGTCCAGTCAGCAGGCCGCCAGGGCAGACAACAACCCGACCGCCACGCCGGCCGCGAACCCAGCCGCCGGCGCCCACCGAGGCAGGCCCGCGGCGGCCGGCCAGTCGGCCGCCAGGGGCCGCTCGGCCTTGCTCGGGGCGGGCGGCGCGACGTCGACGGGGTGGCGCTGGAACTCCCGGACGGCGGCCCGGAACGCGGCGGCGCTGGGGTACCGGTCGTCGGGGTCGCGGGCGGTCGCCTTGTTGGCGATGTGGGCGAGCACCGGCGGCACGCCCGGGGGGTACTCCCAGGGGCGGCTGCGGTAGGCCTTGGCCAGCCGCTCGATGACGGTCGCGGCGGCGTGTCGCGCCTGGCCGGCGAGGAGCACGTGCAGGCAGGCGCCGAGCAGGTAGACGTCGGTCCGCGCGTCCACCTTGTGGGGCTCGACCGCGGCGAGCTCGGGGGCCATGTACGACGGCGTGCCGATGACCCGCTCCTCGTCCGCCGCGGACATGAGCGCGACGGGGCACCGATCGTCGAGCCGGGCGGCGAGCCCCCAGTCGAGCACGTAGGGCTCCCCCTGGGGGCCGATGAGCACGTTGCTGAGCTTCAGGTCCCGGTGGAGGATGCCGCGGTCATGGGCGTACTGGACCGCCGCGGCGGTCTGGGTCAGCACGTCCAGGTGCCACCGCATGTGGTCGGGCTCGTCCGGCGGCGCCTCCAGCTCACCGCCGGGCCGCACGTAGCTGGACCAGGGGCGGCCCACGACGCTGCGCATCACGATCTGGGGCAGCCCTTCGGCGTCCGCGCCGAGCATGTAGACGGGCAGCACCGCGGGGTGCTCCAGGGCGCCCTGGACGCGGGCCTCCTGGAGCATGCGCGCGGCCCGCTCGGGGTCTGCCTTGTCGGGGCGCAGCTGCTTGATCGCGACCTCGCGACGCAGCGCCTTCTGGGTGCCCGAGAAGACCTCGGACTGGCCGCCCTTGCCCAGCGGCACGCCGAACTCGAGGGCTCGGCTGAGGTGGGAGAAGTCGGGCTGGACCCGGGTGACGTCGTCGTCGATCTCGAGCTCGACCACGATGGTGCCGCGGTCGTCCTCCTCCAGCGAGGCGGGCTCGATGCCCAGCCCCTGCAGGCGGGCGGTCAACTCCTGGTCTGCCACGCCCCCGACGTTAGCAGTCCGGGAGTGATGGGCCGTTCAGTCCTCTTCGAGGTGGGGCCGCATCATCGGCGCGACGTCCTCGCCGCAGTCGCGGCCGGTGCGCTGCGCGATGAGCGTGATGTCCAGGATGATGTGGTTGGTCGTCAGGTCGACGAGCGACGGGTTGGACGTGAACACCGCGTGGTTGTCGACGCCGGGCTCGCTGCCCCCCACGAGCGCCTCCCGCCGGTCGACGACGGCGAGCAGCTTGTGGGACCAGGCGGCCTTCTGGGCGTCGCTCGTGCCTTCGTCGGACCAGCAGGAGAAGCCGGCGGGCGGTTCGGCGAGGCCGTCGGTGCTGAACAGGACCCGGTGCAGGTCTCGGTCGGCGACGGACGCCAGGGCGGGGGCGAGCAGCGCCGCCTCCCGGGACCAGACCGACAGGTACACGCTGCGGGTGGCGCTGCGGATCATGGTGTCGACCCGGGCGATCACCTCGTCGTAGCTGGCGTGGGTCCAGATGGGCTCGGGGAAGGCCCGCTTGGGGTAGCGGTCGAGGGCGTCCTTCAGCCGGTCCAGCGTGGTGTGCGTCTCGGTGCGCATGCCCTCGACGAGGCCCGACGGGGCGGTCGCCCGGTAGCGGGCGGGGCTGCTGCCGGTGGCGAAGGCAGCCCGGGCGGACTCCAGCTTGCGCATGACGGCGTAGACCGCGCTGCGGGGGATGCCCGAGCGCGAGGCGACCTCGTAGCCGGTCAGCCCGTCCTCCTCCGGCGCCTCCAGGAGGGCGAGGTAGGCGAGCGCTTCGTTGCGGGTGAGGCCCAGCTCGACGAAGAGGGCCACGATCTGTTCTTGGGTCGTCAAGGTCAGCCTGGTCTGGTGGGGCGCCTCGGACGAGAGGCGGGGGCGCAACGCTACGTCAGGTGACGGGGTCGCCTCAATCCTTGCACTCGGTGTAGGTGTCGAAGAAGGCGTTCATCACGGGGTTGCTGACCCGCGCGGCGACGACGTTGTAGCCCTCGACCAGCAGGTCGGTGATGTCCTGCGGCGGCACGATGACGAACTCGCTGCAGTTGGAGTCGTCGTTGACGCAGCCCTCGGCCTGCCAGCCGCCGCCCCACTCGCCGACGAGCGTGCCGTTGACCCAGAAGGCCATGCCGTCGTCGCTCTGCATCGACAGGAACAGCGCCGGCGGCAGGTTCCACAGGTCGAAGGTGGCGCGGTAGACGCGGTCCATGCCCGGCGGGGTGTGGCCCATGTCCGGCAGCAGCACGGTGCTGTAGTCGAGCATGTCGTAGTCGACCGCGTAGAACGGCCGGCCGGCGTAGTCGGTCGGGTCGTCGGCGTACTCGAAGGGCTGGCTGCCCCACCACTGCCAGTCGGCCATGATGGTGTCCTCGCACGACGGCAGGTCCACCTCTTCGGGGCCGTCCGGCGGCGGATCGTCGATCTCGTCCCAGTCGTCCGGCTCCTCGTCGTCGAGCGGCGGAGCGTCCTCCTCGTCCTGGGCGGGCGGCTCCTCCGAGTCGTCCTCGAGGGGGGGCGGGTTGGACTGCAGGCCGGCGTGGAGGTAGTACTCCGAGCAGCCGGCGAGCAGCAGGGCGATGGTCGCGATGACGACGGACCAGGCGCGCATGAGGTCCTCCGAATCGAGTTAGTAACTCAGCGTTGAGTCACTATGGAGACCCTACTCCCCGTCCCGGCGCCCCGCAAGGGAGATCCGAGATCGAGATCGGCGATCGGGATCGGAGATCGGAGATCGGGATCGAGTTCGGCGTGCCCTTGTCATCCGGCTTGTTCGCGCACCGGGGCCCGCCAGGATCCTCGGACCCACCGTCTCCCCATGGCCGAGCCTCGGGAGCACGGAGGGGTGGGCGCTGGAGACAGCCGAGGGCTGCGAGCCTCACAACTTGATCGAGAAGTACCGCGCCACCAGGTCGGTTCGGCCCTTCAAGCGCGCCTTGAGGTAGACCTTCTGGAGGTGGTAGCGGACTGCCGACTTGGGTCGTCGGTCGCCATTCCTCCCGGAGGCTAGTGCCGGTCTGTCGTAGCGGCGACTAGCACTAATGATAGTGGGTCCCCGGATACGCGACAGATGTCACTACGCCGTGGGCCGGTGCGTCTGTCAAGGTTTCGGAGAGTTCTGGTCAAGCCGAATTTGACATAACCGGCCTTGATTACTGCTCTTTCCGGAGCCAACGTTCTCGGACTGGGGGCGCCCACGGGGGGCGGAACCACAGGCAACTGAGAGGCGCAGCGGCTGAACCCGCTCATGGGGAGTTGCGCCTGACTTGAGCCACTGAGTCTTGGTGCGCCGGCCTGCGGCGCGGTGGATCGGTGCGCCCATGGAGAGCGGCGTTGGCGGACTTGTGGACGAACGACGGGTCGATGGTGCTCTCGCAGCTCCTCACCGTTGCCGTCGTGGACAGTGTCGACTCCATGCCAATGTCGGCCTGCGCCGAACCGGCGGGGGTCGAGTTCTCCCCGTTGAGGCGCGTCAGCGTGCGCTTCGCCGGACCGCCCCACCCTGCACGCGCCCACTTCGGCGTCGACGTGACGATGAAGCCCCGAACTGCCTGCAGCCCCCTGACCGGCTCCGGGCCGGCAGACGGGGGCGCGCCGTGAAGAACGTCGTTCTCCTCGCCACCGTCGTGGTCAAGTCCGGTCACGAAGACTCGCTTCGGCTCTCGGGCTGCGCGGTCTGGCCGTTCACGGGCGAGCACCTGCGGTTCATCTTCTGGCTCTGGCGGCGTGCCGCCGAAGCCGGGCACCCAGTCCGCCCGTTCGTGGTGGACCCGGCCCCGTGCGACCTCGACGAACCCGTCGACGCGCAGCCGGGCGACCAGCCGGACCCGGCCGACCCCGGGACCCATCGGCCCGATGCCGAGTGGCTCTCCCACCGGCGAGTTCAAGCGCGGAGCCCTCCGCGGGCTCGTCCGGGGCGACTCGGAAGGCGAGAAGCGTGCAGAGACAGAGGGAACACCCATTGACCAGAGCCCCGCACGGGGCGTTCGAGCCCCACAGGGGCCAGGAGAGCCGAGAGATGAAGAAGATCAAGCTGCTGGATCGCGTCGTCGTGAAGTCCGGTGCCGCAGGCGCCGAGAACATCCTGATGATCAACGCCAAGGTGGACGCGCTGGCCTACAAGTCGCTCAGCTACTACCTGGACGTCACCAACGTCGAGAGCGAGACGGCGACGTTCGTGAGCGTCGGTTACGTGCACGGCCCCAACGGCGAGGTCTGGTCGGACGGCACCGATCTGCGCGCGACCGCCGCGACACCCCGCGACCTCTACGACGGCCCCGCGACCGCCGAGGACATCACGGGCGCGGCGGTGCTCTCGTTCTTCGTGTCCGTCAAGGACGGCGTCGCTTCGGCCGCTCAGTTCGCTGA
>CAYQEG010000286.1:0-9243 GCA_964416435.1 uncultured Rickettsiales bacterium
CGCCAGCGCCGGCGGCTCGAAGCTCCCACCGCCCTTCCCGACCCACTTGCCGAGGCCGGTGACGCCCCAGACCAGCTCCTGCGTCGAGTAGTACCGGCTGCGATTGGTCACGAGGCTGCGCGCCACGAATCCGGCCAGCTTCTCGCCGGCGGGGTCGTTCTTGAACAGGTCGTGGAACGTGCTCAGCACGAGGCCCCCCCGGCCGCGGGGCGCGGGGGGCCGCCCCCCCCGCCCCCGCGCCCCGCCCCGCCCCCCCGGGGGGGCCGGCGGGCCCCCCCCCCCCCCCCCCCCCCCCCCGCGCCCGCTCCAGGGCGCGGGCGACGTCGCGATCTGGCGGCGGGCGGCAGGGCGAGTCGGCGGGGAAGCTGCGGGCGGTGACGAGGGCCTCCTCGAGCTGGTCCACGCAGCGCCCGAGCTGCGCCAGCGGCGTCTCCGGGAGGAGCAGGGTGGAGGCACAGGACGCCTGGATGCGGCCGTAGTCGGACCACGCCCCCGCCGCCTGGCGTAGGTAGCCCGCCTCCTTGAGGTGGTACTGGTGGGCGTACGGCAGCACCGCCATGAGGCCGGCGAGCACCGCTGACGAGACCCCGGCGCTGGCGATCCCGGGCCGCGCTTCGGCCGGCACGTCGGGTTGGGCGAGCACCGCGATAGACGCCCCTGCTCCGGTCGCCCCGGCCCCGACCAGCACGGTCATCACGCGCGCCTTGGTGTGGCTCTTGCGGACCTCGCGGTCGTAGAACGAGGCGGTCGCCTGCAGGCGGTCGGCCAGCTCGCCGTAGCGAAGCACCAGCGCCGCCCGCTCCGCCTCGTCGGGCTGGTCTACGAACGGGTTGGGGCGAGGGTCCAGGAGCAGGCGGAGCGGACCGCAGCCGCAGATCAGGAGCGCCGCGAGGACCAGGGGGGCGAGGCGAAGCATCCAGTGGTATCTACAGCAGCCCGCTGGAGAACGTCGATGACCGGTGCCCACGAAATGCAGCCTGCCGCGATCGGCCTGGACCTGGGAGGGCACGGCGTGCGCGGCGTCGTCGTCGACGCGGCAGGCGAGGTGCTCGTCGAGGCGCGCGCCGGCCTGGACGGCGAGGACGACCGGGGGATCGACCAGGTCGAGGAGGTGATCGCCGCGATCGTCGCCGACCTCCGGGCGGAGACGGACGGCGGGTCGCTCCCCGTGGGGGCCGGCATCCCCGGCTTCCACGACGAGGTCGACGGCGTCCTGCGCGGCTCCCCCAACTTTCCCGGCTGGGACGACGTGGACGTCCGCGGCCTGCTCGAGGCGCGGCTGGAGGCTCGGGTCGCGGTGGACAACGACGCCAACTGCGCCCTCCTCGGAGAGGTGCTCAGCGGCGCCGCGAAGGGCTGCCGGGACGTGGTCCTGCTGACCCTCGGCACCGGGGTCGGCACCGGCCTGATGACGGGCGGCACGCTCGTCCGGGGAGCGAGGGGAGCGGGCGCCGAGGGCGGACACATCCCGATCTACCCGGGCGGTCGCAAGTGCGGCTGCGGCCGACGGGGCTGCCTGGAGACGTACGCGTCGGCGACCGGGCTGGTCGCCACCGCTCACGACGCGTGGGCCGAGGAGGGGGGCGCCGGGCGCTGTCCCGCGGAGGAGGCGATCGACGTCTTCGCGGCCGAGGCGGAGGCCGGGGGGCCCCAGCCCGGCCTGTGGGCGTCCCGCGCGATCGAGCGCTGGTGCCTGGACCTCGCGATGGGGATCTCCGCGCTCGTGCACGTCTTCTCGCCCGAAGCGATCGTTCTCGCGGGCGGGATCAGTGGCGCGATGCCGCGCATCCAGGAGCCGATCGAGACCGAGCTGAAGCGCCGCGCCATCCCGGCGTGCCTGGGGGACGCGCTGCCGCTCCGAGCCGCCGCGCTGGGCGACCTCGCCGGCGCCGTCGGGGCGGCGAGCCTGGTCCTGGACTGATCAGCCGGCGGCGCGTCGGGCCGCCACCCGCGCCGCGTCCTCGGGGCGGCCCAGGGCCTCCCACTGGGCCTCGGCGAGGGCCCACGCGTCGTCCGCTCGGGCCGGGGAGCCCGCCTGCCACGCCCGCTCGCCGGCGCGCTCCGCCTCGCGCGCGACATCCACGTACTTGAGCCCGACCCGGTCGAGGGTGGCTGTCCCCTCGGTGATCAGGGTCTCCCAGGCCGTCCAGTCCCGCGCCGCCGCGACCGACGTGAGGAGGGCGATCTGGGTGGCGGCGCGAAGGTCGTCACGTCCCTCTGCGACGAAGCGCCTCAGGGCGGCCTCGAGGGTCGAGCGGGCGTCCGCGAACCGGCCCCGGGCGCTGAGCACGAGCCCCAGGTTGGCCCGGGCCACCGCGGTGTCGATCGAGTCGAGCGCCTCCCAGTCGGTCAGGGCGTCGCGGTAGCAGGCCTCCGCCGAGGGGAGGTCGCCGCGGAGCCTCGCGAGCTCCCCCTGGGCGTTGCTGCACTCGGCGCGGCCGAGCCTCGAGCCGATCGCCTCGAACCGGACGCGGGCCTCGCCCAGCCACCGGTCGCTCTCGTCCAGGTCACCCGCCTGCTTGGAGCCCTGGGCGAGCAGCAGCCGACAGTAGGCCGCTTGCAGGTGATGGTCGGGGAGTGAGTCGAACAGGCGGCCCGCCTCGGCCAGCGGCTCCTCCCCGCGGCTCGGGTGGCCGGAGAAGAGGCGGACGGCGCCGGTGAAGCGGAGGACCGTGGCCAGGACGTCGGGGCGGTCCAGCCCGTCCAGGAGGCCGAGCGCCTCCTCGAGGAGGGCCGTGCAGGCGTCGTAGTCGCTGGTGTTGAAGAGCGTCCGCGCCTCGTCGGCGAGCGCGGCCGCGCGGTCGGCGGGGTCGCTCCGCGCCTCGGCGTTGCCCCGCGCCTCGGCGATGCACCGCAGGGACGCGCCGAAGTCGCCTCGGCTGCGGTGCACGGCGGCGCGCAGCGCCAGGGCCCGGAACCGCGGGGGCGCCTCCTCGGGCAGGCCCTGCCCGTCGAGCGCGCCGTCGAGGCGGTCGAGCAACGTCGCGGCGCGGCTGAAGTCGGCCTCCCGACGAGCGTCGGCGATCGCCCGGTGGAGCCACTCGGCCGCCTCGGCGGGCCGCCCGGCGGCGAGGAGGTGCTCGCCCAGGCGGTCGGCGGCGGGCTGGGTGGCCGACGCCTGGAGGGTGTCGGCGCAGATCGCGTGGCGGCGGGAGAGCACGCCGGTCTCCCCGGCGCGGGTGCGGATGGTCTCGGCGAGCAGCGGGTGCACGAAGGCCCAGCGTCCGCCCGGTCCGTCCGTCGCCTCGGCCCGGGCCAGGCCGGCGTCGGCCAGCGCGTCGACCAGCGCGCCGGACGGCACCACCCCGGCGAGGCGGCAGGCTTCGCTCCACTCGGCGGGGTCCACCTCGACGCCGAGCACCGCCGCCAGCTCCAGGGCGAGGCGCTCGTCGGCCGACCGGCTGCTCTCCAGCCGGTCCAGGCGCGCTCGCCAGACCTCCTGGACCGCCCACGGCAGGCCGGCGTCGGCCCCTTCGCGCAGCCGGAACGGGCCGGCTGGTCCCGGCGCGAGCAGGTCTCGCTCGATCAGATCCGCGAGCAGCTGGACCGCGAAGAGGGGGTTGCCGGCTACCCGGTCAGCGATCTGCCGCAGGAGCTGGCGCTCGACCGGCACCAGCGAGCGGACCAGGGGGCCGACCTGGTCGTCGGCCAGGGGGCCGAGCTGCAGCGTCGAGCAGGCGGCCTCGCTGGCGAGGGCGCGGACCGCGGCCGAGGCGTCGGGGCGGCCCGCGAGGGCGTCGGAGCGCGCCGTGCCGAGCAGCAGCAGCCGGTGGCCGGACCGTCGCTCGAGGAGGAACTTCGCGAGCCGCGCCGCGTCGGCTCCCCACTGGAGGTCGTCGAGCCAGATCACCACCGCGCGATCCCGGCCCAGCTCCTCGAGCACCGCCGCCGCCGCGGCCCAGCGCTCCGTCGGACGCTCGAACCGGAACGAGGCGTCTTCGCCGTGGAGCAACGCGAGCACTGCCCGGTCGGTCCCCAGCCGCCCGAGCCTGCGGGCCAGTCGGTCCCGGGCGGCTTCCCGGCGGAGCCCCGAGGTGCCGAGGTGACGCGTGAGGGCCGGCGCCACCCCGTCCGCGGGGCTCGCCAGCTCCCCGTGCACCGCGGTGACGACGTGGGCGGCGCCGACCTCGTGCGCTCGGCGGCAGAGCCACCGGGCGAGGCGGCTCTTGCCCGCGCCCGGACCGCCGACGAGCATCACCGCGCGGGCCTGGCCGGTCGCGCTGACCTGCTTGAGCGCAGCCCAGAGCGCGTCGCGCTCGGACTCCCGACCGACGACGGGGGCGGTGCGCATGCCGAACAGGCTGAGGCCGGCCCCGATCAGCTCGACCGGGGGCGGGGGAGGGGACGGGCGCCGCCAATCCCCGGGGACCGTCGGGGCGGCCCCGGACGGCTCGCTCACGGTCGGCAGGTCGCCCGTCGCGAGGCTCTCGTCCGGGGGGAGGGTCGGGATCTCCGCGAAGGCGAGGGTCGGCAGCTCGCCGGCGTCGACCTCCAGCGTGGTGCGCTCGGTCTGACCGCGGAGCACGGGGCCACCGGGCGGGAGCTCCGGCGGGGCCTCGTCGGAGCCCCCCAGGGCGAGCAGCGCCCCGGCGGCGTCGGCGGCGCGCGCGTATCGATCCCCGGCCTGCACCGTGAGCAGCCCGTCGAACCACCGGACCAGCCCGCGGGGGACGTCGACCCGGGGCTCGAACGGGGCCCGGTCGCCGGTCACGTGGGCGTAGGCGGCGGCCATCGGTGGCAGCCCGTGACCGAACGGGGCCCGGCCGACGAGCAGGTGGAACGCCATGCAGCCCAGCGAGTAGAGGTCCGTCCAGGGGCCGAGATCCCGGCGCAGCCCCTCGATCTGCTCGGGCGCCATGTACCAGGGGGTGCCCGCGACGCTGCCGTCCTCCGCCGACAGCACCTCGCCCGGCGACGCCTCGTACCGCCGGGCGAGGCCGAAGTCGGAGATCTTCAGGCCGGGGCGCGGGTCCTTCGACGAGCAGACCAGGATGTTCCCCGGCTTCAGGTCGAGGTGCAGGAAGCCGCGAGCGTGCGCGTGTGCGAGGCCGTCGAGGATCGTGAGCAGCACGCTGCGGAGATCCGGCCAGCGGAGCACCTCGCCCCCCGTCGCCCAGGTGCTCAGCGTGCCCCCCGACGCCAGCTCCATCGCGAGCCACGGCGTGTCGGCGTGCAGGGTCCCGCGGCTGTGCGCGGCGCAGGCCTCGTCGATCTCGCCGTAGTCGAGCAGTCGCACGATCGCGGGGTGGTCCAGGCCCGCCACGGCGCGGGCCTCGGCCCGGAACTCCCGCCGGAACGCGCCCCGGGCTGCGGAGGCGCCGGCCATCACCTTGATCGCCACCTCGGCGCCGTCGGGCCGGTGCACCGCGCGAAAGACGCGGCCCATACCGCCCCGGCCGAGGAGATCCCGGAGCTCGAAACGGCCAAGAAGGGGGGCGTGCACGGGCCCACGATCCTACCCCCTGACCATCGTCACGCCAGGGGGGGTGTGCGAGGTTGAACAACGTCCGTGCGTGCTGTAAGTAGCGGGCCGAGAATGCGGCAGTCGCCGCGCTCCAGGATCGCTGATGACTCTTCAGTACCTCCCTGTCCTCCTGGCCATCCTGGGCGCAGTCGGCTTCATGGCCGTGATGCTGTTCCTGAACGCGTGGCTGGGGCCCAAGCCGAAGCACGCGCCGATCATGGACACGCCGTTCGAGTGTGGCTCCCCGATGCTGCAGATCGACAATCGTCGACGCATCTCGGTGAAGTACTACCTCGTCGCCCTGCTGTTCGTGATGTTCGACCTGGAGACGGTGCTGCTCTACCCCTGGGCGGTGCTCTACCGGGAGCTGGGCTGGTTCGGCCTGGCCGAGCTGCTCGTGTTCATGTTGTCGCTCGTCGTGGGCCTGGTCTACGTCTGGCGGAAGGGAGCCCTGGAATGGCGGTAAAGGACGCCCTGGTGGGTATCGGGAGCCCGGCCGCGCCGGCCTCCGACGAGCCGCTGCCGGCGGGTTACGAGTTGATCCAGGAGCAGGGGCTCGAGAACAAGATCTGGACGACGAAGATCGACTCGGTCATGGGCTGGGCGCGCAAGTTCTCGCTCTTCCAGTACCCGTTCGTGACCGCCTGCTGCGGCATGGAGTTCATGGCGGTCAGCAGCAACCACTACGACACCGACCGGTTCGGCGCCGCGCTGCCGCGCTTCTCGCCGCGCCAGAGCGACATGCTGATGATCGTCGGCACCATCGTGCACAAGCAGGCGCCCGTCCTGCGCACGGTCTACGACCAGATGTGCGAGCCGAAGTGGGTGGTCGCGGTGGGGGCCTGCGCGGTGAGCGGCGGCTTCTATCAGAACTACACCTCGGTCGCGGGAGCGGACAAGATCGTCCCGGTCGACGTCTACGTCCCCGGCTGCCCCCCCCGTCCCGAGACCATCCTGGATGCCCTGCTGAAGCTGCAGGAGAAGATCCAGCACTCGCGTCACCCCGTCTTCTAGGGAGCAGGCGATGTCCGATCAGGAAAGCAGCACCCCGCAGGCGCTGAGTCCCGTGCTCCAGGCTGTCCTCGACGGTCTCGGGGACCGGGTCCTCGGCTACCACGCTCAGCACGGGGACGACACGATCCTCGTCGACCCGTCCGACCGGCTGGAGGCCGCGCGCTGGCTCCAGGCCGACGAGGCGCTCCAGTTCGACATGCTGATGGACAACACGGCGGTCGACTGGGAGGACGAGGAGCCGCGCTTCGAGGTGGTCGACCACTTCTTCAGCACCAGCCGGCACCACCGCCTCCGGATGAAGTGCCGGGTGGCGGACGGCACGCCCCGGCTGCCGTCGCTGTGCCCGCTGTATGGCTCGGCCAACTGGCTCGAGCGAGAGACCTACGACATGTACGGGATCGTCTTCGACGGCCACCCGGACCTGCGCCGGGTGCTGCTGTACCCCGAGTTCCGCGGATTCCCCCTCCGGAAGGACTACGACAAGCTCAAGGCCTGGCCGTTGTTCGAGGAGCGGTATCCCGGCACCCGCGAGCGGGACGACCGGATCATCCATCCCAACCCCGGCGACCAGGAGCCCATGCATGAGCCTTGAGGCCATCGAAAAGGCGCGCCTCGAGGCCATCGCCTCGGCGCCGGACCCGGCGACGCTGCCCTACCAACAGGGCGGCGAGTTCGTCGATCTCCCGCACGACATCCGGCTCCGTCGGATCTACCCCGAGGGGGAGGACACCGACCTGTCGGCCCGCACGGTGCTGAACGTCGGCCCGTCCCACCCCGCCATGCACGGCACCATCCGGATGGTCGTCGAACTGGAAGGCGAGACGATCGTCGGCCTCGACGTCATCCCCGGCTACCTGCATCGGGGCTTCGAGAAGGAGTGCGAGAACCACACCTACCACCAGGGGATCCCGTACACGGACCGGCTGAACTACTGCTCCCCGCTGATCAACAACTTCGCGTGGGTGGAGACGGTCGAGAAGCTGTTCGGGGTCGACGTGCCCCGACGGTGCGACCTGATCCGGATGTACATGTCCGAGGTCAGCCGAATCACGGACCACTTGACCGCCATCGCGGCGGGCCTCATGGAGCTGGGGGCGATCACCCCGTTCCTGTGGATGATCGAGGTCCGCGACTGGTACTGGGAGCACATCTGCCACGTCACGGGGGCCCGGCTCACCCAGAGCTACGCCCGCATCGGCGGCCTCGCCCGCGACGTCGACGACGCCTGGCTGGACCGCTGCAACCAGATCCACGACGACCACCTCATCAAGACCCTGCGTGACGTGCACGCCCTGGTCGACCACAACCGGATCTTCATCGACCGGATGCGGGGCGTCGGCGTCGTCAGCCAGAAGGACGCGATCAGCTACGGCTGCACCGGCCCCGTCCTGCGCAGCACGGGCGTCGGCCTGGACTGCCGACGGTACGCCCCCTACGAGCTGTACGACGAGGTCGAGTTCGACGTGCCGATCGGCAAGTTCGGCGACAACTACGACCGCTACTTCGTGCGGATGCGGGAGATGGAGGAGAGCCTCAAGATCTGCCGCCAGCTCGACCCGATGATCCGCGCCACCAACGGCCAGGACATCAAGGTCGACGACAGCCGGGTCATCCTCCCGCCGAAGTCGGAGGTCTACTCCAACATCCAGGCCCTCATGAATCACTTCAAGTTGATCATGGAAGGCCCCCGTCCGCCAAAGGGCGAGACGTACCACGCCGTCGAGGGCGCCAACGGCGAGCTCGGCTTCTACATCGTCAGTGACGGGAGCGGCCGCCCCTACAAGGCGCGGTGCCGCCCGCCCTCCTTCCTCCACATGGGCTCGATCCACCTGCAGCTCCTCGGGGCGCAGGTCGCCGACATCGTCCCCGTGTTCGGCCAAATCAACATGATCGGAGGCGAGTGTGACCGCTGACATGTCCGGCGCTCACGCCAACCTGGAGTTCTCCGAGGCCGCCCGCGAGCGGCTGGAGTGGCTCCGCACCCGTTACCCCAAGGACCACCAGCGGGCCCTCATCCTGCCCGTGCTGTCGATGGCGCAGCGGGAGTTCGGCTGGGTCAGCGAG
Source organism: uncultured Rickettsiales bacterium (assembly GCA_964416435.1). Classification (GTDB taxonomy): domain Bacteria; phylum Myxococcota_A; class UBA796; order UBA9615; family UBA9615; genus CAYQEG01. Next base: position 8,543 of record CAYQEG010000286.1, read on the forward strand.
CAGGTGATCCACTTCGTCGCGAAGCAGATCCCGGTGCCGCCCATCCAGGTGGAGGAGGTCGCGACCTTCTACACGATGTACAACAAGCAGCCGATCGGCCGCTGGCACCTGCAGGTCTGCCACAACATCAGCTGCTCGCTGATGGGGGCCGAGATCGTCATCGAGCACATCGAGGGCAAGCTCGGCATCCACAAGGGCGACACCACCGACGACGGCGAGTTCACGCTGATCGGAGCCGAGTGCCTCGGATCGTGCGGCACCGCGCCGATGATGCAGGTCAACGACCACTACTACGAGAACCTGAGCCTCAAGGACGTCGACGACCTGCTCGACAAGCTGCGGGCGACCCCCGACGTCGAGCCGAAGGCCGACGAGCTGCCGCTCGGTCCGGGCTCCGGTCCGTCGCGCAAGCTGCCGCAGGACGGCCCCCGCCTGGAGGCCGGCCGCGCCGTGCACGTGCCCCACCACGGCGAGACGCCCGTGACCCAGACCGTCGCCGAGCGCGCCAAGGAGGCGGCCGGCGAGCCGGACGCAAACCCGTGGACTCCGCAGGGGATGGCCCAATGAGTTACCCCATCGTCGACGGCTGTCGAGCCCTGATGAACTACGAGCGCGGCTCGGAGTCCTGGCCCCTGAGCTCCTACCTGACCCGTTACGGCTACGAGACGGCCAGGGCGGTGATCAAGGGCGGCAAGTACGCG
>CAYQEG010000287.1:0-4857 GCA_964416435.1 uncultured Rickettsiales bacterium
CACAGGTTTGATCACACAGCGGATCGGGTGTCAATACTAATCAAGCAGTACTAGGTGCCATCGGCACAAGTCCCGCACCGGTTTCCGCCGGCCCTCGACGCCGCCGACGCCGCCTCCCCTCGTCGACGTACGCGAGGTACGCCTCCTCGTCTCGACGACGACGGACGACGCCGATTGCTCGCCGGACTCCCGGTCGGGACTTACGCCGAGGACATCTAGTCGTCGTCGTCGTCGTCGTCGTCGTCGTCCCCGGGCACCTCGGGATCCGGGAACCGGCTGAGCAGCATGTAGGTGTGCCCCAGGTCGGGGACGTCGTCCTTGTCCCAGCCGGGGGCCGTGATCAGGATCTCGTCGAGCCGATCGCCGTCGACGTCCGGCATTGCCGCGACGTTGTCCCCGGCGAACTCGTTGGCCTGGGTGCCCACGAACTTGTCCGGCATGTCGTTGGCGGAGAACACGTCTCCGCCCTGGTCGAGCGCCCCGATGAGTCGTTCGCCCGGCGCCAGGTAGGCGCCGCCCGCCCCGTAGACATTGACGTTGGCCGTGTTGCGGGCGCCGATCAGCAGGTCGAGGATGCCGTCGCCGTCGAAGTCACCCGCCGCGAGGGAGGAGCCGAACTGCTCCCGCCCGGAGCCGGTGATCTGGATGTCCGCTCCGCCGGGCATCGTGGCGACGCCGCCGGCGGAGACGCTCGCTCCGAGCACGATGAAGACCTGGCCGTCCTCCACGTCGACGAACGGTGCGAGGGGCGCGCTGAAGGCGAAGTCGGCCAGGCCGTCGTCGTCCATGTCGCCCAGGCTCGTGAGGGCGCCGCCCATCTCGCCGTAGCTGCCGGGCTCGCCCAGGAAGGTCGCCATCGCCTCGTCGACCAGGGCGTCCCCTTCCATCAGCTCCGCGCCGGACCACAGGTAGACGCCGCCGGCCGCGCTGCCGTCACCGTCCAGGAGCCGCTGGCTGCCGATCAACAGGTCATCGAGGCCGTCCCCGTCGACGTCCCCCGCCGTCGCGAGGTTCTCGCCGATGTCCAGGTGGCAGCGCCAGCCCTCGATCATGGCGTCGGCGTCCTGCAGCAGGATGGTGTCTCCGTCGGCGATCCGCGCCCCGTCGAACATCATGATGGCGCCGCGATCCGAGCCGTTGAGGGGGTACGCGTCGCTCGCGCAGTCCTCGTGGGAGGCCTCCAGGGGCGCGTCCCAGCCGGCGACTCCGAACGCGATCTCCGACACGCCGTCGCCGTTGAGGTCGCCGAGCGCGGCGACGTCCTTGGGGGAGGGGGTGTTGGTGACGTAGTCGTGCTCGAACGCGACGAACGTGTGCGCGTCCTCGTCCGTCAGGTCGAGCCCGTCGGCGAGCTGGGCGCCCGTGAAGATCATGAACCCGGAGACCAGGTCATCGACGGCGGTCAGGCTGCCGGGTCGGCTGAGGGCGAGCTCCTGCAGTCCGTCGCCGTCGAGGTCGGGGAGGGCCCGCGCCTTCCAGCCGAGCAGCCCGTTGGAGCGGGTCCCGCTGATGATCACGTCGGCGTCCTCGGCCAGGGTGATCTCGTGGACGCCCGCCGGGCTGAAGAAGACGTAGACGCGCCCCGCGATGCTGCCGGTGATCGCGTCCCAGCCCCGAGCGGTGACGACCACCTCGGCGATGCCATCGCCGTCGATGTCGTCGAGCGCGGCGATCGAGCCCATCGCGAACAGGTCTCCGCTGATCTCGCCCTCCAGCGTGTGGTCCGGTCCCTCCTTCGCCTCGACGTCCAACTCGAAGAACGGATCGGGCCAGGCGCCCTCGTCGCCGTCGTCGTCGTCCCGGTTCGAGCGGTTGTCGTCGCAGTCCTCGACCTCGTCGTCGCACTCGGTGAAGCCGGGACGATCGCCAGGGCCGCCGCAGGCAGGCAGCAACAGCGCGAAGCACGCGCCGACGAGCAGGGGGACGAGGACAGGACGGGCCGGACGGGTCTCGCTCACGGGGCTTCCTCCCGGGGTGGGCGACCTCCCAGTGGCTCCACCCCGGGGACATTCTACGGGGCTGGCAGGAACTTGTGCGGGCACGGCGCGGCCGGGGCGCGGTCGCGCCCGGCTCAGGGCGTCGCGATCAGTCGCGACGCAGGGCTGCGTCGACGAGCAGCACGTACTCGGTGAACTCCACTTCGCGGGACGCGATGGCCGACGCCTCGTCGCCCAGGCGTCCGCGCGCGTGCAGCCCCGTCTTGTGGGGGATGCGCTTGAAGCTGTCGTCGACGCGCAGCGGGGCGGTCGCGTCGGGGCTCAGCCAGGCGAGCAGCTTGCGCAGGTTGACCTGGCCGGCCATGGCGCGGGCCTCGCCCAGGCAGGCGAAGTCGAACTCGTCGGCCCGGATCCTCAGCGGCGCGCGGGAGCCGTGTCGGAGCACGTCCATCAGGAAGAAGGGGGAGCCTCCCGCCTGGAAGGTGCCGGACGAGGTCGCGTCCCAGTGGGCCCGGCTGACCGAGGCGCTGTCGGGCTCCGGGTCGATCCGAGCGATCGCGGCCCACGCCAGGTCCGCGCGGTAGACTCGCATCTGGGTGCCGTCGGGGCGGATGAGCGTCACCGGCCCCGGCGCGTCTCCCGTGGCGGCGACGATGGGGACCGGCTGGGCCCCCTCCAGCCAACGACCGCGCTCGAGCAACTCGACGCGCACGCCGCCGGCCCGCAGGTGTTCGGCCTGTCCCTGCAGCTCGAGGCCGTCGTCGCTGTCCGACAGGCACGTCGGCACGTCCCGCTGGAGGCACTGACGGGCGGTGAAGAGGTCCATCTGCAGCGTCTGGGCGAGGCGGTGCTGCAGGAAGTGGATGCGCCCCTGGTAGCCGGGATCGTGGACCATGACGAGGCGGAAGCCGGCCTCCCGGGACCCGAACGGGCCCGAGCCGGACATCAGCGCCTCCTGCAGCGGCGTGGCCGGTCGCGCCGGGCGAGCGGGCGGCGGCTTCGGCAGCGGCTTGGGCACCGCCCACGAAGAGGGCGTCAGGGAGGCGACCGCCCCCGGGTCCGGCTTGGGTGGCCGCGTCGGAGTGCGGTTGGGGGAGCTGAGCCTGAGCGGCGGCTGCTTCGCGCCCGGCGGGAGCGTCGGCGCGGCGGCGGCTGCGTCGGGGGTCAGCGGCTCGTTCGGCGGCTCGGTGGGGTCGTGCTCCGGGTCCTTGATGGCGCCCAGGTCGAAGGCCGGCGAGAAGAGGGCGGGGAAGTCGGGTTGGGTCACCCGGTCCGCCGCAGTGTCCCGGCGCCGGGGCCCCAGGAAGGTGCGTCCCGCCACCGACGAGAGCTGCAGCTCCTGCGAGTCGGTCGCCTTGAAGCTGCCGGTCGTCACCACCGCGGGTTCGGGCGCGCCGACCTCCGCCTGGTGCTCCACAGCGGTCAGGAACGCGTCGGGCAGCAGCGCCCGACGCTCCGGCGTCAGCGTGTCGAGGAGGCGCTGGGCTCGGTCCGCTGCCACGTCGGGGGCATCCTGCGGCGGGGTCGCCAGGGGATCCCCGCAGTACATGCAATTCGTGAAGCTGGGACCGTTGTGCCGCTCGCAGCGGATGCAGATGCGGACCGCGGACATCCTGCGAATCATAGGCGACCGTCAGGCGCTCTGTCGCAGTCACCGTCGGATGATTCTGACTACGATGATGCGATGCGGCGTTTCGTGCTGGTCCTCGCGTGCTCCGGTCTGCTCGCTTGCGGGCGGGCCTCCACCCCCGCCGAGCCTCCCGAGGCGACCCCCGATCCGTCGGCGGCCGCCGCCCGCACGGTGGAGCAGGCCGAGCGCCTGGTGGGCAGTTGGCAGGTGGTGCTGACGCCAGAGGAGGAGCAGCAGCGGACCGAGGCGCTGGCCCAGCTGGGAGAGCTCGGGGACAGCGCGCACGTGCGCTCGATGCGGGATCACGTCCAGAAGGCGGCGGAGATCGGAATGAGCGTCACGGACGAGCAGATGGTGCTGCACCTCGTCGACAAGGAGGTCGTGCTGACCTGGACGCTGGTCCACGACCAGCCGGGCGGGCTGGCGGTGGAGACGACCGACGCGATGGGGTTGACCCAGACGTGGGACGTGCGCTTCGACGGCGACGATGAGCTGACGATGGAGGCCCGGTCGGGCACCACGGTCTCGCGCTTTCGCCGGCTTCCCTGAGCGGCCGCTACCTCGGGACGAGGCAGATCCCTTCGCCCTCGAGGTGGATCGAGTTGGGGCCGCTCCCCTCGCAGCCGCTGTTGGCGTCCGGGTCGCCGATGTGGAACGAGCCGCAGTAGCCCTGCCGGTACAGCGCGCAGTAGTGATAGAGCGTCAGCTCGTTGGCCCCCTGCACCAGCTCGAACGTGCCCAGGTAGACGTAGGGGGCGGGCGGTGAGCCGCTGTTGTCGCTGTCCTGGATGATGTAGTCGAGGCCACAGTTGGGGCTGATCGGCGCGCCGTCGGGGTTCTCGTTGTTGCGGATGCGGATGAAGCCGGACTCGTTGGTCTGGCTGCCGCCGCTCTCGTACACGTAGGTGTCGTAGACGGCGTACATGCCGGCGACCGGCGCCTCGAGCGTCGCGTCCGCCTCGGTCGGTCCCCAGCTCAGGGTGTAGATGCCGTCGCCGCCGTCCGAGCTGTAGAAGTCCGTGATCGGGATCGCGTCCTCAGGGCACTCGTCCAGCCACTCCTCCGGCTCGTCGTCGTCGTCGTCGTCGTCGGTGTTGACGTCGTCGTCGTCGCTGTTGGGGTCGCTGTCATCGTCGTCGTCATCCGTGCCGACGTCGTCGTCGTCCGGATTGCCGTCGTCGTACGGACCGCCGGTGTCGTCGTCGGGGGCCCCCGGCAAGGGGGGGGGGGGGGGGGGGGGGGGGCCCCCCCCCCCGGGGCGGGGGGGGCGCGGGGGGGGGGGGGGGGGGG
>CAYQEG010000287.1:4867-9239 GCA_964416435.1 uncultured Rickettsiales bacterium
TCGACGCCGTCATCGTCGTCGTCGTCGTCGTCGTCGTCCCCGTCGCCCAGGGGCGGGGGGTTGTTGTCCGGGAACGTGTGCAGGGCGTTCTCGTTGCAGGCGAGCAGCGCGAAGCCGCAGGCCAGGAGAGTGAAGATGCGCAGGGCAGCCATGGGGGATCTCCTCGTCCGAACCAAGAACGACGAGACCCCTGGCGCGCTGCCGAGATGTTGCGGCGGTGTGTTCTTTCGTCTGTGGACAGTCGAGTGACCGTCCGGAATCAGAACGTCTGCAGGTGCGGGTCGCTGAGGTGGCCGCCCGGGTTGGCCACCTGGAACGTGTGATCACCCGGCGCGATGAACCCCCAGTCCGGCAGCCCGAACCAGACGCGGTCGTTGTCCGGGATGGTCAGGACGATGCCCTGGTCGCCGAACGCGACGCCGTCCAGGTAGACGGTGGAGCTGCGGCTGATGCCCGAGCCGGTCAGCTCGTAGCCGTTCACCTCGTCGCCGCCCCCGGTGACCAGGATGACGTTCTGCACGTCGTCGATCCGCGGGATCGTCGCCGTCGGCTGCACCCGGAAGTGGGCGATGCCGTTCTCCATCGTCTCCGGCTCGGCGTTCAGCACGACGCCGTCGTGGGGGCCGACCAGGTCGACGTCCATGGTCACGTCGGTGACCCGGTTGCCGAACGCATCGACCGCCGCCGCGGTCGCGTGCAGCTCGTCGCCCGCCTCCATGACCTGCGGCACGGTCAGCCACAGGCGGTCCATCTCCGCCGCCTCGATGTGCACCAGGCGGTAGTCGAAGCGCAGGTTGCGGCCGGCGAGGTCGCCCGGCAGCGGCTCGGCCAGGGTGTCCGCGAGCAGCGTCACCTCGAAGACGATGTCGTGGGCGTCCTCGGACGTGTAGTTGATGGCGACCGTGCCGTCGACGATCTCGAAGTCGGCGTCGTCCACCCGGGGCCACGCGCCGATGCGCATGGTCGCGCCTTCGAGCATCTCCGGCGTCACCTCGGGGAACCGCGCGATGATCTCGTCGACGGACATCTCCATGTAGGTCGGCACCCCGGCGGTGCCGAAGACCTCCTGCACGGCGGGGGTGAGCTCGTCCGGCCGATCCCGGACCGCGGCCCGCATCACCTCGGCCTCGAGCATGGTCTGGGTCGTGGTCAGCATGCTGCGGCCGGTGAAGGTCCAGCCGATGGGATCGGGCACGACCCACTCGAAGTCGCGGCCCGCCTCGCCGCAGATGTAGGCCGCGTCGCCGACCGTGTTGATCGGGGTGTTCGCGAACACCTGCGCGGTGCGCCACATGAACGCCTCCAGGGAGGTGTCCGGCACCGTCGTCGTCCCCATGGGGGCGATGCTGTCGAGGAACTCCCCGGCGAAGTCGGCGTTGCTCCGCGCCGGGATGCCGTCGGCGGGGCCGCGACCCTGGCGGTAGGACAGGGTGTCGAGCTGGTCGGCGAGATTGCTCACCGCGAAGTCGGCGAGCACCCGCTCGGTCTCGCCCTCGGGCCGGCTGCTCGTGTAGTCGCGCAGCGCCTGGGCCGCCAGGGCCAGCCCGTCGTCGCCGTAGCCGACCGTCGTGGAGCTGCCGTAGTCGACGTCCGGTCCGCCGGGCCCCAGCTCGTCGTCCCAGGGCTCCCCGTCGGGGGTCTCCCACGACGCCTCCATCGGGGGCGGGGGCGGGGGCGCGCCGGACAGCGCGAGGCACGTCGCCTCGTCGAACTTCTCGGACAGCATGAAGCCGATGATCGTGCTGCTGTCCTGCTGCACCGACAGGCTGAAGTTGAACGGGATCGCGGGGATGCCGAACAGCAGGAACACCGACACGCTGATGCCGACGCCGGTGCCCGTCTGGATCGCGCGGTCGATGCCGCCGTCCTTGAGGAAGATCGTGATCGACACCGGGACCGACAGCAGGAACACCTGCAGCCCGTAGCTGAAGGTGATCGCCTGCATGTCGGCGAAGTCCTTGAGGTGGGCGACCGACGGGTTGCGCGGCACCGCCCAGCCCGTGTCGACGCTGTAGCTGAAGGATCCCAGGTCCCAGTTGGGGAAGTAGACCGACGACGAGGTGCCGAGGTGGGTGAACAGCCCCTCGGGCGCCAGTCGCGTGGTCAGGCCGAAGCCGGAGCTGTAGCCGAGGATGCCGGTGCTCACGCCCAGCCCCACCCAGGTGCTGTAGCCGGCCACCGTGCCGATGGTGTCGACGATGTCGCCGTTGTTCAGGCCGCGGCCGCAGCCCGGGTCCTGGGGGTTGTTGCCCTCTTCGCCGTCCGGCGTGCCGTCGCCGTCGCAGTCCGGAGTCAGCGCGCACGGCGTGTCCTCCGGCGGGCCGGCCATGTCGTTGTCCCAGTTGTCTTCCTCGCCGTCGTTGATCCCGTCGCCGTCGGTGTCGGGGTCGATCGGGTCGGTGCCGACGTCGTCCTCGGCGCCGTCGCTGGCGCCGTCGTCGTCGCTGTCCTCGTCGGTCGGGTCGGTGCCGATGTCGTCTTCGTAGCCGTCGTCGAGGCCGTCGTCGTCGGTGTCCGGGTCGGCGGGATCCGTGCCGTTGTCGACCTCGTCCCCGTCGTCGATCGAGTCGCCGTCGGTGTCCGGGTCCAGCGGGTCGGTGGCGCCGCCGGCCTCGGTGCCGTCGTCGAGTCCGTCGCCGTCGGTGTCGGGATCGGTGGGGTCCGTCAGCAGCACGAGCTCGTCGGCGTTGGAGAGTCCGTCGCCGTCCATGTCGTCGTCGCAGACGTCGCCGATGGCGTCCCCGTCCAGGTCGAGCTGATCGGCGTTGATGTCGGCGGGGCAGTTGTCGTCGCAGTCGGCGACGTCACCGCCGGTGCAGGGGGCGTCGTCGCTCAGCCCCGAGAAGTCGCCGTCGTCGAGGATGCCGTCCTCGTCGGTGTCGACCGGGTCGCCGCCGGCGTGCACCGCCGACGCGAACAGCAGCAGCGTGGAGAGGGTCACGAGCAGTCGGAGGCGGCTCACTGGGCACCCCCTTCCAGGGCCGGCTTGATCGCGGCCTTGAGCACGCGGTCGAACTCCAGGGCGGCCGGGTCGACCGGCGAGGTGTCTACGTGGAATCCGGGCTCCAGCAGCTGGGGTGGTCCGCCCGGCTCGGGGGCGACGAGGGCGACCTCGGCCTGGTTGCTCACCCAGTCGACCGACTCCCAGCTCCCGACGGCGCGGATGCCCGCGAGCTGCCCCGGCACGCCGAGGTCGGCGCCCTCGGGGACGAGGACCTCCTCGGGCTCGGGCGTCGCGTCGTCGTCATCGTCGTCGTCCGCTGCGCTGTCGTCGTCGTCGTCCGCTGCGCTGTCGTCGTCGTCGGTGGCGTCGTCGTCGTCGGTGGCGTCGTCGTCGTCGTCGGTGGCGTCGTCGTCATCGGGCTGCGGCCCGGGATCCGGACATCCGACGAGGCCCAGCACCAACAGGAGCAGGAACGGCAGGTTCTTCATTTGGACTCCCCTCGCACATCGAGGCTAGCAGTGGTCGTCGGGTTCACGGAGCCTCACCGGACAGCAGCTCCCAGATGAGCACCCGCAGCTGGTGGTGGCCGACGTCCATCGGGTGGGCGCAGTCGTCGGACATCCAGCGGTCGGCCGGCGCGGCGGTCATGCCGTGGCCCATGAAGTGGTCGTGGTAACCGGCGAGCAGCGCGCCGGAGGCGGTCGCCTGGTCGGCGATGGCGGTGTTCATGATCCCGAGGTTGGCCAGGACGATCTCGCCGACCACCGCGACGGCCGGGTTCTGGATCGCCTCGCAGAAGCCCTCGTCGAACTCGGCGGGGATGGTGGCGGTGCCGTCGGTCGGGTCCTGGATGTCCAGGAAGACGACCAGCACCTCGCTGTCCGCGTCCTCGTACCGGTCCCGCAGCAGCGTGGTCATCTCGGCGAGGTTCGACGCGACGTTGGCGGCCGCCGCCTCGGTCAGCGCCGGGGTGACCATCGTCCAGATCGAGTCGTTGAAGTCGTTGCCGCCGGCGCTGATGGTGACGAGCACGTCGCCGGTCGCCGAGGCGGGCAAGCCGTTCAGCGAGTCCTCGAGGATCTCGAGGATCTCGTCGCTCGTCGTGCCCCCGTCGGACAGGTCCCGGAAGTCGACCCCCGGCGCCACCGCCTCGAGGTGCTCGGGGGCGTAGGCGGGGTAGTCGGCGTGGTTGGAGACGATCAGCCGGGCGTAGCCGCGACCTCCGACGCCGTTGTTGCCCGTGGCGTCGTACCCCGCGGCGACCGAGTCCCCGAGGTTGATGTACAGCGCCACGTCGGTCAGCGCGTGGACCGGCGGGGGGGTCGCGTCGTCGTCGTCGGTCGCGTCGTCGTCGTCGGAGGCGTCGTCGTCGTCCGCGGCGGCGGCGACGGGGGTGCGCTGCATGGGGTCCTCCAGGAGCTCCGTCTC